>NZ_CP150207.1:1340000-1640000 GCF_037969765.1 Paenibacillus sp. FSL W8-0186 | reverse complement strand
TCCGCTCTTGCGCACCACATTCTCTTCGTCGGCCAGCAGCCAGACCAGCTTGTCGGCACGATCCAGCACCGTTTCCGTTCGCGCATTAGGATACGAATCGGCATCGGCGACGATGACATCATAAAGTCCGCTGTCCGCAATAAAATCAATCAGCCGAGCAGTATCCCCGGACTCCATTTCCAGCATTTCATTTAAATTGTCCACTGGCCCAAATGTATCGCCTTCAAGGGCCGGATGCCTGTACGCATAAGACGAGACCGGTTGATTTATAGGCTCGCCCCGCTCCCCCGCCGCCTTCAAGTCGTATAGAAGCCGGGCAAGGCCATGGGTACGATGCTGCCCTTCCTGTACAGAAGAATTTTCGGATAATATGCCGCTGCTGATCGTTTCCAGATTCAGATAAAATACCTTGCGGCCTTCTCCGGCAAGCTGCTTTACAAGATGAGCGGCCACCGTTGTCTTGCCGCATCCGCCTACTGCGGAATATACTCCGACGACAAGCGCCTTGCCATCCACCGGCTCCCTGACTGCGGCTCCTCCCCTCGCATATTCCAGTACCGCCGTTAGAAGCAAAGGCAGCGGCTGATACTTGGAAATGCTCTTTCCGCAACCTTTCGCAGTCCCCTCCTCCTCAAGATGAATATATGGAACTTGGGGCGTCTCCCCGCTACCCAGCCACGCTTCAAGAAACGATTTCTCGGCCAAAACGGCATCTGCGTAAAGCCGGCTCGATTCCATATGCCGCACGAAAGCATCCTCGCGGCTGAAAGCCGTTACGGAAAAGCGGCGGTCAAACTCGCTGTGGCGGACATAATGCAAAAAAGGCTCGATATACTGCTCATCCCTAGCGGCCAGAACAAGCCGAACTGGAACCACCCTTATCACAACCTTTCAAGAACGCAATAAAGCACCGTCCAATAACCGCAGATGCGGTTGTTGGACGGTGCTTCCGTCGTTCATCCCTGAAATTTACAGTTAGAATAACATACTTCTCTGACTCTCGCAAGGCTTTTTCTGAAGATGATTATCCATCCTGCAAAAATCGTTCCTTATTCTCTTTCGTGGGCACAAGGCATGTCTCGTCCTTGCCGAACCAGCGATAGCGATTAGCCGCAACGATGCGGTATACGGCATCCCGTATAAATCGCGGTACAATAATGAATCCAAAGGCAAGCGGCCAAGGATACCGCAATCCTTTTGCGATTCGCAGCGCAGCGGATGAACGCGTATAATAAACGCCGTTCTGATACAGGACAATTGTGTTTATCCGATCAGGAGAAATGTCCGGGCGCCGGCTGCCCTGCAATATTCTCTCCCCAGCTTCTGATTGGAGGGAAGCGAACCGAAAGCGGCGTTCTGGGTCCCTTCTGATTATAAATTTAACGGCTCCCTGGCATAAATGGCATACGCCATCAAACAGGACGACGTTATCGTGCTGTCCCGAAGTTTGCGCCATCGTTCCTTCACCTCGCTTTTATTGCAATTATAGCATGACTTCGGACAAACGAAAAAAGCAAGCGGGTCAGCCAAGGAAACTCCTTGGTCGACCCGCTTGCTTTTCAATCTTATGAACGTCCCATAGATCCCTCTACGAGCCCGTCTCCCAACGTTGATTGACTGCTATCTTACTGAGCCAGCGCCTTCTCAATCCACTGACCGTCATCCAATTGCTGCTTAATCTCTCCGCTGAATTTGTCCATGCATTTGCAAATGAAATCTTTGCGGCATACCGGACAAGGTGTTCTCTGAAGCCGGCTGACGTTCGTAAGCCGCCACTCCGGATTCCGGTGGAAAAATACCCGGCACGCTGAGCCATCAGCCATTGTGACGATGAATTCATACAGTCCTTCTTTTTCGTTGCTGCTGGCCTTAGTCACGTTCTGTACACTCGGTCTGTAAGACATGGTCATCACCCGTATTATCAGATTTAAGTCCTATTTAGTACTTAGACATATTAAATAATTTTTTACGGTGTGTCAACTTGGAATTGAATGCCAATTAAATCCATTTCAACGTGACAAAAAGACTTCTCCAGAACAGTATTGCCCATGAGAAGTCTTTTCATATCATTAACCTTCGATTAAGTTCAGCTTCACCTCGATATTGCCTCGCGTCGCCTTCGAATAAGGGCAAAAATCATGCGCCTTATGAAGCAATTGTTGGGCTGTGCCGCGCTCTACTCCCGGAATTTGCGCATCGATGGCCACGGCTAATTGGAATCCGCCATCTGCAGGATCCTTGCCGATGCTCACATGATGCTTCACGATTGCCTGCTCCAGCTGTATGCCGTCTTGTTCTGCTACATGCTCCAGAGCGCTGGCGAAACAAGCGCCATATCCGGCCGCGAACAGCTCCTCCGGGTTAGTGCCGGAGCCGCCTTGTCCTCCCATTGCTTTGGGCATGCTCAGTTCCAGCTTCAACGCCCCGTCCGAAGTCTCCACGGTGCCAGATCTTCCTCCCTGAATCGTAGCTGTTGCCGTATACATTGCTTCCATGAATCGTTCCCTCCTTGTTAAAAAATTCGGGTCATTGTCCATTTAAAGCAATAAGACCGGTTTGAAACGCCTGCCCTGTTTATTCTCCTGTTCCCCCGTTAGGATTTGATCTCCTTGAAGGAGGCGTCATACAGACGGAACATCGTTTTATATCCCGACTCGTCGATTTTAATACCGACGTCGAGACGGCCTGTGATCTCCAGCGGCTCCGACTTATATCTCAGCTTCACATCTTCTGGCACAAACACGATCATGATCTTGTTCCAATAGGTCTCGTCTCCATTGTCAAAAGGGCATTCCGCGCCGGGCTCGGGGATAAGCAGAAACCAGTTTTTCTCAAAGGACAGCACCTCACCCATAAATCCCTTAATCGTTACGGTAGAACCGCTGAGATCCCAGAAGCGGTCCGAAGGCGTCGTTTGGTCATCCCCATCAAAAAATTCCGACCAGCCGATCTTCATTGGCCCCGTTGTCTTCGTCTCCTCTGCAGCTTGCGGCTTATTTTCCTTCGCAGTCACTGCTGCTGCCTCCGCTTTGGGAGCTGCAATTGCCGCAGTCTGCTTGGCGCCCTCCTTCACGTTCTTCTCAGCCGAAACTGACGCCCGGCTTTCTGGCGCCTCGCTCTCCGGTGGGGCTGCAGAAGGTTCGGCCGCCTTGCTTCCGTCCCCCGCATTAACGATCGGTTTCGCTTCGGGGACAGGAAGTACCTGCGCGGCTAGCTCCTCTGCAGGAAGCTCCGCCTTAACAATATCATCCCCATTAGCCGGCTGCTCCAACCCGTCTATATCTTCCTCTTCATCAGCAGGTGGGTCCTCCGGCGCCTTGACCACTGCATTAGCTTCTTTACCTGTAGATAAAGGGTCATAAGAATTTGGCGTAACTGCTGCCGGGCTGTGGTTTGTTGCGGCCGCAAACGAACCTGCTTGTTCGCTGGCCAGTTCTTTCTGACCGCACGCTTGCAGCAAAACGACGGCAGCGAGAATCGGCAGTACGAGTATTATTTTTTTCAATCCAGGATACCTCCTTACGCTTTGAATAGCGACAATGAATCCATCCGGTACAACCGCAGGGCCGGTCCCAGGGATGCAAGGGCACCAATCGCCAGTGTTGCCGCCGCAATCATGATATGATCAGCACTCCATTGAAAAGGAGTGATCTGGATGCCGGCATAACTGAACAGCGCATCTTTCAGAACATAACTCGCTGCATGCCCGGCCAGGAGTCCCAAGACAAGCCCCGCCGCCGTTACCAATATCCCTTCCCCGACCAGTGTCATCAGCACGTAGGTTTTTGATTTTCCGAGCAGACGCAGGAGACCCACGTCCTTTGTTCTTTCATTGACAGCTGCGATAAGCGACAGCAGAATTGATATGGCAGCCAGGATGACACAAAGCATCGTCACCACCTCAATGATCCCGGCCCCTTGATCCACGAGATTTACCACATCCGCTACAGCTTTGCTTGTATACACGGCCTGGACTTGAGGCATGCCCTCGAGTTTAGTTTTTAATCCCTGCGCACCGAGCAGGCTGGCCGGTTTGATCAGAATTGCCGTAATCTCCCTCTCTCCCGGCACCTGGCCATGGACCGCCCAAGCGTAGTCCAAGGTCGTGAAGACCGCACGATCATCCGGGGTATTCAACACGGGCAGAATGCCCTTTACCGTATAAATGAAGCTTTCGTGGTCATCATGATGTTCGCCTGATTCGCCATGACCTTCGTCGTCCATGTCCGCATGATGTGCGCCTTCGACCAATCCGTGCGCCCCCGTAAAGGTATCTCCTGCCCGCAGCCCGAGCATTCGAGCCACATAGGCCCCGACGACCACTTCGCCAGTCTCGCTGTATAAGCTTCCTTCCTGCAGCTTCTGGTCGCCATACCGGGTTAGAAAATATTCCGGGTTAACACCCACAATCGGAAAACCGTTATAGTTATCGCCAGTTGTGATGGCATAAGCCTTTTCGACCCCGCTGTCCTCCAGAACCATATCCATTATACGGCCAGGAATATTCCCGACAGGAGCGCCAATGTGATAGAAGGTATTCAGCACCAACTGAGTCTGGCTTCCCTGCGCGCCCACGACAACGTCAAATGGACCGTATCCCTTCTGTGCCCCTTGTTCAACGCTCGCCTTGGATAACGAGAGAAGCAGGACGAATGCGACCGTGGCCGTTACCGACAGAATCGTCAGGAGGGACAGAAATTTCCGGTGCAGCATATTTCTTAGGATGAGGTGAAAAAAGTTCATATCGCCCTCTCCTCCCGACTTTCGGCCAAACGCTTCACTCCGCTGATCTGATTGATTTCGCCAATATGGACCCGTCTCGGAAAACGGTTTGCCATATTCAGATCATGCGTTACGACGATTAATGTATGCTGTTCTTCGCGGCAAAGCTCGAGCAGCAAATCCGTCACTTCGTCCGCCGTTTCCCAGTCCAGGCTGCCTGTAGGCTCATCCGCCAAGACGATCGGCGGCTCATTGACCAGCGCCCGAATGATCGCGACGCGCTGCTGCTGTCCCCGGGACAGCTGTGACGGCAAATGGCGGCTGCGATCGCCGAGCCCAACCCGCTCGAACCAATGATCGATGCGTTTTCGCCGCTCTGCGGCACCCATTTGGGCAGGCATCACAATTTCGACATTCTGCCTAGCCGAAAGCGAGGGAATCAGGTGAAAATCCTGCAGGATATAGCCGATGCGGCTGGCGCGAAAGCTGTCCCTCGCCGGCTCCGTCATGCGATGGAGCGCTTGCCCGTCGATATGCACCTCCCCTTCGTCCGCCCGGAGAATTCCGCTAATAATATGAAGCAAGGTGCTTTTTCCAGAGCCGCTTGGTCCGATGATCGCTATTTTCTCCCCGCGCCCGACGTCCCACCGCGGAATGTCAAGGATCGGAATACGGTTTCCGCCTACATGGAACCCTTTCTTCACCCCTTGAATAAGCAGCATATTCTTTCCTCCTATATGAAAATACAGGAAAACAGGAGAAGCACATTCCCCTGTTTCCCAGCTGGGCATCCCCATTTGTATGTTTTATCGTTATTTTAGTACAATCCGTTCGGACAGAGCGTCCCACTTCAAGGGTTGTCCCGATACTTGACTAAATGCCGTTAACGGAAGGTACAGCACATCATTATCAATATCTACGGAAATCGAGGAGTCTTTTCCGTTCAATTTAGCCTTCTTCGCGTTCAAATCCACAGTAACCGTGCCGCCCTTGCCGCTGATCGTAGCTATGCCGTTTGCAACCTGGTACTTGCCTCCAAGAGCTTCCGTTAACGCTTTGGCCGGATAGAGAACTTCATTACTGCGGTTAATTTTGAATTTTGGATACAGATGCTTCGCTTGCAGGTTAGCCGTCGCTTGTTGCAAGTCAACGCCCAGCACCTCAGCGCTAGCAGTAGCGATCCGCGTATTGTCGATTTGACCCTTTACTTTCTCGGCGATCGGCCCGTAAGCCCACACGCCTACATCCACAGCGGAATGCCCGTGACCGGACCAGCCGACAAGCAGACGCTTGGAGATGACGGCGTTATACCCGCCTTCACGTTTATAAGAGGAGCCGTCGCCATCGAGGATGTATTGCGCCTCTTCATCAGTCAGATCAGTAATCCAAGTATTGTCTGCAACGATTTTCTTAACGTCCGCGATCGTTTTTGCCTCATTCAAAACCGTTACCAAGCTCTCGGAGGAATTCTTCTGTTGATTCCATAGATCTACATTAAGCTCGTAAATGTTGTCCCTGGATAAGGACAGGCCGCCCGTTTCATGATCCGCGGTAACGACGACCGACGTATTTCCGTCCTTCTTGGCGAATTCAATCGCCACCTTAAAGGCCTCGTCAAAATCAATCACTTCTTGAACCATCGTTGGCAGATCGTTCGCATGGCCGGCATGGTCGATGCGTCCTCCCTCGATCATGATAGCGAACCCATTCTCGTTGGCGGACAAAATTTCGAGCGCCTTCGAGGTCATCTCAGCCAGGCTTGGAACTTCAGCCGTACGATCCGGCACGTAAGCAACGTGGGAGCTTCCGAACAATCCCAGCACTTTGGAATCCTTGGCAGACAGCTTGCCCAGGCTTTGTCCTGTTTTTACAACTTTATAGCCTTTGGCCTCGAATTCAGGAAGGAGATTTTTATCGCTGCGCTTGCCTTTTTCTTCTTTTGTCAGGAAAAATGATTCGCCCCCGCCAAACAGCACATCGATCCCGCTATCCAGATACTGCGATGCGATTGCGTTCTCGTTGTCACGGTTGCGCACATGCGAAGCGTATACGGCCGGAGTGGCATGGGTGATACGCGCAGTCGTAACGAGACCTGTCGATTTGCCATTCAGCTCAGCGGCTTCAAGCACGGAGGCAAACGGTCTGGAGACGTCTTCGTTGGAGACGCTGATACCTGCGTTATACGTTTTATTTCCCGTCGCAAATGCCGTGCCCGCAGAGGCCGAATCCGTCACAATTCCGGAGACGATTTGCCCGCCGTCTTCCCCGCGATCCGCATACGTCGTCGCTTGTCCCACATAATACGGATCTAAATTCAGGCTTTTTACATTATTCTCGTATTGTTGAAAATAACGAGCCGCCGATACTTGCGCCGGCCCCATGCCGTCCCCGATCAGAACGATCAAATTTTTGGACTGCCCTTTCGAGACTGCCGCCCCCGAGGTATTCTCCTTCGCTGTTGCCAATGTTCCGGCGGAAACAACGGATAATACCAACCCGCCGATTGCCAAGCCTTTCAGTAGTTTATTCACTAAATCTCCTCCCAACAATGTTCAGAACTATTACGAGTGTAAATCCCAATCTTTAGGGGAATGTCAAATAATTGTTCTCTGAATGTTAAACCTGTCAGTCGGCTTCGAGAATGATCCAGATCCAATTCACAGCAAAAAAGCCGTCTCTCCAGCAGATATAATCTACTAAAGAAACGGCTTTTCTTCATTTGCCATATGCGGTCGAGAGGACTCGAACCTCCACGGGTATACACCCACTACCCCCTCAAGATAGCGTGTCTGCCATTCCACCACGACCGCAGGTTATGTTTGAAGCGAACATTTTATATTATATCGCCGCGGTAACTAAAAGTAAAGTGTTATTATTTTCCTCCCATCCTCTTTAACTTTCTGCGGTATTCGGTAAACTCCAGATACTCCTGAATAAAAGCCTTCTCACGCTCTGTCAGACGGCTGCTAAGGCGGTTCCAGTCCGGCTCGTCCGCAGCATAGGCTTCTCTTTCCTCATGCACCTGTACTGCTTCGCGTTCCCGGCCGGTCATCAGCCAATCCAGACTCACATCGAAATACGCGGCAATATCGATGAGCTTATTCGTGCCGGGCGAAGATTTGCCGCGCTTCCAGTCGCCCAAGTTTCCGGTGCTGATGCCAAGTTCCTTGCAGAATTCCTTCTTGGTCATAGCTTTGCTTTTGATGAGCGATTCGATCCTTTCATAAATAGACAACTCTTCGGCCCTCCTTCGCAAAACTATTACGTTTTTACGTCATTTTGTTGTAAAATTACGCATTTGCGTGTATAATTTGATTAAACCTCTTTATGTCTTGGGCAATCCTTCCAGGCCATTATATCATAGACCATCCAGGTCCTTCACTTCTTGATCCCGCACACGGTGACAATAGCCAGGACAGCATCTATCCTTTAGTAATTTCAGATAGGAGTGTTCGCGATGACCCATAGTCCGTCTTTATGGATTTCGGCTGCCCAGTCCCTGAACCAAAGCCTGGCCATAACCGATTCCCAAGGTACCATCCAGCAGGTGAACCCAACCTGGGCAAAGAAAGCCGCGCAGTTGGGCCTATCTCCTTTATGGGATCGGCCCGGATTAAATCTTATCGAGTTTCTAAAGAATCCGGACAATCGGGATGTGTGCCCTAATGCCCCGATGTTCCTTTCTCAGCTGAATAACATCCTCCAAGGGGACTGTTCTTTCTATAGCAAGGAATTCCACATTCATTTGTCGTTGTCGCAAGAAACGATATGGTTCCAATTGGAGGTTATTCCGCTTATGGAAGAGAACTGTATTGGCGGCGTTGTCCTGAGCTGCATAGATATGACGCGTTATAAGAAATATGAACTGCAGCTTGTAGAAATTATCACGCAAATCCGCACGCTGCGCGGTCTGCTTCCGATCTGTGCGGTATGCAAGCGAATCAAGGACGAAGATAACCACTGGGACGATATCGAGAACTTCCTGATCAGGAATACTCATGCGGAATTTACTCATGATATATGCCCGGATTGCATCCGTGTCTTGTATCCCAAATATTCTTCAATCCTTGATTTACCCGTAAATGAGGACTAGGGCTAACGCTAGTATCCGGATATTAGCTTTTGGCTTGTTTGCTGATTCTGCTCTTTTGCCTGTACAGCAGTTGGCCTGCCGTAGCCCCGACAAGCCCCCCAGCGATAAGGCCGATTCCGCCTAAATTCATGAGCCCTGCCAGCGTAGCTAATCCCGCTCCTGTGCAGGCTGCCAGCAAATGCGGAAGGGTACGCTCGCCAGCAAACAATAGTGCCAGGAACAGCGCTGGAAGCGCAAAGCTAAGCACAGCGGCGGCCTCTGAGGGAACAATCCCGCCGATTCCCGCACCGACAACCGTACCTGCAATCCATGATCCGTATGCCGCCAGCGCAAAGGTCAAATAATAGGAAGGCGCCAGCTTTTCGCCGGCAGCGGCACGGTTGTAAGTTACGACAAAACTCTCGTCCGTTAATCCTACCGCCGCCAGCCATTTCAATGGCTCCCGCCAATGCGCCAAATTCGGCCCCATTGTGGCACCATACAGAATATGCCGCATATTCACAAGCAGGATGGTGGCGATGATTGTAGCTGGAGCCGTCGCCGTATCCAGCATGCTGATAAGCATAAACTGGGCCCCTCCGGAATAAATCCATATCGAGCTAAAGATCGACGTATGCCAGGGCACCCCGCTCGCAGCTGCCAAGACACCAAACGTAATCGATAAAGGAAAATATGCCAGCATGATTGGCAGCACATCCTTTAACGCCAAAGCTACTCTATCTCTTCGACTCATGCTTATATCTCCTGTCACATGAAATAATATAATACAGCAAAACAGGCGATGCCTGCCGTTACAGTCAAGAGCAACCGCCGCGTCCACCAGGCTACTGCTATCGTTGGTATGGCCGCTAACAGCATAATATTATCCCTAATGGGCACCCACTGCCCCTCGTCCAGCAATAATAAAGGCCCTAGCAAGGCACCCAGAACTGCGGGGGACACGTAAGAAAGCCATTCCTTAGTCCGTTCCGACCATTGTACCCTGCTTCCAAGCACAAGCGAACCTGCGCGAAACAAATAAGTACCTGCTCCAATGAGAAGAATAATCCAAAGTTGAGATTCCATTTACCCATCCTGCTCCTAAGTTGTTCTTTTATCTTTATATAAATTCAAGCGGCACTCCAATAAAATGCTGGGTTTTCCGCCCTGCTTACCTATGATTTATAGTAACATAGTTTCCTTGTATTGACCTGAAATCATTTTCATACTTTATACTCTTAGCAAGCAACCGCAGAACAAGCTATAGGGAGGCTATATGCATGAAATTAATTGCTATCGATTTGGACGGAACCTTGCTCACCGCCGAGAGCAAGCCTAGCACAGAGGGCCTCGCGGCCATTCGCAATATTTTGTCCGGCGAGGATCATAAAGTAACGATATGCACAGGCAGAGCCCGCTTTGATGTGAAAGGAATAATTGGCGAGGATCTATCCATTCCGATCATTTCATCCAATGGAGCTGCTGTCCACGATGAGCGCGGACGTCTTCTGAACGAGACTCCGATTCCCCACCCCATTGCTGCTGAATCCATAAGTTACTTATTGGAGCAGGACGTATATTTCGAAATATTTTGCCCGGAGGACATTTATTCACCATGTGGCGGAGAAGGCAAGCTCCAGGCCGAAATCGATATCCTTGTCAGCGCCAATCCCGACATCGACGCAGATACGCTGCAGGCCGGTGTGCAAACCCAGTTTCAACAATTCGGCTTCAAGCAAATTGATGATCTTCGTGAGGTGGTACAAGCCGGGAGCCCCATTTATAAACTGTTAATTTTTACTTATGATGATGCGAAGCTGGATCGAATTCGCCATCATTTCCGCGATCAGCCTTTCGTCCATACAACGGCCGCTGCCAAGCATACGCTAGAAATCATATCGACCGAAACAGACAAGGGAAGCGCCCTTCAATTTCTGGCTTCCTATTACGATATCGACATGGCTGATACGATCGTTATCGGTGACAGTTATAATGATATTTCCATGTTTCAGATTGCTGGAACAAAGGTAGCGATGGGCAACGCCGTCGAGGAAGTCAAGCGGCTAAGCACTTTGACTACCCGCAGTAACAACGAACACGGAGTTGCCTATGCCTTAAATACGCTTCTAGATCTTTAAGTCTCCATTATAGAGCATCCTCGCCAATGGCGAGGATGCTTTTCTTTTTACCGTATGTAGATTCCTTAAGCTGCTTTTACTATATATTTCGATGTAATAAAAAGTTCAAAAGAACCCTGCTTACGCAAGGTTCTTCCCTTTGTTATCAATGCGGTCGAGAGGACTCGAACCTCCACGGGTATACACCCACTACCCCCTCAAGATAGCGTGTCTGCCATTCCACCACGACCGCATATTAAGTTATAATACTTCAATACTCCGACGAACCCCCAAGGGATTCTCACCCTACTGAAGCATATATATGAAAGTGGTGACCCGTAGGGGATACTCTCTCTCCGTTCGAGACTGCGAAGTATTCCTACCGAAGCCGATGCTCCGACGAACCCCCAAGGGATTCTCACCCTACTGAAGCATATATATGAAAGTGGTGACCCGTAGGGGATTCGAACCCCTGTTACCTCCGTGAAAGGGAGGTGTCTTAACCCCTTGACCAACGGGCCATATTTATAATTAAGGTGAAGTCTTTTTTGGAGCGACAACAAAAATGAGTATAGCAAAGTTCGCGAGCGTTGGCAACCCCTTTTTTTATAATAGAAATAAAAAAAAGCCCATCAGAACTTTGGCTTTATGATTCAATCTATAGTGGCGGAGAGAGAGGGATTCGAACCCTCGCACCGCTTACGCAGTCTAACCCCTTAGCAGAGGGTCCCCTTATAGCCACTTGGGTATCTCTCCAAAGACATGGCTCCCCGAACAGGACTCGAACCTGTGACAACTCGATTAACAGTCGAGTGCTCTACCGACTGAGCTATCGGGGAACGCTAATTGTTTACTATAGATTTACGGTATAATTTATCATGATTTTGATGCAAAGTCAAGAATATGGACATGCCATAAAAGGGTTGGAAAGGCCTGGCACCAAAGGCCAGACCTTCACGGAACTTCAGGAATCCTTTCGGTGCCGCGCCAGTTCGATGAGCATGACGATAAGTACTAGCAGTTGAATCAGCATCTCTGCACTCATTTTGCTTCGCCTCCGTCCGCATATTGCTCTTCGGGGCCGGCTGCTCCTCTCCCATTTGGATCCTTACGCTCCCACTTCATATATATGACAAGCCGAGCTGCTTCTTGCCAACAAAAAAGAACCATCATCTCCATAATAAGAGATCAGGTTCTTCTGTTTATGCTTACTTTGATTTAACAGCTCTTGCTTGGTTTTGGTTCTTCTCGTTCTTAAATCTGCTGCGGCAAAGGGGCTTCTCCCCAATTCCGGGTTGCGTCTGCCTTCACGCGTTAATTTGTCGCGCATTCGTTTGGCTTTGGACTTGGCCATAATAGATCACTTCCCTATCTTTTTTTGTAGTATACCACATTTCAGCTCTGGTGCTTATTTCAATTTACTTCAATTCTGCTGCCCATAACTCGACAGATGAAGGCTTCCCGAGCATTTACCGCAGCGGTATCGCCGAGGATCAACGCGGCGTTTGCGCAAATATTCCATACCGCAGCTTGTACACTTGAGCATATACCGATAAGGCAATGTTCTTCTGCCCTGGTCTCCAGGCAGCGATTGACAGTATCTGCTTCCCCCTACCCGATTTAATAACGCTTTGAATTCCGGGTCCCGGTGTCTGTAGCCTCTGCCCATAATATGCAAATGATAATGGCATAGCTCATGCTTAATGATTTTCTCCACTTCCTCTACCCCGTAAGCAGCCAGCTGGGCCGGATTAATCTCGATATGGTGGGACTTCATGAAATATCTGCCGCCTGTCGATCTGAGCCTCCGGTTAAACCTGGCTTCATGGCGAAAAGGCAACCCAAAGCTGCGAAGCGAAATCTCCTCGACCCAGGCCTGTAGTTGTTCATCCGTCATGAAAATCCCCCCTTACTTGCCGCCATTCATATTCCTGGCCTCGATCAAACACGCTTTGTACTTGAATTCTAACTTCCTGTTAAGCTACACTGTCAAGTAGCAATAATTGAAAAGGAGACTGTAAACAAATGTCCTTAATGAGATATGTCATTTTGCAGCAGGGCAGCGATTTGCGTTTTGTAGAAATGCCTGCGGATTACGCTTACCAGCTAAGCGCCCTCAATTTGCGCCTGAACAAAGAAATCGATAAGCTAACCGCGGCCCAGGTTCCATCTCTGCCGCAAGCGATTGCCGAATGCGACCAGCTTGATCTGCTGCAGGAATCGCTGCAAATTACAAGCGGCTTAGCCTACATCAATGAGCTTGAAGCTGCATTCTCCGCAATACAAGAAGAGAATTATCCCTTGATCTCTTTGCTTACGGAAATTCGCGCGCTGCAGGCCCAGCTAGAGCAATGGTACGAAGAAGAGGGCCAATAGAGTTCATGGACCTGCACACTTCACGGCTTCTCCCCATATGCTAACGTACATAGGGAAAAGTCGGGAGGAGATTGTATTGCCCAATTGGCTCAGCAACCAGATGATGCGCGCCTTTCATAAAAAAGACCGGCGTCAAATTCGCCTGCTTAATGACTGTTGGTTTTTTTATTATAGCCGCCGTAAAGATAACAATGAAAACAACCAGCTTCAGTAGCATACCGGCCACAACCGTGTCATGCTAAAAACCCCCTTTAAGTTAGCATTCAGTCCGTTCTTAAGGAAATGAACAGGCTCGTATACGGTCACTTAAAGGGGTTATAGCAACTTCATTACGTAATCAATTTCTCAGAAGCCTCCGCACTGCCGGGGCTTCTTATTTATTCATGTCCTCCATTTGCTGGGCCAGCTGGCGTAATGCCGCACCGCGATGGCTGATCGCCTGCTTCTCCGAGACGGTTAGCTCGGCAAGGGTTTTCTCGTACTCCGGCAGATAAAACAGCGGATCATATCCGAATCCGCCTTCTCCGGCCGGCTCTGATGTAATCCAGCCTTCCACCGTTCCAGAAGCCTCTGTAAACTCCCCCGTCGCCGGATTATACAGGGCAAGATGACACACGAACCGGGCCGTGCTAAGCAGCGGCTGCTCCGTATCTTCCCCTAGCCGCATGTGCTCCAATTCGCTCAGAAGCTTAGCATTGTTGTCCTCATCCGAAGCCCCTTCCCCAGCATAGCGAGCCGAATAAACGCCAGGCGCGCCTTCCAGCTTGTCCACGCATAACCCCGAATCATCGGCCAGCACAGTCTGGCCAAGGAAATCGCCCACTTCCTTTGCCTTCTTGCGTGCGTTCTCCGCAAACGTCTTGCCGTCCTCGACCACTTCCGGAACCTCGGGATAGTCGTACATGCTCTTCACGGGCTTGCCCAAAAAGGCAAGCGCATGGGCAAATTCCCTCACTTTCCCCTGATTCCGGGTGGCTACAATAATAACTGATTCCTGGCTATGGTTCATATATCCGCTCCCGATTGCTTGCTTCCAATCTTCATGGCGATGGGTCCGAGCGCTTCACGCTGAATTTGAATCATTTCGCGGATGCCTTTCTCTGCAAGCTCGAGCATTTTATTCAGTTCTTCCCGGGAAAATGGATTCTCTTCGCCGGTCCCCTGCACTTCGACGAACTGGCCTTGCCCCGTCATAACTACATTCATATCCACCTTGGCCTTGGAGTCCTCGTCGTAATTAAGATCCAGCAGCGTCTCCTGGCCGACGATACCGACGCTGACGGAAGCCAGATAATCGGTGATGGGGAATACTGGCAAAGCGTGCTTCTGCACGATCTTGTTCACTGCCAGTGCCAGAGCAACGAATGCACCAGTAATCGACGTGGTACGTGTTCCTCCATCGGCTTGCAGCACATCGCAGTCAATGGTGATCGACCGCTCGCCAAGGGCTTGCAAATCAACGATGGAACGCAGAGCTCTGCCGATCAAACGCTGGATTTCCATTGTCCGTCCGCTTTGCTTGCCGCGTGCCGATTCGCGCTGGTTACGGGAGTGGGTTGCCCGGGGAAGCATAGCGTATTCTGCAGTTACCCAACCTTTGCCCTGGCCTTTCATGAACATCGGCACCTTCTCTTCGACGGTAGCCGTGCATATTACCTTCGTGTCTCCAACCTCGATGTATACGGATCCTTCTGCATACTTGTTAATATTTACTGTTAAGTTCAATGGCCGCCGCTCGTTTGCTTCACGCCCGTTTATTCTCATCGTAACCCGCCTCCTACGTTTCATGCTGTCTTTACGCTTTCCCTATTCTACCAAAGTGTAAGCATAAAATCACCATTCCATTCCTTCCTCGCCATTTATCTGTATTCCCCTTTCGCAGAACGGTGCTCCATAAGCCTAAATGCCTGTATAACAGAATTGGACTTGCCGCAGCAAGCCCAATAAGCAATCGAAGCATCGTCATTACAGCATCACAGAGGGATTTCGTTAATGGTTTCCGGCCTGGAAACCGGCTCGCTGTATTTCTGGTTATCAAGCCCAATGACATCTTTTTCGCCATTCAGCCAGATCCGTACCTGTTCTTTCTGTGTATTCTCCGTTACGGTAAGAACAAGCGATTGCAGCATTTGGGCGGGAACTCTCTCCCCGGGCTCAAACATATCGTCACTGATTGCTACAGTAACGATCCCATCCTGGGATACGTCAATACTGTCGACGCTAGTATTATCCGTTACGACCCGCTCCAGTCCTTCGCCCTGGGCCGGTCCTTTAATCAGCTCATGCAGCGCCGATTGAACCCGGTCGGTGGTACTTGAGACAAAACGGGTAACCGGTACAAAATATTGCACTCCCTCCGGTGTCGCAGCTGAGAAATACACAGTGACCGGACTGCTCAGCGAAAGGCTTGTGCCGCTGCTGATTTCCAAGTTGATGCCTAAAGCACGCGTCAATGGCCGATCCAGAGGCGTCCCATCCACAGGCATTTCGTTCAATTTGGCTCCGTCAACCCAGAGCTGAACCTGCTGAACGTCCGGATTCTCCGTTAACGTCCAGGCAAGAGCCTCCATAATCTTGCGCTCATCACGGGCATCGTAATTTGTGAATGGCTCCGTGAATTCAACGATTGCCAGCTGCTGATCCTTCTGCAGCGTAACGGCCTCGACTTCCGTCCCTTCCGGCAGCACACCAGTAAATCCTTCCGGAATAAGCTTGGCGTAAGGACCGTCCTTCACCAAGCTCTCCAGTGCCCTTGTCAACTGCGTGCTGCTGTCTTCATCAGGCAGCCGCAGGGCTACCGGAGCAAGTAAACCGTGCTCGTTCTCCAAATAGACGGTGGACATTAAACCGTCCGTACTCAGGCTTGTCTGATCTTGCGCTTCAAGATTCCTCAGCATCTCGTATTCAACATCTGCAGGCGGAGGATCGATTTGACCCGACGATTTTGCGGCAAAAGGATTACAGGCTGTCAGCAATAACGGAAGCGCGAGCATTCCCGCTACGGCAGTATTGCGTAATGAGCGGTTCCAATTCATGACCAGGGTCCTCCCTAACATTTTTCTAAGGTTTGTATTACTATATATACGAGCCCCTTCTTGAAAAATAACTAATTTTTCCCGGAAGTGGACACACTGCATCTTAGCCGAGTCAGACGATTCAAGCACATGAACATCATATAAGAGGGGTAGAGGTGAATGGGGATGGACCAACCAAAAGCAAAAGTGCCTTATACTTTGAACAGTAAAAAGGTAGCTGATGCCACCATGGAGTGGCTGCATAAACGCGGGGTGACACTCGGCGAAATTGCCGAGCTGGTTATGCTGCTGCAGCAGAAGTATTACCCAAACCTGACTATGGAGGAGTGCATCCACAACGTGGAGCAGGTTCTCAGCAAGAGAGAGGTCCAAAATGCCGTGCTGACAGGCATTCAACTGGATATTTTGGCAGAGCAAGGGCTTCTGATTCCAGAGCTGCAGGATATGATCGCCAATGACGAAGGTTTGTACGGCGTCGATGAAATTTTAGCATTCTCCATCGTTAACGTTTACGGAAGCATCGGTTTTACGAACTATGGCTATGTGGACAAGCTTAAACCCGGCGTCTTGGAGCGGCTGAACGATAAAAGCCTAGGCCCCTGCAACACGTTTCTTGACGATATCGTTGGAGCCATTGCCGCTTCAGCGAGCAGCCGGATCGCCCACCGCAAACAGGCGGAGCGCGAGAAGGAACAGGGCGAAGAAACGATCGATTCGGACCGCTAAATCTTACTTGCCGAGAAAATAAAGAACAAGCTGCGTTAATGCGCGGCTTGTTCTTATTTTAGTAATCAAACGCCTCTAACGAGTTCTATAAGATTCCTGCAATGCCCTGAATTGGAGCTCCCCGTTCCAGCCCGTCTCTTCCAAGGCCGTGCGGCCTTGGCGGACAAGCTCAAGCAAATGAGCCAGAGTCTCCGACATCGCAAACCGCATTTGATGGATGCCCAGCTTGGTTCCAAATACGGCGCTGCACACCTCGAAGCCTGTCATTGGCTTCTCCAGCAGCAGCTGTTCCATTCGCTCCAACCGCTGCTCATGATGCTGGATTAACAAACGAATCCGCTCATTGAAATAATCAAACGGACTGCGGTGTCCTGGAAAAGCCATACTGACTTCGTAAGCACCCAACCGCTTCAAGCTATCCATAAAGGACTGCAGCGGATCCGGCTCGCTGCCGGGCACTAAGCTGATGTTGGGAGATATTTGCGGCAGTACGGCATCGCCGCAGATCATGATTTTGCTGCTCCGATTATAATACGACATATGACCGGGAGCATGACCGCCGGTAACAATAGGCTCCCAGTTCCCCCCTCCCATGGCGATTGGGCTGCCTTCCATTACAAAAGTAACTTCGGGGAAAGGCGTCACTTGAGCCATAAAGCTGTGCAAATGCGACGGCAGCTGGCTCAACCACTCTTCAGGCATGCCATGCTGCCGAAACAGGGCGGGCAGCGCCTCATTAACCGTACTTTTCGCTCCCCACATTCGCTCGGCTTCTTCATACGAGCGAGCGGACATGTAGACCGGAGCTTGGGTCAATTGCTGCAAATACCCGGCCAGTCCGAAATGATCGGGGTGATGATGGGTGAGGACAATCGCTGCAATATCGGCTGGTTGAAGCCCAAGCTCCCTTAAGACTTCTTTCCATTCCTGCTCCGTCACATCCGTTCGCGGCCCTGGATCTATAATAGTGACTCCCTCTGGACCGCGAAGCAGATAACTGTTCACCTGCCGCAGCGGCGGAGCCATGGAAATTGGAATTTGAATCACACCAGCCTCGGCCCACTCCTGAAATCGCCTGGCCGTCATAGGGATCTACCGACCATGATCATGCGGGGAGACGTTTCCGGCTCATAGGGAATATCGCCGTAGCCCCCATAAACATGCTCCAATTGCAGGCCGCTGTTATTCAACATTTCGGTAAAATCCGCCCGATTATACAGTTTGATTCGTTCCAAATAATGTCTCGGTTCATCCGTCGTCCCCGAGTCCATATTCCGGATCGTTATATGTTTCTTCACGTATCCGTTCTGGATGCTGCGCTCTTCTATAATGTGCTGTCCTTCATCCACCCGCTCGGAGCGAGGCACCAGATGCTCCACCGTATATGCCGGATTTAGGAAATCAATAATAAATTGTCCGCCCGGCTTCAATACTCTGCGAATTTCCTTTAATACCTTGATATGCTCCGTATCCTCCTCAAAGTAGCCAAAGGAAGAGAACAGGTTGACAACGGCGTCAAAACCGCTCTCAAGCGGCAATTGGCGCATATCGCCCTTTAGCCAGATAACGCGGCCATTGGGATCATTTTTCCGCGCCTCCCGCAGCAGCACGTCCGATAAATCCACTCCCGTAACCTCGTAACCCGCTTCAACCAACGCCATGGAGTGTCGTCCCATGCCGCAGCAAAGATCTAGCACCTTTGCCCCTGCAGGCAAATCCAGCCAAGAAATCATCGTATGTACTTCGCGTTTCGCTCCTTGCACGTCGCGATGTTTATAGACAAGTAAATAATCTTCACCGAAGCTGCGTTCATACCACTCCGCCATCAGAACTACTCCTCTCCTACCTATACAAAGAAATCATCTATTCATAAGGTTATACATAAACTCCGCAACTTGCAATCGAAATTGACATCTGCAGCAAGCTCCTCGCCATCAGGACGAAAATGCAGCAATAGCCAGCATCCCTATTTAGGAGACGCCGGCTATCCTTGAGTCGAATTCTTCTTTGCTCAAAAATTAGCTTGCGGAATTATCGCTGTTCGCTGTATCCGCACCCGTCAGTTTATTAGTGATCTTCGCTTGGCTCTCTAGTTCATTATACCAATCCCCGAACAGTTCCTGAACTTGCTGCGCTACCAAGCCCTTGCGAATCTCTTCTTTATTCTCTTCAAACGTACCCTCTTTGGCTTCCTTACGGTCGGTCAATTTAATGACTTTGTATCCCTCGTCAGTCTTAACGGCGCCGCTGATTTCATCCTGCTGCAGCTTAAATGCGGCCTCCTCGACGGCAGGCTCCACTTGTCCACGTTCAAAGAATCCTGTATCCCCGCCCGAATCCTTGGTGAAGGTATCCAGCGACTTGTCCTTAGCAATCTCGGCAAAATCCTTGCCGTTCTTCAACTGCTGAATGACCTCGTTAGCCTCATCTTCGGTCTCTACCAATATGATAGAAGCCCGGACCTGCTCAGGAGTGCTGAAGGACTCTTTATACGTTTCGAAAGTTTGCTTTACTTCGTCTTCTGTCACGTTCGTTTTATCCTCAAGCAGCTTGGTAATCATGACATTCATTTCGGAGTCCTGCTTCAAATCATCCATCGTCATGCCATACTGCTGAAGCATTTGCTCCAGCATTTCAAGGCTGCCGAAGGATTTGATATAGTTATCGATTTCCGCGTTGATATCTTCTTCCGTCACTACGATATTCTTTTTCTTGGCCTCCTGCGTGATCAAAGTCTTCATAACCATAGCATTCAGCGCTTGCTTGGCTTGCTCTCCGCCGCCAGCCTTCACAAGTTCATTATACAGTTCATCCTGCGTAATTTTAGTACCGTTAACCGTAGCCACAACATCCTTCTTGTTATTCAGCAGTGGAAATACCAATGCAATCACCAGCCCAGCGGCTAGAATCAGAGAGATGATCGGCCACGCTTTGGACGAACTGGAAGATGGGGGTGGCGTAGATCCTGCCCCTGTATTGGCTTGTCCGTCAAAAAAATAATCCGGCTTGGCCGCAGCCTGTGTTGGCTCAATCGCCTCGATCGCTTGAACAGCTTCCGGTTCCGTGAAGTCTACCTGAGCTTCTGCTTCCGCACTACCTTCAGCAGCCGCTTCTGCCTCCTTGCTGTCATCTGCATTTACGCCTTCTTCGGTTCCAGCTCCTGTATCCGATCCCGTTACTGCCTCATCAGCTGTTCCCGGTTCAGCAGAATCGCTTCCTTGCTCTTGTTCTGCCCCCTCTACTGATTCCAGTTCCTTCTTATCTTTATCATCCATTTACGCAATAACTCCCTTCAATCTACTAACAACCCAAGCTCTCAAAATTGAGCTCTCTTTAAAGAGAGTACCAGAATTAGTGATATCGTACATTAAAGAAAAATAAAATTAACGAGATTATTAATAAAATCTGTCAAATTCACATGACAAATGATCCGCACGGTTAGACTAACAGTACTGTCTCTTTGTATTCGTGTTAGCGGGCAAAACGTAGTAAACTAAAGGAGTCACAAAAAAGTCCGGGAGGATATGATCAACGATGAGCTATGAATCCTATTTTCAACAACACAGAGAACAGCATTTAGACGAACTTAAGCAATTGCTAACGATACCAAGCATTTCCGCCCTATCCGAGCATAAGCCGGATATAGCCAGGGCAGCAGAGTGGATTTCCAGCTCACTATCGAGCGCAGGACTGGAGAATGTGGAAATCATCCCAACCAAGGGACACCCGATTATTTACGCAGACCATCTGCATGCTCCAGGAAAACCAACCGTGCTCGTTTACGGGCACTATGACGTTCAACCGGTAGATCCGCTGCACTTATGGGAGACCCCTCCGTTCGAGCCAACGATCCGGGACGGCAAGCTGTATGCCCGCGGAGCAACAGACGATAAAGGCCAGCTGTTTCTGCACATCAAAGCTGTGGAGGCTATATTAAAGGAAGAGAAGCAGCTCCCGGTCAACATTAAGTTTTGCATTGAAGGCGAGGAGGAAATCGCCAGCCCTAACCTTCCGCCCTACTTGGATGAGCATAAGGAAAAGCTAGCGGCCGATGTCGTACTCATCTCCGATACGGCTCTGCTGGAGCCTGGCAAACCAGCGATCTGCATCGGGCTTCGCGGCCTTTGCTCCCTGGAAGTCACAGTGCACACCGCCAATACGGATCTGCACTCGGGAACCTTCGGAGGCGGCGTACCGAATGCGCTGCATGCGATAGTCTCCCTACTGTCCTCGCTGCATGACGACAAGGGTAGAGTAGCCGTGGAGGGCTTCTATGAAGGAGTGCCGGAGTTGACTCCTGCCATGCGTGAGGAATTTGCCAAGCAGCCATTCAACGAGGACAAATTAAAAGCCGACCTGGGTCTAGACACGCTCTATGGCGAGGAAGGCTATAGCTTCGTGGAACGGACCGGTGCCCGTCCAACGCTGGAATTGAATGGGGTATACGGCGGATTCCAAGGCGAAGGCTCCAAAACCGTCATTCCAAAGGAAGCTCACGCCAAAATTACGTGCCGTTTAGTCGGCAATCAGGATCCTCAGGATATTCTGGATAAAATCGAGGCGCACCTCAAGCAGCACGTACAGCCTGGCGCCAAGTTGAACATCGTCCAAGTCGAGAAAGCCCGGGCGTTCACTATCAATCCTGCGAATCCGATGCTGCAGAAAGCCGCGGACGCATACGAACGCGTATACGGCACCCGCGCCCTCTTTACGCACGACGGCGGCTCTATACCAATTGTCGAAACATTGTCGCGCGTCCTGAATGCCCCGGCCGTCATGATGGGCTTCGGGCTTCCCGACGAGAATCTCCATGCTCCCAACGAGCACTTCAATCTGGAGAATTTCGATAAAGGGCTGCTAACGATCGTAGACTATCTGAATTCGCTCTAGCACAGGTGACCATAAAACCATCCAGCCCCCTCCGTATGGAAGGGGCTGGATGGTTTTATGGCTATAATAAGTTGATCTAGAAAGTTCAACTTATTATAAATGGATTTATAGCAGTTCATTTCTGCAGCAAAGAAGGAAAGATGGATTTAAATGGATTTCATGTCGTTAGAAGTAAAGGAATTGTCAACCATGGCTGGATTCTTGGTTTTAGGTGCGTAAAATCCATTTAATCCTTTAAACCATTCACTTAGAGTGCGATTAGATACATGAATTCCATTTAGTGCACGACAGCCTACATACCTAAGCTTGATAAATCAGGAACCATCTGCGTACAACCCTTATTATATTCAATCTTTCGATTTCTGTATGTCATTCGTCATATGATTTCGAATAAAATTTTAACGATAAATGACATTTCCCGCTTCTTTGAACTGCCGTGATTTTTCCTTAAGGCCATTGGCGATAGCCTCCTCTTCTTCAATTCCATGCTGCTTGGCATAATCGCGAATGTCCTGAGTGATTCTCATGCTGCAAAATTTAGGGCCGCACATGGAACAGAAGTGAGCGGTCTTGGCTCCTTCCGCGGGCAGTGTTTCATCATGATACTCCAGAGCCCTCTCAGGATCGAGCGAGAGGTTGAATTGGTCCCGCCAGCGGAATTCGAACCGGGCCTTGGATAACGCGTTGTCTCGTTCCTGGGCCCCAGGATGTCCCTTCGCTAGATCAGCTGCATGTGCAGCTATTTTATAAGCAATGACTCCCTCGCGAACATCGTCTTTATTAGGGAGGCCGAGGTGTTCCTTAGGCGTCACATAACACAGCATAGCCGTCCCGAACCAACCAATCATGGCCGCTCCTATCGCTGAAGTAATATGATCATAGCCTGGAGCGATATCCGTAGTTAGCGGACCCAGCGTATAGAAAGGAGCCTCCTGGCATATCTCCATTTGTTTGTCTACATTTTCTTTAATTAAGTGCATCGGTACGTGGCCCGGCCCTTCGATCATCACCTGAACGTCATGCTCCCAAGCGATTTGGGTCAGTTCGCCGAGCGTCTCGAGCTCAGCGAACTGAGCTTCGTCGTTAGCATCCGCAATCGAACCCGGCCGCAGGCCGTCGCCAAGCGAAAAAGCGATGTCATAGCTTTTCATGATTTCACAGATTTCTTCAAAATGGGTATAGAGAAAGTTTTCTTGATGATGAGCAAGGCACCAGGCTGCCATGATGGACCCGCCGCGAGATACAATGCCTGTGACACGCTTAGCCGTTAACGGAATATACCGCAGAAGCACTCCGGCATGGATCGTAAAATAGTCGACACCCTGCTCCGCTTGCTCGATCAATGTATCGCGGTAGACTTCCCAGCTCAGTGCCTCGGCCTTTCCGCCTACCTTCTCCAATGCCTGGTAGAGCGGGACTGTGCCTACAGGCACCGGTGAATTGCGGATGATCCACTCCCGCGTCGTATGAATGTTTTTCCCCGTGGAAAGATCCATAATCGTGTCAGCGCCCCAACGGGTCGCCCATCTCATCTTCTCCACTTCCTCCTCAATGGAGGAGGCGACGGCCGAATTGCCGATGTTTGCATTGATTTTGACCAGAAAATGACGGCCTATAATCATCGGCTCGCTTTCGGGATGATTAATGTTGGAGGGAATAATCGCTCTGCCTTCGGCAACTTCCCTGCGTACGAATTCCGGAGTCACGTTCTCCCGGATTGAAATGTACTCCATTTCGGGCGTGATGATACCCTTTCTTGCGTAATGCATCTGCGTCACATTGCGGCCGGCTTTAGCTCTTAAAGGCTTACGGCGCAGGCCGGGGAATGTCTCCGTCTGATCAAGCTGCATTTCAGTTTGGTATCCATCATCCTCAGGTCTGATGCTCCTGCCTTCATAAACCTCCACATCCCCCCGCTCCAGAATCCAATTTTTGCGGTTCGCTGGAAGCCCTGTCCTAATATCCGCATGATAGTTAGCGTCTGTGTAAGGACCGCTGCAATCATATACCCGAACAGGTTCATTCTCTTCTACCGATTCTCCGCGAACGGTCGGCGCAAGTGCAATCTCTCTCATGGGCACTTGTATATCCGGCCGTGAACCTTGAAGATACACCTTGCGGCTGCCCGGAAAAGCTAAGAACTCGGGGTTGACTGTGTTGTTGCTGGTTTCGCTTGCCATTTCTATTCCTCCTTAGAATGAATGGGTTCAAGCGGAGATGCTGCTGCCAAGTGCAACACAAAAAGACCGCAACGAAAGAAGCGGTCTCTGTGTACACAAAGGCTCGAACGTTTCCTCCGCTGGCATTACCCAGATCAGGTATTACGGTCGACAGCGCATTAGCTATCCTCTCAGCCTGGTTGGCCCAAGCTCCCGTTTATTCAATTCACCAATATATAATATATGGAAAATAAGGAATTATCAACCCCAAACTAGAATTCCTTCATCAGCCTCAAACAACAAAAAACCTCCTAGTTCCTTTCCTCTCCGGACAAGGAATTAGAAGGCTTACGATTTTTGACGTGTTTTGCCCAAACCGTCAGATCTTCAGCTCCCCAAGCTTAATCAGCTCGACAACCGCCTGCGCACGACCTTTTACGTTCAATTTCTGCATGACATTAGAAATATGATTTCGTACGGTCTTCTCGCTAATGAATAATTGCCCCGCAATGTCGCGCGTCGTTTTATCCTGCACGAGGAGTTCAAAAACTTCCCGCTCACGATGAGTCAACAGAAATTTGCTGTTACGATCGCTGCTTTTCAAAATGCGTCACCCCTCCTTGCTCGGGTTTTGTGGTATAACAAGGTTAAGGGATACAGTCAAAACATATTATGAAAAACAGCGAGTAAGCGTGCGATACAAAGCAAAAATGGGCTGCTTTTGGCAGCCCATTCCTCATTTGAAGGCCATAGCGGCATAAATGGCTTTTTTCCAGCCATTGTAGAGCGATTCACGCTCATCTTCCGGCATTGTCGGTTCAAATCGCCGTTCCAAGCTCCAAATGCGGCGAATTTCTTCAAGATCCCGCCAATAACCGACGGCAAGCCCGGCCAGATAGGCTGCGCCTAGCGCGGTCGTCTCGCGCACAGCCGGACGTTCCACCGGAACATCGAGAATATCGCTTTGGAATGCCATCAGGAACGTATTCGATACCGCTCCCCCGTCTACCCGCATTGTATTCACCTTGTAGCCGCAATCCTTCTCCATCGCCACTAGAATGTCTTTGGTCTGATAAGCCAAGGATTCAAGGGTTGCGCGGATAAAATGCTCCTTACTCGTTCCCCGAGTGAGGCCAAATACAGCGCCTCGAACGTCGCTGTCCCAATATGGGCTGCCTAAGCCGACAAAGGCCGGCACGACGTATACCCCCTCCGTGGACTGGACGCGTTCGGCATACCTTTCGCTGTCCTTCGACTCCCTAAACATCCGCAAACCGTCTCTTAGCCATTGTATGGCTGAACCGGAGACGAAGATACTTCCCTCAAGCGCATACTCAACCTTGCCGCCGATCCCCCAGGCAATCGATGTAATGAGGCCATGACCCGACGAGACTGGCTGATCGCCCGTATTCATCAGCATGAAGCAGCCTGTGCCGTACGTCGTTTTTACCATGCCCCGCTCGAAGCAGTTTTGTCCGAATAAAGCGGCCTGCTGGTCGCCCGCAGCTCCCGCAATCGGCACCTCATGTCCAAAGAAATGGTAAGGCGCCGTCCGTCCGTAAACCTCAGAAGATGAGCGTACTTCGGGAAGCATGGCTTTCGGAACTTGAAGCAGCTCCAGAAGTTCGTCATCCCAGCATAGCTCATGAATGTTATACATCAAGGTCCTCGATGCGTTGGAGTAGTCGGTCACATGCACCTGGCCGCCGGTCAGCTTCCAAATGAGCCAGGAATCGATCGTACCGAAGAGCAGCTCTCCCTTTTCTGCACGCTCCCTTGCTCCCTCGACATGATCCAGAATCCACTTCACTTTCGTCCCTGAGAAGTAGGGATCGATCAGCAGTCCCGTCTTTTGCTGGAATACTGGATTATGGCCCGCCGCCATCAGCTCCTCGCAAATATCCGCCGTCTGCCGGGATTGCCATACAACGGCATTATAGATATGATTTCCGGTCTCCTTCTCCCAAATGATCGTTGTTTCCCTTTGGTTCGTGATGCCGATGCCGGCCACCTGTCCCGGCTTTACCCCTGACTCCGACAAGCAGGAAGCGATCACCGCGAGAGTGGAACCCCAAATTTCATTGGGATTATGCTCCACCCACCCTGGCTTTGGAAAATATTGCGGAAATTCGCGCTGCGCCAAATGTACGATCTCCCCTTGCTTGTTAAACAGAATCGCCCGCGTACTCGTAGTTCCCTGGTCAAGAGCAAGTATATATTGTTCCATAAACATCCTCCGCTCCTTGGTCTTTGCTCAATTTTGCTATTACCCGAGCCCAACATGCTCTCCCTTTCAAGTTCCAGCATCATTTAAAATTGCAGAATTCCAATACATTAAAGATTTAAAATTCGGAAATATTAACCTTATTCTACCTCGTTAGCGGATTGCGTTACAAATGAAAAAACACCCCCGAACCAGTAAAGTTCTGACGTGATGGTTTGTCCAAGGATTTTCCGCACTAAGCATCAGCTAGCACGTCAAACCCTGAATTACCTAGGTTCAACAAGTCATTTAAAGCAACGTATGTATCATTAAGCCAAAAGTATCTCTAAGTAACTAAATTTCTTAAGAAGACTAAAGTATCTTATGCGCAAAATAGCACCAATCGACCGGGAAGCTAACGGACATCAAAGCACTTATTCCCGCTTTTTGCTGATTTTGACGAGCTTACGGACACAGATGCTCTTATCTGCCAAAAAACGCATGTCGTAGACCTATTTTAGGCAAATAGCGGAACTACGCTCCCTTAACGTTGCATTAGGCAACTTTTTGCCTAAATAGCGGAACTACGGTCCGTTGGCGCTGCATTCGGCAGCCTCTCCAACATGGTGGAACCCGCTCCTCCACACTTTCAGCGAAACAAAAAAAGCACCCTCAAGGGTGCTTAATCGCTCTGACCATATACAAGAACTCCAAACTTAATTTCAAAATATCCCGATGACATCGTCAATGCGAGCAAATCCGCATAATATACAAACAACCAGCCGGGCTGGGAACAGGCATCCAGCCACTTCCTAGGATCTATCCGATTCCCTTTCTAGGCTTCACCAGCTTCTTTCTCTTTAAGGCGTAAACGCCCCACCTCATCAAACTTATTAATAACGCGTTCCAGCACTTCCTTCTCATTCTCATCCAGGCAAGCGAAGTAATTGGCCAGCACTTCCCTGGATTTCTTCCGCGCCTTATCATACACTTCCTTGCCATGCTCTGTAACGGATAACAGCACGGCACGGCGATCCTGTTCATCATGCCTGCGTTCGACGTATCCGTTCTGAACGAGACGGTCAAGCATAACCGTGATCGCGCTCGGCTTCACGACCAGTGCCTCCGCCAAATAAGTGACATTGCAGCTCCGCTCCTTCGCTATGAGCGACAGCATATGGAACTGAGGCCCCGTTAACGGCAGATCGCGGTGCTGCATGATTTCGTTTTGCAGCTTCTTGACGACTACCGAAAACTTCGATTGGAGCCGGTCTATATAGTGATCGAGATTCGGATCCACGCTATTCCTCCTCATCGGATTTAATACGGATAACACCGGTAAGCTTAAGCAAATATTAGTGTATTATGCGATTCTTAAAAATACAAGGAATTCGTTTCAAAAGTGTCACTTGGGTGTAATAAAACACCTTGCATTATAAAGTGGAATAATTTATTATGTACTAAAATAGTTTTCATGATACTTGATAAATTCACGAAAATTATTTTCATTGACTTATTGTGTATCTGCTACAGGAAAGAAGGTGAACTTGCATTCTTACTCCTATTCTGCATGCGTTGTCTACACAACTGAACAGCTTGCCGCCCCAAGAAAGACGACTGGCAGAACACATTCTAAACGCCCCTAGTTCCGTCATCCATATGGGCATTACTGATCTCGCTGAGGAGTGCGGAATCAGTCCATCCACAGTGACAAGATTTTGCAAGTCGTTTCATTTCAAAGGGTTTCCCGATTTCAAAATGAAGCTGGCTTTTGAACTCGCTCACAAACCTTCAGAAAGCCACTACCAGGACATTATCGCGGGCAATGATCTGCACAGGATCGTCCAGGCCATGGAGGCAAATCATCTTGCTTCGATTACGGACACAACGCGGCTATTGAATATCAGCCAGCTCCAGAAAGCGGTAGAGATACTTTGCCGCGCTAAACGAATCGATCTTTATGGGGTGGCTACGTCCTCCGTCATCGCGCAGGATTTCTACCAGAAGCTTATTCGGATCGGCAAAAATTGTACTGCGTTTGCGGATTCACACATGCAGATCACTTCGGCATCCAGCTTAAGCGAAGGCGATGCGGCAATGGCAATCTCCTATTCTGGAGAAACGCCGGAGACGATAGATGCGCTGCGCTGTGCCAAAGACAGCGGTGCGATCACCCTTTCGTTAACCCAATACGGGAGCAGCACCCTTGCATCCCTGGCTGACATATCGCTGTTCTCTTCTTCGCTGGAGGAAGGAATGCGCCGGGGAGATATGGCTTCAAGAATTGCCCAACTGCATGTCATTGATATCCTATTCACGGGAATGGTAAGTCTGGAATTTACGGAATATACGCCCAAACTGAAAAATTCATACCAGAACGTTCAAATTTATCGCAAAAGTACAGGAGGCGAATAATATGTTTAATATCATTAAAGTAAACAATGAACAGCAATTCAATGAGACCGGAGCAGGAATTATTGCAAGCCTGCTGCAAACGAATCCACGGGCTGCATTAGGACTGGCTACTGGCGGGACTCCTGTCGGAGTATACCAGCATCTGATTGAGCTTCACAAGCAAGGGCTGGTCAGCTTCAAGGAAGTCCGCAGCTACAACCTGGATGAGTATATCGGCCTTGCGGAGGATCACTCAGAAAGCTACCGCAGATTCATGAACGAGAAATTGTTCAATCATGTAGACATCGATTTGAACAATACGCATGTGCCATCAGGCGTATCCGGTGATGGGCATAAAGCCGCAGAGGAATATACCCAGCTTCTAGAGCAAGCAGGACAAATCGATTTGCAGCTTCTTGGCCTTGGCCACAACGGCCATATCGGCTTCAACGAACCCGCAGACGAATTGAAGGCTGCGACACATGTTGTCGAGCTGGACGAGGTTACCCGCAAAGCTAATGCGCGTTACTTCAACTCCATCGACGAAGTGCCAACTCATGCGATTACGATGGGCATCGGCTCCATTCTGAAGGCGAAGCAAATTCTGCTGATGGCTAAAGGAGCAGACAAAGCTGAAATCGTGGCTAAAGCACTTAAGGGCCCTGTAACAACGCAATGTCCTGCCTCCCTCCTGCAGCTTCATCCAAACGTCGTCGTCATCGTCGACCAAGATGCCGGGAGGTTGCTATAACCATGACTGCCTCGAACCGGAGTTTTCAAATCACTCACGCCGAAGTCGTTACGCCAAAAGGCATAATACACGACGGCGCGGTGGTCGTAGAGGAAGGCTTAATTGCATACGTGGGCTCGACATCAGGAATGCCTTCGGATTCTCCGGCTTCGGCATCCAAGGTTGATGCTGAAGGAAGCTACGTGTTGCCAGGATTTATCGATATTCATGTTCACGGTGGCATGCTGGAGGATTTCTCCATTCCCAGCAAGAAAGCCTTCGACGCGATTACGAAGCTGCACTGCAGCCAAGGCACGACATCAATGCTTGCTACGACGATGACGATGCCGCAAGCTGTGATTGATGAAGTGCTTGAGAAAGTAAACGAGTATATGTCAAAAGACATGCCATATGCTCAGCTGGCAGGCGTTCATCTGGAAGGCCCCTTTATCAGCCCAAAATGGCCCGGTGCCCAAAATCCTTCACATATCGTGCCCCCTAACCGTTCCTGGGTGGAAGCGTGGAACAATAAATACCCTGGCCTAATCAAACAGGTAACCTTTGCCCCGGAAAGAGAAGGAGCGCTGGAGCTGACCCGATACCTTCGCAAAGAGGGCATCGTCGCAGCGGCGGGCCATACTGATGCCACTTACGAAGAGATTATGGCGGCCGTCCAGGTCGGGCTGCATCATGCCGTCCATACCTTCAATGCGATGACTCCGCTTCATCACCGCAAACCGGGTACGGCCGGTGCTGTCTTGAGCACTCCCGGGATCAGTGCGGAAATTATCGCTGACGGCATTCATGTGCACCATGCAGCCATCCGTCTTCTGGCTCAGGTGAAGAACGACAACAATCTGATTTTGATCACCGATGCCATGTCTGCGGCAGGGCTTGGGGACGGCGAATATATGCTTGGTGACCTTCCTGTTGTCGTTAAGGACAATGTATGTACCCTTAAAGACAGTGATAATACGCTTGCGGGCAGCACCCTGACTATGATCCGCGGCTTCCGCCATCTGGTTCGGGAAGTCGGCCTTTCGATCGAAAGAGCCTCGGAAGCAGCCAGTTTAAACCCTGCCAAACTGATCCGAATCGACCATTTTACCGGCTCCATCGAGACGGGGAAACAAGCTGATTTACTGCTTGTCGACCCGGATTTGAATTTGCAGGATACATGGGTCAAAGGACGGAAATTTGAAGTATAATCATAAAACATAATCAAAAGCAGCAGCCAAGGATTTAATAATATTCATCCTTTGAGCTGCTGCTTTTTTGTCACAGCACTATATACTTCTTATCGGGTTACTCCGCCCGAGAAGCCTGTACCGCTGCCTGTTCCTGTGCCGGTAGTACCGGACATGCCCGTGCCTGTACCCGTCGTTCCAGTACCAGTTGTTCCAGTACCCGTATTTCTGTATCCGCTCGGACCTGTCATCGTACCAGCACGTCCTGGAAAGATCCGGTTAACCAGATGCTCGAAATCTCTTACATGCCCCTGCAAAGTACCTCCAGTGCGATGCTGTGTCGCGTAGTTGCTGACGTGGGTCATAAACTCTGGATTGCCGGATACATGCACATTGCGAATATGGGGAGCCGTTTTCTTGACAACGCTGGAAATATGGTCCTTAACGCTTTGTGGCACATTATCAACCACCGTCCCAGTTCCCGTACCAAAACCGCGAGTAGTTCCTACACCATCCACCGTATTTCTGCCGCGCGTACTCTTCATTCCAATCATCCCATCAGTGCCGCCATTCATTCCGTTTACCCCTCTGTTTCCGCGGGTAGTCGTATCAAACAAACTTCCAGCTACACCAGAACGGCCCATCAGTCCTCCGCCAAGCCCATCATAATTTCTTCCACCAGCGGTCCCGTATCCCGTTCCATATCCTGTTCCGTACCCGGTTCCAGTCCCTGCTCCAATACCTGTCCCAGTTCCCGTACCTGTGCCATAACCCGTCGAACCTAATCCCATGCCAGTGCCTGGGCCGTATCCTATCGTGCCGTTTCCAAGGCCAGTCCCCGTTCTCGTTCCATAACCGTAACCTGTTCCCGTACCAAATCCAGCCGTACCGTTAGGGAAAGTACCTGGAGTTCTGCCAAGACCTGTAGTTCCCGTACCTGTCGTGCCGGTGCTTGTCATGCCATAATTGCTCATGCCTTGATTGCCAAATCTTGTAGTCCCTTGATTAACTCCACCGGCTCTTGTACCGGTACCTTGATGGCCCTGTCCATGAAGGGTTACCGCAACATAAGCATCGCGATCGGTAACCACAACATGAGCCGATTGAACCTCTCGCATCTGCGCTACTTTGTTGCTCAAAGCAGGGCTGTACTTCAACGAGTTGATACGCTCGCTTTGACCGTTGCCAAGACTCCGCGTGAAATTCCGATCGCCTGTTCTCAGGGAATTCACGTCGTAATTTCCGTTGTTGCGGACGCTTTGAGATCGCATGTTCGTATTATCGGTTCTAGTCCCGCAGCCCGTTAATCCGACCATTCCGGCAATAAGCGTTGCCGACAAAGACAAGCTAACAACTTTGGCTATTCGCATTTAGTCATCCCCCGTTTTTAAAGTGATGGATAATGAACATCCGTTAGGATGCTCCGGGGAAAGTCGCTGCATACAGGTAAACATACCCTCACCCTTATTTTTTCGGCGCGTACTATATGATATACATTTTTCGAGGTGACACATGATGAAGGTTCTGTTTACGTTTTATGTTCCCAGCGGAGGCGTGGAAACGTTAAATCGCCTGCGATGCGAAGCGCTTCGGGAAGTGGCCATCAAGGGACATCTTCTATATACAAGCACAGGTTCTGGTCTGCAGAACATCTCGGACATCCCAACTTTTATCTCCCCAACAGACCCTGAATTATTCAAAATACTTCAAATGTTTCAATACGATGCCATTATTGCCACTTCCGATTACCTTATGCCGCAAAGAATCCGCAAACTTAAATATACTGGCCCCATATTATTCGAAGCACAAGGGTTCGGAACAATGACAGCAGCCAAAAATACGCTAAACGAAGGAGCATCCATACTCCAGGCTAACTGTCAAGGAGTACTTATGCCCCCTACCCCGCATCTTCTTCAGTTAATTGACGAGTTTTGCCCCTCCCTCTCAAAATTTACTTTTCCTAACCCGCTTGATACTGTTAAATTTTGCTACCAGTCTGGAGAAGTTCCTTCAAAGCCTGTTATTGCATGGATTGGACGTCTCGAAATCAATAAAAACTGGGGCTTATTCCTGGAAATCGCCAAATCTCTGTTTGAGCTTAAACACAACTTGGAGTTCTGGGTATTTTTAGACGATATGCTCAGCCCAGAGGAAACACTTCAATTATTTTGGCAGAAGGTGCACTCTTATGGGCTACACGATCATATAAAAGTTCATGCGAATGCCCCACATGCCGCAATGCCGGGTTATTTATCTCAGGTGGGGGACTCTGGCGGCTTTCTCCTCTCCACCTCCGTACTTGAAGGATTCGGCTATGCCGTTGCAGAAGCGATCGCGTGCCGTTGTCCCGTGCTCAGCACGGATTCGGAAGGAGTGCGTTTTTTTATTCGGCATAACGAAACCGGCAAATTTTTTGATCGAGACAATGAAGATGACGCGGTGCAGCAAGCACTAGAGCTCATGGAAAATTTACAGTTGCGTGAGCATATCCGGAATCAAGGAGCCGAATATGTATTGAACTTCATGTCTCCGCAGCAATACGCCGCAGACTTCCGCAACATGCTGCTAAATTTAAAAGCGAAGCAGGGCTGATCCCGCTTCGCTTTTCTGTTATTGTCCTAAGCTTGAGGCCGAAGTAGATTATTGAATTTGGATCGGTTGGCTAGGAGCTGCGGATCCTGCGGCAAATACTGGAGCGCATGTTCATTATGCCAATCGGCCTTCTCCAGGTTCCCTAGTTTTGCATAACAGATACAAAGCCGGCAGTGGGGAAGCCAGGTGCGAAAGCTGCGATTCTCCATAAACCCAAGTACAAATTCCTCTGCGGTTTGGAGAGCCTGACGATACCAGTAGATCGCTGTCTCCCATTGTCCTCGTTCTTCGAAGCATCCACCGATCGCACAGCAAACTTCACTCTGCGGCGAATCGTATTGAAAGGAACGAAGAAGTGTCTCCAGCTTTTTCTCCTTCAACCCCAGGTTTTCGTAGCAGTCCGCCAATTTGATGCATGCCAGTACACAATCGCTCAGGGCATTTCCAGGCTGCAGCAGGAATCGATTCAAATGAACCACCGCTTCCTCCAATCGGCTTATATCTGCCAGCTCGCTCCCGTAATGCAACAACAGCCGCCCTTCCAGCTGGCCGCCAGAAGCAATCCATTTATCAATAATCCGTAAATTGCGTTCTGCATGCGAGCCCTGCCTCCGGTGGGCTACGGCGACATTGGCAAAACAAACCTCCGCTCCTGCAACGTCGATATATTCATGGACTATTCCGATCCATTTCAATTTTTTGTCCCTTCGGACAAGGCGATGCCTGCGGGATAAGACGAGAGGAATTCCCGCAGAATCAAAGGACAAACAGTAATCCATCATTACGACTTCTCTTTTTGGAGACAAACTCTCCTTAAGCTTCTTCAATTTCTCTTGATCTTCTGGCAATAAAATGTCGTCCGCATCCAGCCACATAATATACTCCTGGGTTGCCTGCTCGAATGAGTAATTTCTTGCAGCAGAGAAATCATCGCACCAAGGAAAATCATAAATTTTTGAAGTATACTTTTGGGCAATCTCTTTAGTTCTGTCTCGTGAGCCGGTGTCCACGATAATAATTTCATCAACAATGCCGCATACTGAATCTAAGCATTCCGGCAGAAATTTTTCTTCATCTTTGACGATCATGCATAAGCTTATTGAAATCAGGAGAGAAAGCCCCCTTCCCGGAGAAGGTCGACGATTTCCTGGTTGGTAATGAGACTGTCATTCGAATGATACTCATCAAAACTTACCCGTGGAAGATGATTGTATTGTTTGAACAGTAGGGCAGAAGGATTGGACGGAAGGATTACGAAGTATTGCTCGTTATATTTGTATGTGTACGGCGACTCATAACGGGAGACCAGTACTTCATGCAGCTTTTCCCCGGGCCTCATCCCGATTTCCTGCAAGGGAACGGTATGGCCTAAATAATGCTCGGCTAGCGCATCTGCAATGTCAGTAATACGGCAGGCTTTCATCTTCATGACAAACATCTCGCCGCCGATGGCCGATCTGGCAGCCTTGAGCAGCAATTCAATCGCCTCATTTATTGTAAGAAAAAACCGAGTCATCAGGCTATGGGTTAATGTGAGATCTCTACCCGATTGCAATTGCTGAATGAACAGCGGTACGACGCTGCCATTTGTCCCCAACACGTTGCCACCACGAATACAAGTAAACCGGGTATGCTCGCTTAAAAGGTTGGCATGAATCATCAACTTCTCGCCAATCGCCTTTGTCATACCGTACGTATTGATGGGATCTACCGCTTTATCGGTAGATACGTCAATAACCTTGGCTACCTTCTGGGCGATACTGGCGCGGATAACATTCTCCGTCCCCATAACATTCGTCTTCAAAGCCTCTGCTGGCTGATGTTCGCATACTGGAACGTGCTTCAATGCTGCCAAGTGAAATACATAATCTGTCCCTTTGCACCCAGACTCAACGGCGTCATAATCACGAACATCGCCAATAACGAATTTAAGCCGGGGGTCATTTCCGAAATCCCGCTGCATTTGCACTTGAGCATATTCATTACGGGAGAAAATCCGGATCTCTGCCGGATTCTCCCGGAGAAGTGTTCGAGTCAACGTCCTTCCCCACGATCCGGTGCCCCCGGTTACAAGAATAATTTTATCCTTAAACATTAAAGCACCTTCCTTTCTTTCGACCCGCCGGAGCTTGCCTTCCCTCTACAAACCGGACTTGTAATCCTGCAATACGGCCTTGATCTCCTCGTGCTTCATCCGCTGCTCCTCCGGTACCTTCTTAGGAGATGTATTCGTAGAATGCACGACGTTGACCCAATTGCGCCCAGCAAGCTTCTCATGCGGAAATTTGATGACATGGCCATGGTCTCTGACTGTATATCGGTCGCCCTTCAAATAACTTTGGACGTTGTAGATCAGTACGTAAAATTGCGGGGAAGCATAAAATTTCGGAGCCATTACGTTATGATCCCGATCCCAGTAGTAACCATGCTGATTAAGCAAAGCCCAGGTCTCAGGCTGATGCTGATATTCATGCAATCTTTGAAAATAAGTCCGATGGAGCAGATCATCCGAGTCTGTTCTGGCAATATATAATTCATCCGCTCCTTGAATGTATTCAGAAACCGCCTGATCAATCTCTCCGACAGGAACAAAGCGAATATTATCCGGCAAATCAATTTGAAGATCGCGAAGCACCTCATATATCACGTCATGCGATCTTGGGTCGTATTTAAGCATCGTGAGAAAATCCTGATTCGTTTGGTGCATTAGGCTATTCATCGTCAAATCCCGAAACAGCTTGATCCGATGCTCTACCCAAGGCCGGGTCAATCGATCCTTGCACATGCCCATGTTATTGAACCGAATATCGATAACCAGCCGCCTAGTCAAACCAATTCCTCCTATTCATTAATTCATAAGTTATAGCCTACTCTTACGCCTTATCTATCCGCCCTCCGCCAAGCACTATAACTTTGGCCTTTCCGGCCAGGCCTGCCGTAGCATTGCGTGTATCGAAGACAAGCCGCGAATGCTCCAATACCTCCACAAGCGGCAGCTCCCGGTGGTCAGTGGCAATGATGACACAGTCCGCAAGACGAAACTCCGATTCGCTCGCCCGTGTTGATTGAAGTGCAACTCCCTCTATATCCAGCTCCTTAATGTAAGGGTCGTAATACAATACCTTAGCTCCCTCCCGGACAAGCAGTCGAATCAGCTCAATTGAACTGGAGCCCCGAATATCCGCTACATTCTTCTTGAAGGTTACCCCCAGTACTAATATTCTGTGCCCCTTTAATTCGTCATGACCTAACGCTTCCTTTACTTTGGACAGGACGTAGGCCGGCATGCTTTCGTTGATGCGGGAAGAAAGCTCTATAAATGAGCTGCTCCCTCCGATTTGCTGCGTTTTCCACTGCAAATAATGCGGATCTACGGGAATACAGTGTCCCCCGATGCCTGGCCCTGGATAGAATGCTGTATATCCGAACGGCTTGGAAGAGGCTGCTTCCACGACTTCCCATACATTGATGTTCAACTTATCGCACAAGACAGCGAACTCATTGATGAAAGAGATGTTCACAAAACGAAAAGTATTTTCAAGCAGCTTCGTCATTTCAGCCGTGTCTGTGGAGGACACTTTAATTACCTTGCTAAAAACAGTCTGATAGAGCTGTTCCGTCCGGTTGGCGCAATTTTCCGTTACACCGCTAACGATTTTGGGGATACCTGTTAGCGGAAACTCTTCGTTGCCAGGATCTACCCTTTCCGGGGAGAAACCGATAAAGAGATTCTTGCCCGTCGTAAGTCCGCTTTGTTCCAACAGGGGTAATAATACTTCCCTGGTCGTTCCAGGATAGGTCGAGCTCTCTAAGGTAACAAGCTGGCCGGGCTGCAAATGATCTTTCAGACTCTTGGCGGCATCGATAAGAAAGGAAAGATCCGGCACATGCTCCTTGGTCAAGGGGGTAGGCACGCAAATAATAATGCACTCGGCAGATTTAATATTGCTAAAATCATTAGATATGCATAATCTGCCCTGCTGAACAGCATTTTCGATGACCTCGTCCGCAACATCAGCGATATAGCTTTGGCCTCTTTTCAAACTCCGAATCTTATCCTGATCCAGATCTATCCCGATGACACTATACTGCTTCTCGAGGAACGCTGCAGCCAAAGGCAATCCAACATAGCCAAGCCCGATAATGGCAATGGTTCGACTCAATTTCAGCCCTCCTTCTCCAATACTGCTAGAGTAATATATGAAGGAGGAATTGTATTAGCTTGGACTTCTGGCTTTAGTTACGAGACTAAATTTTCATCTGCTTTTCACTATATTCTGAATAATTGTAAGAAGTTTCTGCGCACGGACTGCTGTCGTATGCTTCTCATGAATAAATTCGTAGCCTTGTCTCGTTATTTGCTCACGCAGGGCATCATTCTCCGGCCGCAAATAGAACTCTACCTTCTCTTCATAATCTCGCTCCGAAATCGCAACGAAATGTACTCCCGGCCTAAAGCCCAAATCTCTTAAATCCTCGTTCGGCGGGGCCATTAATAGCGTATAACTGGCCAGCACTTCGAAGTATTTGCGCAAAGAATATTTATAAATAGAATCACATGTCAGAAAGATTTTTGCACGGTTGGCTTCTATGGCAAACTTTTGAGCAACCAGCACTTGTTGATCAGATTCGAAATTGACATACCCCGGGTGCTTATGAAAGACAAAGCCCGGCCTTCTCATATACGTATTCTTCATTAAATGACGCAGCGGATATATTCGCCGGTTGATGGCTCCCATGAGCAAAATATCAATGTCCTTGGGCTGATTATAGTTTTGAAATACGGTAGGTTCGGCAAAATGGGGCAGCCAGTGTAATTTCCCCTCATATTCGGGATATCTTTGGCGAAAAGCGCTGCGGTAAATTGTAAAGATATTCTCCGGCCTGTTAGCCAGAAACTCCCTTCGCTTGTCAACATGTCCATGGAGGTCATGCATAATCATTCCCCAAGGGATTTGCAGATCGAATACCCCTTCTACCGGAGGACAATGCGTCGAGTGAAACATATCGTTCAACAGGATAAAATCGGGGGTAAACGGTATCCGTTGCAGAATCTCGTCCAGCCTGCCTCCCTCGTGACAAAGCGCCAGATCAGCATGCTTCGCCAGCTCCAACTGCAAATAATGAAAATTCCGTTCTAAATACTGGCTGAAATCTTTCGTAATAAATAATATTTTAAGCCGCTTCATTAGCCTCATCCTTTCCGAGGCGGCTTTCAAGATTTTTCAAGAAAAAGCTCGAAAGCCTGCCTGATTTATCTGACAAGCTTTCGTACAAGAACAATATTAAGGGGTTGACGCCATGCCGACGAATGATTCTGGGCCGTTTCGAACCGATGTCGAGATGCCGGACACGTAGCTGCTGTAAATGGTTTCCGGTGCAGCCGGCGCATGAATATCAGCAGCCACAAAGTTCGTCAATTGGGTATCTGTAGATTCGCTGACCACATTTTCAATTCTATAGATGACATTCTGGGGAGCGTACGTCGCCCCCCGTACAATTTCAATCGTTACTACATCACCGATGTCCCCGAGAATTCCTATGGAACCGTGCAGGATAACGATCGGATTAGGGACGTTTTGTGTTTGCAGCCCTATGATGCCAAATAGCTCCGGCGATGAAGACAGCGGAGTTCCAGGAAACCCCGGCCGATTTGAATTAACGGATGTTCTTGCATCCAAGAAAGTTCCCAAAACAAGCCACCTCCTGAAAATTTAAAAGTTACAATACTATATGCTCGTTCATTCAACATCGCTTAGACAGTTAACATAAGGCATATGCTTAAATCGAGCCTTTAAACGATAAATATGAATATTGCAGCCCGATCTAACTCATACATCCCGATGGCGGTGTATCAGGCGATGGAAAGGCCTTCTGTATCTGGAGCGTACGGAAGCAATTTCTTGTACGATGGAAGATTCATGACGGATCGTTCCCATCCCGGGATGGCGGCGATAAGCAATTAAGGGCTGGTTCACATAGTGAAATGAGTATCCCGCCAACAAAATTCGGCACCATAAATCATAATCATGGGTGTAAGGGAGTCTCTCGTCGAAGAGTCCTACCCGCTTAAGCAAGCTGCGCTTGATCATCACGGTACAGCCGTTGATAGGATTACCACGGGTCAATATCTCCAGCAGTTCTCGGCGGGTCATGGGCAAAGCGCCTGCCCCAAATTGGGTCACTGTTCCACTCTCATCGATATAATTGAAATTCGTGTGGGAAATGACCGCTTTGTGCCGCAGCATCTCATGTAGCTGAATGCTGATCTTCTCGGGATAAAATATGTCATCCGAGCTTAGCCAAGCGATATAATCTCCCGAAGCATGGCGTATTCCGTGGTTTAGTGCAGTAGCCGTGCCCCCGTTTTGCTTGCCCAGATAATGAATACGATGCCTATAAGGCGCGAGGAGCTCCGCGTAGGAAGTAGAGCCGTCGTCCACCACAATGATTTCAATATTGGAATAAGTTTGAGCCAGAGCGCTTGATACCGCCTGCTCTATATAAGGGCAGTTATAGAAAGGAATGATAATGCTGACCTTTGCACTCATAAATCATCCGCTTCCTCCCTTCGATAATATTGCAAAATATCGCTTACCGAGACTTCCCAAGGGATTGCCGGACTCCATCCCATCCTGTTCAGCAGCTCAGGCTGTATAAGGGCAGCCCTTTCCGGAATACCTTCTGCTGCTGCTTCAAGGACATCTTCCTCGAGCGGACATTCCGTCTCAGCCAAATTAATGAAGCTCTGACATACGTCACCAAGTCTTCTCTCCACTCCGGAACATACCGGATACACCGTGCCCGCACTTCCTTGGCGCAGAAGCAATTCATAGGCGTCTACCGCATCTCTGACATCGAGAAAATCCCTTGTTGCGCTGGCTGATGACAGCCGGAAACGCGGTCTGGGCTTCCCTCGTTCCAGCGCGGCAATATATCCCGCCAGCAGGGAGCAAATGCCCGTAGATGGGCCGGGACCGACAAGATTGCAAGGCTCTGCCAATATAACATGTTGATGGAACAGTTCCCCCCATGCCAGGGAGATCACTTCTTGAATGGATTTGCTCAGTCCATAAGGATGAGTTGGCTCTACAGGGAAACTCAGGTCAAATTTCAGGCGCGAGCCAGCAATTAATATGGGGATTCCCTCCCGCTCCCTCAAGGCGTTTAACAAATGAATCGTCCCCAATATATTGCTCTCCATATATAGGATAGGATTGGCCCAGGATTCAGGAACAGAATTTTTGCCGGCAAGGTGAAGTACATAGCGGGGAGATATGCGTTGAACAAGCTCGCATATATCTGCCGGCCTCTTCAAATCGCACACATGATAATCCACATGATCTATGGGGGACAGTGTTTTAAGGGATGAATGGGATCGAACAATCGCAGCCACTCTATAGCCTTTTTCAGCCAGTCTTTTGCAGGCATGCTGTCCGGTAAAGCCGGCGGCTCCGGTAACTAGTACGGTGCCTTTCATGTTCTTCCCATCCAGTCAGCCATTTCCTCAATCATGCCGCGAAAAGAAGGCAGGGCAAAATGAACATCCTTCCGAGTCGATACCAATGTGCGATCCATGACCGGCTGATCCACGGGAACAATGGTTACATCCTGCTTATTCCAAATCTCCTGAAATAGCTTCAGCATATCATGCTTCGTGAAGGTTTCTGGATGAGCAAGGTGCACCAGCCCGGATAAGGAGGAGTCCAGTACAGAATCGATGGCCTTCGCTAATTGAATCGTTGTCACTCCGTTCCAGAGAACGCGACGATACCCGTTTACTTTTCCTTTTTGGCCTAAGAACCACTGCAGCAATCCGATGCCCTGATCACGGATTTCGGGACCGATTATCGATGTCCGAATCGTAAGATGCCCCTCATCCCGAACCTCTCCTAGCGCCTTTGTGACCGCATAGGTGGATGTACCGTCAGTTAAGTCATTTTCCGTGTACTTCCCTTTACTACCAAGGAATACGCAGTCCGTACTAATGTGGATTAGCCGGGCAGACAGCGCGTCTGCTGCCCGCCGGAGACGGTGCGGGAGGAATCCGTTAATATGGTAAGCGGCTATTGTATTCTGGGCCGCGAAATGGTTCAGCACACCTACGGCATTAATGATGACATCCGGCCTGACGAGCTGAACGGCCCGTTCTACTGCTGAAATGTCATCCACATCAAGAATGAGCGACCCGGGGTCGCTCGTGTCCCGGGTCGTATAAAATACGCGATGCTTCCCCTGCCGCTGGAAATAACGAACCAATACATGACCTGCCATTCCGTTACCGCCGATGATGAGTATTTTCATGATATGAACCCTCCGCGAATCAGTAAATTCCGGATTTCGTCTTTATCCATTAAATTATGCTCCGAGCTGAAGCTCTCAAACGGAACAAGAGGGTACTGGCTGTATCGCTCCTTTAATTCTGGAATATCCAAATTGGGGAGAATAACCAGGTATTCTCGATCGTACACTATGGTAGTCATGCTCTCGTATTCACTCATCAGAATCTCGTGTATTTTCTCGCCAGGGCGGATCCCAGACTCGATAATCTCCACATTTTCCTTGCCCGACGCCTCAATCAGCACCTCTGCTAAATCAACAATCCGGCAAGTCGGCATAGACATCACGAAGATTTCCCCGCCGATACTTTCAATAGAAGCCTTGAATAGCAAGCTGATAGCGTCCGGAAGTGTGAAAAAGAAACGCGTCATTTTCAAATCTGTAATGCGTACATGATTTTTATTGGCTATCTGGCTTTTAAATAAATGAACTACACTGCCATTGGTGCCAAGTACATTTCCACCGCGCACACAGACGAACTTCGTATCGCTTTGCAGCAAGTTGGCATACACGATCAGCTTCTCCCCGATCGCCTTGGTCATGCCGTAGAAATTAGAGGGATTTGCCGCCTTATCCGTTGAAATATAGATTACCTTTTTCACTTTATTTTCCATTGCTGTCTCAATGACATTCTGTGTGCCGACAACATTCGTCTTCAAAGCCTCATAAGGCTGATCTTCACAGACGGGAACATGCTTCAATGCAGCCAAATGATATACGATATCCACATTCTTGCAGGCATCCATCAGGGCTTCTTTATCGCGAATATCACCGATACGGAACGTGAGTCGCGGATCCTCAAATGCCCGGCTCATAGCAACCTGGGTAGACTCATTACGTGAAAATACGATGATTTCCTTCGGCTGCTGAAGCAAAAGCTGCTTAACCAGCTCATATCCCCATGACCCGGTTCCCCCGGTTACGAGAATGACTTGATTAGTGAACATTCACCTTCCCCCCCAGCACGAATTTAACAACCTTTTGCGAGACTCGTTCTTCCAAGTATCCTTCGGGACAAGACCAGGACCGCTCCAGACCAATCATCAGCTCCACTGCAGCCGCGATTCTCTGTGAATCGAGTCCGGATACGACGTTGCTGCCGCAATCCACGGTTTCGGGCCGTTCTGTCGTTCTGCGAATCGTAACCGTGGGCACTTGCATGATGCAGCACTCTTCCTGTACGGTACCGCTATCTGTTAAGGCGCAGCGGGCATGCCGCTCCAACTTCACGAAATCGAAGAAGCCGAAGGGCTCATGGAACTCGACTAACGGATTCATTCTTATTTTCAAATCGCTGTCGATCCGGGACTTCGTTCGGGGATGAATGCTGCAGATTAAACGCTGGCCATGGGCCTCGGCTACTTTGTTCAATCCCTCCATGATCTCTTGCAAATGGCCGGGATGATCCACATTCTCCGCACGGTGCGTCGTAACCAGAAAATACTGGCCCTGCTTGAGTTTCAGCCGATCCAGTATATCGCTGTTGGCAATGAAGGGCTCGTAATGCTTCATGACCTCATAGATCGGATTCCCCGTCAAAATAATTCGCCTACTCGGAACCCCCTCCGCTAGGAGATGCTGCTTGCTTTGCGGGGTATAAGGCATATTAATTGTAGATATCGTATCTATTAGTTTGCGATTCTTCTCTTCAGGCACCTCTAGATCAAAGCAGCGGTTCCCTGCCTCCATATGGACAACGGGAATACCCATCCGCTCAGCCAATATGGCGCACAGCGCACTGTTCGTATCACCAAGAAGCAGGATCCGGTCCGGCCGCTCCGCGCTTAATATCGATTCCATCTGCGAGAACATGGCCGCCAGTTGATGACCTAGCGTAGTATTGCGGTTTTTAAGAATATAATCCGGCTGTCTGAGACCGAGCTCTTGAAAAAAAATATCACTAAGACTGGTATTGAAGTTTTGCCCGGTATGCACGAGTATATGCTTATCGGCATAACGATCCAGCAGAGGAATAATCAAGCTGAGGCGAATAATTTCCGGACGTGTTCCGAGGATCGTCATTATCTTCACTTTCTCATCTCCCTGTTCACAGTCTCTTCTTATCTTTTCTTCTTCGCATATGGCTAACCCGCCGGATGGAGCGTATACTCCGCGCGCCGCGTTTCACTCGAGCCTCGCTTCCCCTACGCCCCCGTTTTAGACGCTTCAGATTCATGACGAGCTTTCGGCTCTTTATGCTCTGCAGCCGTCTTCGCGCAGAGGGCAACAGCCTGGCCTTTTTAGCCCTGCGCCGAGTCTTTGGACTCGATCGTACGGGGCGAAGCGAAGGCAGATCTGCCACAGGGACCGCACTAGGAGTCGCGCGGCCAATATGGTTCAACATGGCCTGCAGATTAGCTTCATAAGCCTCAGGACCGAAGCAGGCTTCAATCTGAATTCGGTTGTTGCGGCCGACGGATTCTATTAAATCCGGCTCATCAAGGAACCGGGATACTCTTGCGCTAAGCTCGGAATACTCTCCGACAGGAGCGAGAAACGGCTGATTTCCTGTTAATCGCAATATTTCTTCCAGGCCTCCGGAAGCATAAGCAATGACCGGCTTTTCCATGATCATGGCCTCCATCGCCGTTAGGCCGAAGCCTTCCTCCTTCATACTAGGGACAATAACCACATCCATCGCGCTAAATGCTGATTCGATATCTGACACATAATCGATAAATATGAACCGTTCCGCATAAGGGGATTCGGTGATCCTTTGCCGAAGCTTAAGATAAAACGGGTTACTCAATTCAGCGCCGATAATCACAAATTTGCTCTGCTGATATTGCCCTGCCAGTATCAGGGCTGCTTCGATAAAATGATCCGCACCTTTCTCAGGGATCAAAAAAGACGATATATAGCCAATCACCCTGTCATCGGAATTCACTTTCCATTGCTGTCTCTGCTGCTCGCGCAGCTGCGGCCACATATGGGGGTTAAAATCACTCCAAGACCAAGAAGGATATAATATTCGGAGTTTCCCGGCAGAGCAACCGCGGAAAGGGGCGGCTGCAGATTCCGAAATGCATACAATCCAGTCACTGTACTGGTCGATATTTCGAATAGAAGTTCCCGTATAATCGTTGCTGGCAATCACTTCGGTAATATGCCAAATAACGGGGACACCCATAGATTTCGCTGCCATTGCCGGGACCACGTGGGTGCTGGTATTAACTAGTACATAATCCGGCCGTTCTGCGGCTAGAAGCCGGGAAGTCTCTTTAAACGCTGCTCCCCTCAGCAAATCGTCGGCATGCTGCGCTAAACCTTCATGAGGCAAACACATTCCGTATAGGAGCGGAATATTCTGTACAATCGTTCTTATGCCGCATCTGCCGGCTAGCCGTGTTAACAGTCCTTCTTTGGGAACGACGATGACGCACTGGAAATAAGGCGATAATCTCGTGGCCAGAAAGAGCAGCAGCTTCTCCGCTCCTGTAATATTCCTCTTGTTGCAAATATGCGAGAACAACAACAGCTTCTTCAATTTTGACATAATGGCCTCTCCTTCTAAGGGGCAAGGAGAGCCTCACCTCCCTGTACGGTAATGACAAACCGGCTAACTAAATATCCGGCTGAGCATTTCATGAAGTCGGTGGGAATACGTATGCTCGCGATACGTTCTTTCCAAAGCGCGCAGCGCAATCTCACGCCGCTCCGTCTCATGATCCAAATAAAAATTAACTTTGTCGTACAGCTCGCTTGGATTGCTGAAGGTCTCGATTTCCTGGCCTGGAACATAGAAGCTGGCCAAGTCATCCCGCACATCAGCAAGCTGCAATGTTCCGCAGGCGGAGATTTCAAATGTTCGGGGATTGGGAGATGCAGCCGTAAGGCCGACCGAATTGTTATTTACGGTCGTATCATAAGGAGAACGGTGCATATTCAGCACGATTTTTGAGCCGCTATATACTTCTGCCGTTTCGCCAGGCCCCATCCATTTACCAATTTCAATCCGGTCTGGATAGGATGCATATTCAGGCAGCCGGTCCCACCAAATTCCATTAATCGTTAAGCCCTTTTCCATGAGGCCGCCAATGATCGGCTGCAAAAATTCAATCCGATTCCAGTAGGCCGAGCCGATAAAACTGATTGCACGCCGAACAGGGGAACGGGTTAACGTAGGGCGGTAATGGCCTACATGAGCTGCAAAAGGTAAATAATGTACATTGTTGCACCCTGCAGAACGGTAGAAATCCAGGCAATTGCGCTCCAAGGTAAATACATAATCATAATGAGGCGCAGTTCTTATGGTTATATCCGTGTAATAAGGATCATCCGTCAGCCAAATAGCGGTTCGAATCCCTTTAGCACGTACCGCGTCTACTTGCTCAACAGGCAGCTCCATCCCATCCAGTACAAGCATCAAATCAGGCAAAGAGCTCGACGCAAGTTCCGACACCGGCTGCTTGGGCCCCGCTACGCTCACTTCTGCTGCCAGCGTTTGGAGAGTCGCAATAATGGCCTCATCGATGGGAGCATAAGGGAAGCCCTTGCCTGAGGACACATAGAGAACCTTTAAAGCTCTTTTCGGGAAATGAATAGGGGCTGCCTCCACGATCGCTTTTGCACGCCCGCGTAAATATCCCTCCTCGAAGCCATGCTTTAACCCAGCCTCCCTTCCCCTCCTGCTTGAATCATGAGCTTCTCCTTCCCGTATAGCCGTTGATTGTAAATCCGAATGAACGAACATATCGTCACTCCCTCTTGATTATCGCGTCGCTAGTTGCTTACTTGATTTCCAATGCAGCAAGCAAACTTGTAATACGCCGATGAAACGTATGCTTGGATCGAGTCGTCCACAAGGCGCGCCAGGCCATTTGGATACGTTCATGATCGTGGCTCAAATAATAATCGATTTTAGCTTGAAGCTCAGCCGCATCAGCAAATGTCTCAATGTCATACCCTGGTTTATAGTGCTGTGTCAAATCGCTCCGGCAATCCGTCATTTGCAATGTTCCGCATCCGCCGATCTCATAGGTTCTAGGATTAATCGAGCCCCCGGGAATGTTCAGCCCATTCCGGTTATCCGATCCGGCCTCCGTAGGACGATGAAGATTAATAACAATTTTGGCCCCGTTATAGTACGACACCGTCTCTTCTGGCTCGATCCATTTGTTGCTAATGAACCTGGACAACAGGTCATAGTTAGCCAGGCGCTCCCAATGCTGCCCCGCAATGAACACTTTTTTGTCTTGCAGGTAGGAAGCCATCTGATCAAATAGCTTTACTCGGTTCCAAAAAGCATTGCCGATAAAGCAAATATCGTAATGGTATTGCAGTGAAGAACGCACCGGGCGAAACATTTGCGGATTCGCCGCAAGCGGAAGATAATGAACCCTCCGGCAGCCGATTCTCTGATAGAGCTCGACGCATTCCAGTTCATGCGTAAATACTTCATCATAGGCTGGAGCCATCCGAACCGTATCATCCGTAAAATAGGGGTCGTCGACAAACCATATCGCCGTACGGATTCCCAGCCCGCGGATGGCCTGGATTTGCTCCTCATGCTCAGGAGGAAATACATGGAGACCATTCATTACGAGGACCAAGTCAGGGCGGAAGGAGACCGCCATAGCCAATGCGGACCCAGGGGCGGCCACAGCGGACTCTTCCGTCAGCTCGCTTAGCGCCTCCGCTACCCCGCGATCGATCGCCTCGAAGCCTTGAGGAACATAGAGGACGCGGCATTTGCTTTTGCTGGGCGATTCTTGCTTAGAGACTCGCTCCAGAACAGCCTGGCACCCGCCGAACCTATAGCCCTCAAGAAACCCATCCTGGTAGGCTTTGCTAGTATCCGGATTATTCAAAATTTCCAAGGCATTCATCCTATCTATATTGAAATTTCCTAGGTCTGTATAAATATATGCTTGGAGGGCATGTGCATCATGGACGACTACCCGGAAACCTCATAAATTGGCGAATGCCACGAGAAAGCGGGCCTCCCCGGTAGTGCCGGAGTAATAGCCCGCTTACAGTCAAACTCTATTCTTATAAGATAATTTATGGCCATCTTCAAAGCCTTTAGAGAATCCCGAATTGAATCCCTCCTGGTAGGCTTCATCATAGGCCTGTTGAAACAAGGCCGGATCATGTACCGGGGGCGCTGGCAAATCAACTGGCAGTTCTTGCTCTGGAATCCCTGCTGGGGAAGTTACAGCGCGAGCCGGCGAAACGGCCGTTTTTTTCCGCCGCGATCGCACACGCCTGATTCTGTGGCCCGATTTCCGGACAAGATGCCTGCGTCTGCGTCTAACTAATCGTTTGTGTTTGCCCCTTAAACCTGTTTTTCTTCTAACCAGCTTTGTTCGGCGTTTTCGCCGGGTCTTGGTCGTTAACATGGATTAAATCCTCCCGTACTCCTCGGGCTGCGATGTTTGCCGGGTAACAAGAATCCATAATCCAAGGCATTGAAGGAGTTCCATAGTGTACTTGATGCAGTCTAATACCGCATACCGTTTGCGCAATGGCTTGCTGATACCTGGCCAGAACTTGGATATTATGAGCTAAATGGCGGGCCGTCTCAGCCGAATGATCCGTCACATCCGCCAGACTGTCCAAAATTCGCGCCATCGCTGTTTGGCTCCTAGCAATCGAATCTATCAGCCGCAGCTTAGATGCCTCGACAGAGCCGATACCCGCTGTCATTTCTCCGTGTCCTCCAAATCAAAGGAACCGCTGAATAATCCGTCAAATCCGCCATCGTCAGAGCCCGACTCATCCTCATCGGATGTAAGCACAGCCTTCAAATTACTGTTAAAACCGCTCTGCAGCTTAGTTAACCCGTCTATCACTTCAACCAGCTGTTCATGAATATCGAGCGGTTCTGACAGCATCTTCTCGTGGCTTTCGAAGCTCCCCCCGTGCACATGGTTCATAATCCAGTTGCGCGCTTTTTCAACCTCTACTGCCTTTGCCTCTAAAATCATAGCCACATTCCATTGAACCTTGGCTGCCGCATCCAACACATTCATAAAAGACTGCTCTCTGCTCATGATATCATCCTCACTCTAGCAACCTATTCTTCATCCTGATCTTTTAACTCCTTGACCACGAGCTCCAAATTTTCCGCCATGGCTTCCTGCAGCTCGGCAATTGAATTCAAATAGGAGACAACACTCTTGTTAATCCGCCCTGCGCTTTCAATCAACCCATCGGTCCCATCGAAAGCCGGTTCAGCATCAGGAATAGCATGAATGATCTGCGCTATTCGTACTGCAACCTGCCTCTCCGCATCGAGGATTCGCGCGATTTGCGCATGTGAGTGGGACAAATGAATGATGAGTTCTGTGATCTTCTGTTCCACCGGGATTCCCCCTACTTTACTCGATTATGCCGGGTACAAAAGTATGATTGTGCATCGGTCCCGGCTTCACCTGTTCCAGCATATGCGAGGCTCACCCTCGCCGTTACTGCCATGAACGGGGATTTATAGATCCTCCGATTTCAATCGGGGAGGCGGCAGGATCGGCACGCCCTCCTCGAACTTTCTCAACTCCTCTGGTGAAATAGGATCCGGCTCGATAGATAGACCCCAAAGGCCGCAAGCATAATCTGAAGCAATTTCTCGCAGGCGGCCTTGATCGACTTGATATAAATAGCCGTTCCCGCACCGAACTACCGCCCCCTCCCGCACAAATCCTTTTTCCTGATAAGCGGATTTCCCCCTTGAATACCTGGTTCCCGTAGGAATTTGTACCAAATCAATGACCGATAGCCTAGTCGGATTATTCGGCATGTTACCGGACGACGTATCAATGAACGGATATTTAACGCCGTGCTCCAGCCAAAATAGCCTCCCAGCCCCTTCCACCCAGACATGCGTCGGAAAAAAATCACTGGATTTACGAGGGCAGAGCCTGCCCTTTTGGGGATTCAAACGTTGAACAAGTTCAAAGGGTTTTCCCCATTTCTCATGGAAGAGGCTCTCATTCCTATGATTCACGACTGAATATTGATCTTCGCCGAGCCCCTTCATGGTCACGCTTCCGATATGATGGACGAATGTATCCCCCGCAATAATTAAATGCTTGCCCTGCAGCCGCAGGCGCAGCATCCAATCATCATCCTCAAAGTTTCCAACCTCAAATCCCTCATCAAAATAGCCAACCTCTTCAAATAGCTCGCGTCGAAATAATACACAAAAGCCTACAAGCCGATCGGTTTCCCGCCATTTGGATCTGTCCGCCACATTGTAATTCGCCGCGAAAGATTCCATTTCCGATCGGCTGACATAATCAGTATCTATCTGCTGCTCGCCGCCGATATAATTCGTAACCGGACCGATCGCCGCATTAGGATTGCTCTCCAGTACGGCGAGCATTTGCTTAAGCCAGCGTTCAGACACGATAACATCGTTATTTAACAGCACGATCTTTTGCCCCTTGGCCATCATCAATCCAGTATTTACAGCGCTAGCAAATCCTAAGTTCTTGCGATGGCTGCCGACGCGAATTGCGCCCCTTCGCCGCTGCAGCGCCTCAGCTGTTCCGTCTGTAGAGCCATCGTCAACAACGATAATTTCATAGGGCTGCTCTGTATGAGCTTCGATACTGTCTATGCACTGCAGAAGCAGCTCTTTTTGATTATAAGTAGGAATAACAATGCTCGTGCCTTCAAAAGGAATGGCAAAAGTGCGCTGCCCCTCCTCTAACCCAAGCCGGTAACCGGCCTGAAATCCGGCCCGATACTCCACAGCAGATTTCCGCTTTGAGCGGTTAATCGCCTCTGCCCGTTCCTTCTGCACAGCCCGGCGCAGAGGCAGATACCCTCCTCGGCTCATCCATTCACCTCCACTCCCGGCAGCAAAAAGGTCCCCCCGCTCACCAGCAGATCTGCTAAATGCCCTATGTCAAATGACACCTTGCCTAATTCTTGAGCGATGGCTGTGCAAATCATAACAGCGGCTACCCCGGCTGCTACCAAGGCAAGATCAAATTCAATCGAAGCGGCTTGTTCTATAATCCGCTGCACGTCATGCACTCCCTTAACCGGAGTGATGATTCCGGTAACTTCCAAACCGCGGCTGCCTAGCACGTCCGCTAATCCGGCCGCCTTATTTCCGATAAGAAGCAGCTGCCGCCCGGAAAGCATTCGATATAGCAATCCTTGTTCATGCAAGGCGTAGTTCACCGTAGAGAAAGTCATTCTCAGCATACGGTGGGATATGCCGTGCTGATTCAAGGCCGGAAATAACAACCCTTGGAACGAAGGATGACGAGAGACGGGAATTCCAACGATATTCGCTTGGCGGATGGATTCCGCCAATGACCGGCGGGCAGCCGTATCAGGAAGTGTTACTCCCGCGTAGGGCAGGAATGGCCCCAAAAGCTTGGCCTCTTCCACGGAAATGATCATATCATGTGCCAAGGTGAGGACTTCCCCGTCGCCGAGACGTATGACTGATAACGGCTGCCGCTGTTCCAGAGCACGAATGACTGCCGCGCATACTGCCGTGGGGGACATGACTGGAACGAGCGACGCTGTTACTTGCTGAATCCCCAAGGCAATTACGTCGTCTATAGTAAGATCCGGCAGCAAGGTGAAAGGAGGGAGCTGGCGTTCTACCTTGGCTTCACCACCCTCATAATAACCTTGCCGGTAACCTTCGTCATAGTTACAGCCTGCGGCCTTCCCTGGTATAGCTATATCCTCTTCGAGAGGATCGGCCGAAGGCGCAAAAGAGGATTCCACAGAAAGCCGTCCATTTGCCAGTCCCGACCGGTTCCGTGACGGCGCTCGCTTCCCCGTCCTTGTGCGGCGTCTTGCCCTGTTCCAATTACGCCTTCGGCGCCTTGCCCGTCTGCTGTGCATTCTATCCAATTTATGCTCCCTCCTCTCACTCATTATGGTGATTGTTTAAGGAAGCACCCCCCTCATTCGCACCCCAGCCTCCAGCAATGATTCGAATGTTCCTGCATCTCCCCACCATAATTGGAGAATATCGTATTCCAGCTTCCCATCTCTAGCGTATAAATTGTTCACATCGGTAATTTCCAGCTCGCCCCGGGCAGAACGGCTGATCGCATGAATTCGATCAAAGACCACATCATCATACATGTAGATTCCCGTCACGGAATAGTTGGATTTCGGTTTTGCCGGCTTCTCTTCAATATAGGAGATCAATTCGGGACGTGACTGGTCAAACACCGGAACCCCATACCTTCTAGGATCATCAACCGGTTTAAGCAGCACTCTCGCACTTCCGTGGCCTTGCTTCATAAAACTCTGAATATAGGGCGTCAAGTCATCCAAAAATAAATTATCCGCTAAGAGCACAACAAACTTCTCTCCGGGCACAATAAAGCTATGAGCCAAATTTAGAGCCTCGGCAATGCCGCCAGCGGTTTCCTGTATGCGATATGTCAGGTTTACCCCCAGACTCTCCCCGCTACCCAAATAATTGGTATATAGTCCAGCAGATTGCTTGCCAATCACAAGAAGAATATCCTTTATACCTGCTTGCCGGAACCGTTCGATGCCATAGCTTATCATCGGATAGCTCCCGACCGGAAGAAGATGTTTATTTATGATTCGAGTCAACGGGTGAAGGCGGGTTCCCGTTCCACCCGCCAAAATGACGCCTTTCATCTGCTTCCCTCCCCAAAGCCGTTTTTGTCAAAGATATATCCATGGGTCGATCCCCCATTTATCGATAAATTTCTGGCGGTTGCTCTCGATCAAATCGTTCCAGCCGCCTGGATTTGCTGACGCAAAGCTGGCGCTTCCTGCATGATATACGAGTGTATCCCCGCTAATAATCAGCCGAAAGCCATGCTGACGGGCACGGTAGCAGTAATCATCATCCTCGTAATGCCCTGGCGAGAATCGCTCGTCGAACTGTCCGACGATTTCCCACAATTTTCGTTTGAATAAGAAGCACAGGCCGACAATACGCTGGGCTTCGAGCCACTTGGCCGGATTTGAGCGGTTATGCCTGCATGCAATTTGCATGAACTCTTCCTGTGTCTCCCATACAACATCCACTTGCTGGCGTCCGCTCGCATAGTTCGTAACCGGCCCCACAATTCCTACGTCTTCCGCACTGTAAAGCGCAAGAAGCATGTTGGACAGCCATTGCGGTGTTACGTTGACATCGTTATTCAGAAGCAGCAGTTGGTCGCCGGAAGCAATGGCAAGCCCTCTATTGCATGCTGCCGGAAATCCTTCGTTTGTAGGCAGCGCTATAAATGTAAGACCTTCTTGAATGCAATATTCCTGCGTCCCATCCGTAGATCCGTTGTCGACGACGATAATTTCATACGGAACTTCGGTATGCCGGCGGATCGATTCGATGCAGGAGACTAGCAATGACAATCCGTTGTGAGTCGGGATAATGATGCTGGTCAGCTTTGTCTCGCTCATCTGCCATTCCTCTTTCTAGCCAGCTCGCTCCGCGGCAGCCTTGTCATATTCAGTCTGCGCCCCTGCAGGCGCATTACCGCTTCAAACGCTTCAATATGATCGCCAAGGATCAGCCGGGATACTTCATTTCCGTCCCCGACATTGCCGCTGCGCAGCCGGTTGTTCCTCACCACATCCACCGGGCGTGGAGCCCGGATCTTCAATCCCTGCGCGATCGCCAGCGCCAGCGCCTTCGGCGGCACGATTAGCGCTGTGGCTCCAAGGGAAGCCAGGGCACGTCGGGACAAAGCATGGGGAACAGCCGTCAAGGAATTTGCCTTCAAATCGGGGCGCCCCAGCATATAATTAAGAAACATCTTGCTGTGGGTCACAGCATCCTGTTTGGAGAATGGCGGCAGGTAGGGGGAAATGTCATTCAGAACCACATCAATCCCATTTTCGACTTCCACTAGAAATGGAGCCAAGTCCTCAGCAGCAAGGACAATGTCGCCGTCCGCGAACAACACGGTATCGCCGCTAGCAAGTGAGGCTCCGATAGCGCGAGCCACGTCATGCCCCAGCCTCTCGGGGTAGCTTACTACCGTTACTCGCTCATTGCTTTCGATTGAACGGAAGCTGCCGTCCTTGCACCCGTTCAGTACGACGATAATTTCCTGAATGGGCAGCCGAAGCAATTCAGCTATAACGGCTGCGATCGTGCTCCCCTCATTGCAGGCAGAAACAACCGCTGACGCCTTACCATACAGCGGCAACGGAATTCCCTGTACCGTCTGCTTTGCGAACTTGTTGTACCCGCGGCGGTATGCATTCGAAATGGCCAGCACGCTGCGCCAAGGCAGTGTTTCATTGAATTTTTCCCCATACCATTCCTTATAGGAAGTCTGCATATGCTCATACGAATGCGGGTTTTCCGTCTGCGACACAGCCGCGGCATTACCGGCACGATAGGCCTTCTCCTCAAGCTCTTCCCATCTCATTCTGGATTTCATTTGCGGTTTTGAAGTTCTATTCCGCTGCTGATGGCTGGGGCGTCTTCGGACTTGAAATTGATCAGCAGAGCGCCGTCTGCTAATCAACATCTCGTATTTTCTTCTTGGCATGCTTCTCACCTCACCTTGTCTCGCCTGCGCCCGAGATCCCCATATCCCCCACGCGGGCCTTGTTCTAGAATGAGTCGATGCACAGCTTCCAAATGATCTCTAGCGATCAGGCTGGTTAGCGGATCAGCTCTCCTGTTTTTGTATTTAATCGGATTTATTCTGCCGACTTGAATGGCATGCACGGCTTTTACTTTGCATCCTCGAAGCACCGCAATGGCCAGGGCCAGCGGCGGCACCTCCAGCGCGCTATATCCTATGGATTCGATCGCCTTGCGGCTTATGGCATGAGGAACCGCCGTCAGGGAAGCTCCTTTCAAATCGGATCGGCCCAACATGGCATTCAGCGAAAATTTAGCCAACACGACGGGATGAACTTCCCGCCCTGCCATGGGCCCCGAGTAATCGTTCAAAGCCACGTCCACTCCCCCGTGTATCGCCTTGACGAAGGGGCGAAGCTCCCTAGCGGGAATAACCATATCGGCATCAATAAATAACAATATTTGTCCTCTTGCAGCCTCTGCGCCGACACGGCGTCCAACGTCATGTCCGAGCGGCTCCGCAACCGCGATGACGCGGGCGCCGCATCTCCTGGCCAAGGATTCTGTTCCATCCGTCGATCCGTTAGCTACGACGATGACTTCACTGCGAGGATGAACCCTGTGAGCTTCATAGAGAACGCCCTTTATTGTATTTCTCTCGTTCATCGCTGGAACAATGATAGACACTGCTGGGTTTGGATGATTTGTCACGCGCCAATTGGGCCGTTTGTAGTATGGGATCTGCCGCGCAGAGCGGCGTGCCAGCTTGCGTTTCCTAAGCATGTTATTCACCTCCCTGTCCCAGCTGCTTCTGCAATGGAGAACGAATAGGGCTTTTTGTACTACCTTTTACAGTGTATGTTTGCAGGGGGGCGTTGCAACGGCAAACGTACAGTCCTTTTCCGGCCGAAAAAAGACAAAAGACTATACTCGGGCGGATCGTTCCGCGAATCCGAGAATAGTCTTTTGTTTGGCCTGCTACCTGTTTGCTTCCTGGCCTTGCATCAAGCGGACCCAACGGGCCGAAGTATGCTGCCAGCGAAACCTGCGGCGCGCCAGCTCCCGGCCTGCCCGCCCCATCTTCTTGCGCATCTCTTCGCTGCCAAGCAAAGCAACAATGCCCTTCGCCAGATCCTTGGGCATAGAAGCCGGCGGAAGGAGCATTCCCGATTCTCCGTCAATGACGACTTCGGGGATGCCTCCAGCCCGGCTGGCCACGATGGGAACCGCCGAAGCCATCGCCTCAACATTGACCAAACCAAAGGCCTCTTCTTCCCCGGACGGGACGACGACAAGATCGGCCAAGTTATACCAATCGGCAACGCTTGGATAAGGTGCATACGGGAGAAACGCCACTCTATCCCCAAGCGACTCCGCCATTCTTTTCAAGCGCCTGACATACTGACTCTCCCGGTTGATCCCATAATATGCGCCGCCTACAATAACGAGCATCGCATCCTTCTCTTGCTGTAAGACTGCAGGCAGAGCCTTGAGCAAATGATGAACTCCCTTGGAAGGCAGCAAGCGGCCGATGAACAGAATAATTTTACGTTGCCTCCACCCCAAATCCGCAAGCCTGGCCTGTCTTAAGTATTCACCGGGCGAAGTCCACCGTGGCGTGAAATCTTCGAGACTTACCCCCAGTGGATTAACGGAAACCGGCGTCTGGAGCGATGGAAAACGCCGCCGAAGCTCCTTGTGCAAAAATTCGCTGTTCACGATGATTCGATCCACCTTATCCAATAAACAGCGCATCCCTGCAGCCGACTGATAGGAGGCAGAAAAAAAAGTCGTTGAATGAAAGGTCAGGAATACCTTGGCCATAGGCAGCCTGCTCTTCAATTGGTAAGCAAGCAATGGACGATTATGAACATCGATTCGGTCAGGATGCCACTTTCTCAAATGGCGCAGCAGCGAAGTTAAATATAGCCTGCCGCCAGGCATGCGAAAGCAAGGGATAGCTGCCGGGCTCCCCGGGCTCTGGACCTGGCCGTCCGATAAGCCGAATATTCGAATATCCAGTTCGCTTGCAGCCAATGAAGCCACCTTCTCGATTACCCGTTCGACGGAGCTGCTATGTCCTGATGGAATCATAAAGGTTCCTGGCGTAATGACGGCTACTTTTACTCTGCTCATTCGATCCGCTTCCTCCCCGCAAAATTACACTCACATTCCAAAATATGCATATTCCCCCGGTAAGGTTAATAACCCCAGAAAGCATCCTGCAGGATGTCCTTCGCCCTAAAACAGGCTGTTGCTACAGCACAGTCGTCCACGCTTTTTAGGACATTACACATAAATTATTCGTAAGAGACATAAACAAAAAGGAGGAAAATCCATGGGGCAAGACCGTGTCGGTATTCTGCTAAATTCCAGCATGTACCGGGGAATTCCCCAGCGTAAAACCGGCCAGGAATCAATAGCTAATTATGAAGAGGCGGCGCGGGCGAACGGATTCATTCCTTGCTTTCTGAGATTAGGGGATATCGATACCGGATCAAACAGATGTGTTGCGTACGTACAGGATGGCTACGATTATGTCAAAAAGACGATCCCTACGCCGAGGGTCATTCATAACCGTGCTCTCTACAAGGACGCAGGCTCGCACCGTAAAATCAACTCCCTTATATCACAAGGGGTTTGCATCTTTAACGTAAACAACCGTTATGGAAAAAACGTCATCCACCGTATCTTGCAGGAGGACCCTCGTCTATCAGAATATCTTCCGGAAACTGTGGAAGCTTCTCCCGCTTCTCTGCGAAGAATGATGTCGGAATACGACGATCTTGTGCTGAAGCCTGTACGAGGATCGGTTGGCTACGGAATTATGAGAATCCAGCGGGACGATGCGGCCTGGAAATTAATGTACCCCGGCAGAACAAAAAGAGGGTGGATTACGGACAGAATCGCCAAAGAGAACGTTCCGGCATGGCTTCATCGCAGGTTCGTCCAAACCCCCTATCTCATACAGCAGCGCATTCCGCTTGCTGAATACGATGCCAGGCCGCTGGATCTGCGCGTTACCGTTCAGCGGGGCGCTTTCGGCACATGGGGCATCACTGGGATGTTCGTCAAGATCGCTCCCAAGAACAGCTTCCTCTCTAACCTTGGCAAAGGGGGACAGCCATATCCCATAGAAGTGCTGGCGCAATGTCTTCCGCCAAAAACGGTACCCGATATCCTTTGCCATGTAGAATATGTTTCGCTCTCTATTGCGAAGCATTTATCCTCACGCCTCCCTCTGCTCGCAGACCTCGGGATCGACATTGGCTTGACTGAGAATGGGCAGCTCTATTTCATCGAATGCAATGGCAGAGATCAGCGTTACGGTTTCAGAAAGGCCGGATTGACAGGCATTTGGAAAGATACGTATCAGCGGCCTATGGATTTCGCGAGATATTTATATGACCGAGATAAAATTCAAGACTGACATAACTAATAGAAGTCCAAATTCGCACAGGCGAATCTGGACTTCTATGGTTCGTGCTATTCAGTATCGTACATCCAAAATTCCAAACAAAGGATATATATTCGCCAGACTGTAAGCCACTGCGAATGCAGAGGCCAGCAAAAGCAGCAGCCCCAGATCGTATAACGTAAATTCAGAGGTATAATAATAGGTTCTGCGCCGGCTATTGTGGAACGACTTGGATTCCATAGCTACCGCTACGCGGTGAGCCCGGCGAATGCTTTGCGATAACAGCGGCACAGCATACAGCTTGGCTTGCTCGATCCAGCCGCGGATGCCGCGGCTATGCCGTACCCCGCGAATCTGCAGAGCGCTGCGCCGGATCAGGAACTCCTCCCATACCATCGGCAGCAGCCGGACCGAGGCCATGAAGCTATAGGCGTATTTCGGTGCAAGCTTAACTTTCTGCATCAGGGCATAGAACAAGGCGACCGATGAGGTCGTTAGTACATACAGCAAACCCTCAGCGGCAAAAGTAACCGATTTGAAGCCGATATGAATTCCCCGATAGAAGCTTTCCTCTGATATGCGGATGATTCCCCATTTCCACCAAAGCGTATCCCCTTTGCCAAAGAGGATCATCGTAATGGAGGAGGATACAAATACAAACAGCAGAGGGAGAAGCAGCAGCATGATTTTCCATGGAGGATGCCCGCTCATCAGAAATAGAACGAGAAAGACAGCTATGGCCTGATAAGCAATAAAATCCAAGCTATGCGTAAATAAGGTCAATAGAAACAGCAGCACAATCATCCCCAGCTTGGCGGCAGGATTAGCACGGTGCAGCCAGGTTGTTCGCCGAGGCGTTAGAAATTGTTTCATCGGTTCCCCTCTTCCTGTGCAAGGTGCCTTATCCGCTCTCCCCGCTCTGTCCTCCGCTGGGACACGACTGTTCCTTCCCGGACCTCCCAATGATGGGTTGCAATGATATCGGCAATCTTCTCTTCATGCGTCACCATGATAATTGAGGTTCCCTGTCGGCGCAGCTTCTCGCAAACCTGCAGAATCGCAAAGGTATTTACGGCATCCTGGCCAAAGGTTGGTTCGTCCAGCAGCAGAATAGGTTTATTCAACACCGCTGCGCCAGCCACGCTTAATCTCCGCTTTTGCCCAAGGGAGAGCTGATAAGGATGGCGGTGATTCAGCCCCTCTAATCCAAAGGTCAACAAAGCAGCGTCGACCCGCTCCGCTACGAGCTTCTCCGTTAATCCTTCGAGCCGCAAGGAAAAAGCGATTTCCTCTGCCACCTGCTCAGCAACGAATTGAAATTCTGGATTCTGGAACACAAAGCCGATATGGGATGCAGCCTGCTCTATACGCTTATCTCGCTTGTTCCTGCGCCAGCGGCCTTTCCTTGCGCTCTGGCCGAACGGCCTGTCATCCAAAGGCTCTCCATTTAGTAAATAAGCTCCTTCCGAGCGGAGCAGTCCCATCAGGCTCAGCAGCAGCGAGCTCTTTCCCGCTCCGTTTGGCCCGGTAATCGCAATGAAGTCTCCTGGTGAAACGGAAGCCTGCTCGATCTTAATGACCGGTCTACCGTGCCTGAGGCCCTTGAACCGGGAGAGCTCCAGCAGCTTTAAGGTCGCTCCAGAGGATGCCGGCGCATCTTGGAGAATTGGTTCAAGAAGCGCCTCTCCCTCCGGCGATAGGAAATAATGCTCCCATACACCGGGATACCAAATACCGAACTCCTTCAGCTCGGATTGATACGTGCTGAACACCTCTTGCGGCGTTCCCTGTCCGAGCAGCTGTCCTTCCGGGCCAAAGAGAATGATCCGGTCGACAAAACCGGCAATTTCCTCGATCCGATGCTCGACAATAATTAGCGTCCGGTCGGGGGAGACCTTCTTGACTGTCTCCCAAACCTGTTCCCGGCCTTCCGGATCAAGCAGCGCAGAGGGCTCGTCTAGAAAGAGCACCTGGGGATTGGAGAGCAGCACAGAGGCCAGAGCCAGCCGCTGTTTCATCCCCTGGGACAATGTGTCGATCTGGACATGCAGCTCCGGCAAATGAAGGCCGACCGCCTCGAGAACCTCTCCCATTCGTTCCTGCATCTCGTTTTGCGGAACGGCAAGATTTTCGAGAACAAAGGCTAGCTCCTCATCCACATAAGGCATGCAAAATTGGGTATCCGGGTCTTGAAACACGAATCCCCAGGATGGGGGCTGTATCCGCTCTTCGCAGCGCATAGGCACCTCGACAAGCGAAGGTATAATACCTGAGAGCACCTGCAGCAGGGTAGATTTCCCGCTCCCGCTCGGGCCCAGCAGCAATACCTTCTCCCCCTGTTCTACATGCAGAGTAAGATCTTTAAAAACGAAGCGTTCCTCACCCGGGAACTTAAGCCGAAGCCCGGTTACGCCCGCTGCTATAGCCGCTGCCCGGTTCTGCTGGTCACTTGCTGCGGCGGATGTCAATATAGGCATCATCGCTTAATCGTCCAGCGCCGCATAATCTTTATCCTCAACAGGACGCAGCAAATTGGTTACCCCCGTAGCCTCTACTGCCTTCACGATTGCATATGCCAAGTATCCGCAAATCAGGGCAGAGCTGATGGCGCGCATGCCGTATTTGGCAATCAGCAGCCAGGTTTGATAATCCTGGATATATCCATAATAAATGTCCGGGATCAGCGAACCTACCGCTGCGGCTACACCCGCCAAAGCCGCCACCGATGCCGAATAGTTCTTGTAGCGGAATGCCGCGAATACCAATTCGGCGCCCAGCCCTTGGAGCACACTGTACATGACAAGCTGTATGCCCCACTCGCTGCCGAACAATATCGATACGTGCGCGGCGGCAATTTCAGCGATTAGAGCTACGCCAGGCTTGCGAATCAGTAAAAATACCAGCGTCGACGCCATGAACCACATACCGTAGACAAGCTCATCCGCCTGTGGAAAAAACGAGAACAGATTATAAACCGCGCTCCAAAAATAATAAACTACTCCCAGGACGATTGAGACGAAAATCGTTACGAGCAAATCGCTCAGCTTCAGCCCCCGACCGCCTTTTCTTTGTACTGCATTTTGCATTACCGTCATCTCCCCTTCTTCTTGCCTCTTTGAAATAGTATGGCTAAACACAACAAAAAAACCGCTGGATATGCTCAGGCGGCTGTATGGGTTCATAGGCACGAAGAAACCTTGAACAACGGATTATCTACGCTGGCATTATCCAGATCAGATTAACGGTCAGCAGCGGATTATACTGCAATCTCAGCCTGATTCCTCTCAAGCTCCCGTATCACTATGCGATTGATTTAACCATACAACAAGAGATGCCGCAGTAGCAAGCTTTATTTAATTATTACAGCATCGTTGTTGATTTCAATTGTATTATATGTCAATATAGTCGGAAGTGGAAAACGGCAGCACCATTGTTCAGCATAGGAATTAGGGGGAACCAATTTGATCGCAAAATGGATGAAATGGATGACGGAGCTTACCTCCCGGAAATGGATCTCCCGGCTGATGGGCCGGTTCTCACACTCGGAAGCAAGCCGGCTTCTTATTCCTGCTTTCGCTAAATCCTATGGCATTCCGCTAGATGAAGCCGAAAAGGACATTAAAGAATACCGGACGCTGAACGAATTTTTCACGCGCAGGCTCAAGCCGGACATGCGCCCGATTCATTCCCTTCCGGAAGGGCTGATCAGCCCCGTCGATGCATTAATTACTGCAATGGGAGAAATTCAAACAGGAACAATTCTTAACGTCAAAGGCCAGGACTACTCTTTGGAAGAGCTGCTTAATTACTCCCCGCGCGCGCAAAGCTACAACCATGGCTTTTTCTTCGTGCTATACCTTAGCCCGACCGACTATCACCGCATTCATGCCCCAATAACGGGAAGCAAGCTGGAGAGCGAGCATATAAAAGGGAAGGTCTATCCCGTCAATGATTTTGGAATGAGAAATATGAGGAAGGTACTCAGCCGCAATGAACGGCTAATCACATATATCTCCCACGACCTCGGAGAAGTTGCCGTAGTCAAAGTCGGGGCCATGAACGTAAGCAGCATTAAATATACGGATCCCGAAGCGAAGCACTGGAACCGGGGAGACGATATGGCTTATTTCGAATTCGGCTCAACCGTCGTCCTGCTGGTCGAGAACGATACATTTGAGCCCCTTCCTGAGCTTGCCCCAGGCTCTAAGGTCAAAATGGGAGAGCCTTTAGGGAGATTTCACACCGCTGGCAAGCGTTCCATGACAGCCCATTCTTGACTTGACGAACCAGCTAGCTGCACTGAAATTTTATACATTTTTCGAGCAGGCCACCCTCTAGTGAGGATGGCCTGCTTAACTATCTTAGGGCTAAAATCTACTCCACCGTAATTGAGCCAACTTGTGTTTGCAGCAACATTTCTCCTCCACCGCCATTGATCTGGCTCGTTCCTTCTGCAGCTCCGGTAATTTTCCCCACGTCGTTCTTAATCACAAGCGTGCATTGCACAGTATCGTCCAGGGCTGCATGGATATTTCCGATCTCTGTCTGGACATGAAGCTGGCCTTGGCCGCTCAATTCAGCTATGCGCATGTCAACGCTGCCCGTAGACGTTGCTACGGAAGATTGACCCGAAATGCGGACATTATCCATTTTAATCTGCCCGACTTCACTGCGGATGCTGTAGCTTCCTTTCAGGTCATGTAACTCAACATTGCCAACCTCAAGCCGGATATCATAGCTCTCTAAGGCTGCCGGCACCTCTATCTCGTAATCGATCATGAAGTCAGAGAACCCATATTTCTTTTCCGCCCATTTCCATAGACTCGAGTCAGGATCATCCTTCGGATGCGTCACGATCCTCAATTGCCCGCCCTTCTCAATCACGGATACCTCCGCTTGCTCCAATATGCGCTGCCTGCTCTCCTGGTGAGTCGATTTCCCAAACCATACCACGGCATGAACGCGTATTTCCTCCCCTTCATAAGTGCTGACTTTCATATTGCCGACCGTATGGTCGACACTAAGCCTTGTCGCCTTGCCCACCTGCTGATACGTAGAGATTTCCCGGAACAACCCTGCCTCCTTGCTCCTTTGCCCCCACTTATCCGCAGCATGGATGACCGATTGCTCCAGCGAACTTGCGGCCTGGACAATCACTTCATCGGATTTATCTTGAATACCGCAACCAGCCAGCATGGCCAGCGTTACTGCCGCCGCCGTCATCGTAATGGAATTCAGCCGGCTTCTGTGTTTATTTCTGATACGACTCATAATCCGCTCCTGCCTCCTATTGTTTTCCTTCTGCACTTTGCTTAAGTTACATTGTGTAAACCGGTTATGTAAGTGAAGAAATTCCCTTATAGGTACTCTCTTAATTGTAACCATTAATTTATTCGGCTCCACAGGCTGAAGACCGGAGTTAATCCCAGACCTGGGGCTAGGATGCGGGCTTCCCCAAGATGATCCGAAGGAATAAGAGACTGGCATCCATGTGGATGCCAGTCTCTTTATGACAATGCTGTATCACGCTATTTCGTTACTAATTTATATATGATTTGCGCTGCTTCGGCCCGGGTCAAGTAGGCTGCCGGAGCAAACTCTCCTTGGCCTCTGCCTTGAATCAGTCCTAGAGCATGAGCCGCATTTACGGAAGCTTGCGCCCACTCGGCGATTTGAACTGCATCTGCAAAGCTTTCCGCAGCTTCCGGCGTGCTCATCGTTCCTCCCTGGAGTGCATAGGCCTTCGTCAGCATTACGGCCATCTCCTGTCTAGTCACCGGCGTATCCGGCTCATAAGTCCGGCGGTCACGTCCCTGGACGAGACCAGCCTTATAAGCCCCTGACAAGGAGGGGTAATACCAGGCGTCCTGGGATACATCCGTGAACACATTCATGGCTCCCCCCTGTTCCAGCTTTAACGCACGCGACAGCATGACAGCGAACTCCGCACGGCTAACCGAACGCTCAGGCTCGAAGGAGCCGCTTGGCATTCCCGCAACGATTTGACGCAGCGCTAGCCCAGACACCGCTTCATGACCCCAGAACGTATCTGGAACATCCGCGAACCGCTTTGTAAACTCTAGTACGGCATATTTGCTGAAGTGGTGAACTGGTGCGCTCAATTCTCCGTTAGCCCAATGTCCGCCTGCAAATTCCAGCTTACCTTCGTCGGAAACATGGAAAATACCAGTTCGTTTGATATGACGGGCCTCATCCAGCTTGATCCGGATTGTCACCGGAGACCGGAAGCTCTTTAGCTCCTTCTCCGTCCCTTCGCCGGTCAGCATGCTTAGCTTGAAGTCGTAAGCCTGACCAAGTAATTTGATCGTAACAGACTCATCTTGCAACGCTCCCCGCTTCAGAGCGGCTTCAAGATCTTGCTGCTCCACAGCCGCAAGCTGCAGCGCAATTTCATAACCTGAAGCTTCGCTGCTCTCGATTAGCTGCTGTAGAACTTCCGCCGGAATATTCAGGGACAAGCTTCCGTTTGTCAGCTCTAACGGGCGCTTGCCAAGGAAAGCTACAGCCTCGTCGGTCAAAATGATCTTGTTCACGTCCTGAGCTACCGTCACCAATCCGGCCCCTGATCCATCGATGGTAATTTGCTCCGGCTTTATCGTCGCTTGACCTGGAGCAGGCTCTGGCTTCACCAATTCCGACTTGCCTCCATCCGTTCTAGAAACCGAAGCAGCTCCGCCTCCATTTCCTGGATTCGCAGGATTCGTTGGGTTCGTTGGATCAGTCGGATCTGTTGGATTCTCCGAAGTCAGAACCAGCTCTATGTCATCGAAATACCCCCAGATGTCCGCCGGTGCTTCGACCTCGAATCCGATTGTCAATGTACCGTCTTTTACTTCAATGTCTTCAATGACATACTGCATCCAATTATTCCATCCCCTATTGACCATGTCCACGCTGCGAATCAGTCCGCGACTATCTTCAGCAAACAGCTTCAGCACCGTTTCCCCGCCGCCTCCGGAAGCCCAGGCTTTCAGCGCATAGGTTCCATTTGGCAGATCGTTGATCGCTTGCGTCAACTTATAGGCATACGGCGAACCGTACCAATAATTGAAGGCATGGCTTCCGGAATGGGCATTCGCGGCGTTTTTCTCCACCTTGCCTGCCGCACTCGTACCGGACAGCTTCCAATGGCTCAGATCGCTGCTCTCAAAGCCGCCATTCTTCACCATATTCTCCTGAGCCAGCACCGTAACATCAATTTTGGCCTGTTGCTGCATGCCAGCTATCGTACCATAAACCGTAAATGTTCCCGGCGTTTGCAGCTGCGCTTCCGCAATGCTGTCCCATGTTACGCTTTTCTGTAAAATCGATCCCTCGTTATACAGCACCTTCACTGTCGACGGAAGCACTGGGGCAGCTCCCTTGGATACTGTAATCTTATCGGCGGGATAAACCAGAATCGGAAGAACATCAGTGATGCTTCCAGGCATGAATTGAAATACGTTCAGCGAATCCAGGGCATTGCCGTTATAGTCGAACATAGCTTGATTCTCCCAGGCATTGCCCTCTCCCGATTTCCAGCCTACCCCTGGCAGCCAGGCCGGTTCCCAATAAAAGACACCAAGTCCCTGATGATCCCTTACACTCGCTACCGTATTGAATACCGTTTCGATGACGAGTTTTTGATTCTCCACCGTGGCAGGGAAACCGGCGATATCCGTCTCACTCCGGTTAACGATATTGCCGTGGTTATCCCCGTTCTCATAGGTATAAGCATAAGCCGTCTCTACGACAACAACCTGCTTGCCATATCTTGCTACCAGGTCATCGAGATTGCTCTTTAAATCCTGGAAAGTCCCGTGCCAGTATGGATAATAGGACAAGCCAATAATATCGAAATCTACGCCGTGGGCCTTGATTTGATCAAAGAAGCTGCGGAATTTGCTGTTGCTTCCGCCTTCGGCAAGATGAAGCATGATTTGGGTCTCATGGTTTACGGGCGTCGTATCACGCACGGCTTGAATTCCTTGCTTCAACAGCTCGGCCAGATTGTCGAATCTGCTGGTCGACCCGTCAGGCAGCAGCATTCCGCTATTGATCTCGTTGCCGACTTGCACCATATCCGGATAAGCATTTACTGCCTCAAGCTCCGACAATACCTCCGCAGTGTAGTCATAGACCGCCTGCTTCAAATCCGCGAAGCTGTAGCTTTGCCAGGCAGCCGGTTTTACCTGCTGGCCCGGATCCGCCCAAAAATCGGAATAATGAAAATCCACAAGCAGCTTCATTCCCGCCGCCTTGACCCGCTGCGCCATCGCTACGGTATGCGCCTTGTCATTGTACCCGTCCGCCTGAACGGGATCGTTCCAGACGCGCAGACGAACGTAGTTGACACCATGATTTTTCAAAATCTCCAGCAGATCCTTCTCTACTCCGCCTTCATAATATTTGACCCCGATATCCTCTAACGCCTGCAGCGTAGAAATATCCACGCCTTTAATGAAATCATTCGGGTCAAACGGCTGGCCCTGTACCACCTTTACCAGTTTGATATCGTCAAAATATCCCCAATAGTCAGCCGGAGCGGCTACATCAAAACCGAAGGTTATTTCCCCTCCGGCAACCTCGATATTCTGAACGATGTACTGAGTCCAATTGTTCCAGCCGGTATTGACGATAGCCGTACTTTGAACAGAGGGGTTGCCACCAGCGTCTTTCGTTTCAGCGAACAGACGCAAATCCGCGGCTCCATTTTCTCCCGAAGCCCACGCCCTCAGTTCATAGGTTCCGTCCTCCAGCCCGCCGATCGTTTGCGACAAACGGAGCTCATACCCGTGAGCGTCATACCAGTAATTAAAAGCATGGTTTCCGGTATGGGCATCGCCGGAACTGTTCTTTACCAAAGCCGCGTAAGTGGCTCCGGTTACTGTCCAGCCCGTAAGGTCGCCGCTTTCGAACCCTGGATTGTCTATCGAAACTTCCACAGATGCCGCGCTTGCCCCCGCTGCTTCAGCCGTCTTTGCATCCGAGCTGAACACGCCTGGCAGCACCAGCAGCACAATCAAGAAAATGATGAACGGCTTTTGAATCCTTGGCATTGTCCTCATTGTTTTCCTGCCTCCCTGTACTTTATGTAGTTGCATTGAACATAAAACGATCCGTGCCATGTTACCCGATGATCGTCTATGCCTTTATTGTAGTAGGATTAAATTTGGACGAGGATTCAGTTCGCCAACAAAATATAATACTATTTCTACGATATTAAGTTTATTTCTACCGAGAACTTGACACGTCCGCTTGCGAAATATAAAAAAGCAGCCGGCTTCCGCAAGCCGCTGCTTCTATGATCAAGGTTATACTCAGCTATAATAATCAGAACCAATGATATCCTTCATGACCGGATACCCGGATTCGACGTATGCGATTTCGAAAAATGTTGCCGCCAGCCGCCAAACACTGACGGCTGCGAATCCGCCGTCTTTGTCCCATTAAGAATCACCTCCTTCTAGCCGCAAAGCTAAAATGATTTACCCGAAACGGAGGCAGTTGAAACACATTCCCTTTTTAATTTTTCCCTTACCTGATTTCAGAAGGGCTTTTTCCGGTATGCTGCTTGAATTGGCGGCTAAAGAAAAAGATATCTTTATATCCTAGCGCATCAGCCACCTCGGTGACATTCATCCCCGCATGCAGCAGCAGGTGCTGGGCCCGGTCGATTCTTGATTTAATGATGTAGGCCTGAACCGGCATGCCGATCAGCTCCTTGAATTTCATGGAAAAGTATCTTGGCGAGAGCCCGGCGCGTGCTGACAAGCTTTCTACTTTATGCGGCAGGCCCGGGTGCTGCACAACGTAATTGGCGGCCTCCAGAATGATTTCGGCCAGCTGATTGCTGACCTTTTTCTCTACGGGAACATATCGCTCCTCGCGCAACAAATGAATCAGCAGCTGCTTGAGAATCAGCTGGGCCTCTTGCTCGAAGGCGTACGCTTTAAGCAGGAAAAGGCGCACATAACGCGACAGCAAGTATTCAAAATCTAGCGTATCCTCAAGCTTGCGGTAAGGATTCGGCACCTCAGTAACGGGCTCGCTCAGGTCAAAATGAATATAGGTCAACACTAGCGGGCGCTGCGGATTATGGGTAGCGTAGGTGCGGTCGCCGCGCCGGAATAAAAAACAGCTTCCTTTGGCGACGGGGATCGGCTGGTCATTCAATGTGACCGTACCTTCTCCGCTCCATACATAGAATAAATCGTAATTTGCAAGCGGCTTATCCCGCTTATGCCATTTCCAGCCCGGCTCGCAGACGATTTTGGCAAAAGCCGGCTTCAATATAATCGAGGATGGTGATACGTGGAGCATGTCCTTTCCCTCCTGAGTCAGAATATCCCTACAGGCCATTTCTAACTATATTATATCGCTTACTTGCGCCTGCTTAAAATAACTTTCCACACATCCGCCATTCGCCGGATTCCTTCCTTCATCTGCTCTTGATCCAGGTGAGCGAAGCTGAAGCAGGCCGCAGGAGCTCCCGGTGCCCATTGGTAATCGGCAGTATCCCGGAATTGCACGCCGCCCGCGATCGCCGCTTCGCGAAACAGCTCGTAATCCTCCGCCAGGCCGCGCCAGCGCGCGTAAATGTGCAGGCCTGCATCCGAGGGTTGGAGCTCAAACAGCTCCCCGGCGTGCTTTTGCATCAGCGCCCGGAACCATTCATGCTTCTCCCCATAGTAGCGGCGCATCCTCCGGAGATGGCGGGCATACTCGCCGCGCCGCATGAAGCGGGCCAGCGCGCGCTGCTCCAGCCTCGCTGGCGATACCGGCTCGTACAGCGCCTTGGCGCGGATTACCGGCTGGACGAGGCTGGGCGGCAGTACAGCGTAGCCGATGCGCAGCGCGGCGAACATCGTCTTGGAGAAGGAGCCGACGTACACGACCCGTTCCTCGCGGTCGAGTGCCTTCAGCGGCTCCAGCGGGCGGCCCGCGAAGCGAAACTCGCTGTCATAATCATCTTCGATGATGACAGCGTTCCGCCGCGCCGCCCACGCGAGCAGTTCCCGGCGCCGCGCCGGGGACAGCACTGCGCCGGTCGGGAACTGCCGACCCGGCGTCACAAACAGCAGCCGCGCGTCCCAATCGCGCGGCACGATGCCTTCGCCGTCCACCGGTGCGGGGACGGCGATGCCTCCGCAGGCGGCGACGGCTCTGGAGATCCCCGTGTAGCACGGGTTCTCCAGTACCGCCGGCTCGCCCTGATCCAGCAGAAGCTGGGTCAGGAGCGCAAGCGCCTGCATGGAGCCATTGAACAGGCAGATGTGCTCCGCATCTGCCGCAATGCCGCGGCTGCGCCGCAGATGAGCCGCGATCGCCTCGCGCAGCTCGATATCGCCAGCCGCATCCTCGAGCATCAGAGCGGAGGCATCGAGCTCTTCCCGGACCGCGGCGGCAATCGCACTCTTCCACTCGGCAAGCGGAAATAGATCCAGGGAGGGGCCGGTGTCGGTAAATGAGATCATGCCGCCCATATCTGGGCACGTCTTTTTCATCCCAGACAGCGGGCCCGTTAGAGTACGTCCCCATGCCGACAGTTCGATCTCCGCGCCTCTGCGCGGCTCCTCCGCTAACTGGGGAGCCGCACCGGACACATATGTGCCGCTCCCCGCAGCTGACCGAATATAACCGTCGCCATGCAGCATATCGTAGGCCTGGTAGACACTGCCCCGGGATACGCCGTAAAACGCGGCTAATTCACGCGTAGAGGGAAGGCGGGTACCCTCGGGAAGGGTGCCTTCGTGAATGGCCTCGCGCAGCGCATGATAAAGCGCCAAATATTTATAGCGATACAGCTTGCTGTGCTTCTCCATCGGTAAAATAAAATCCACAGCTAACAACCTCTCTCCGTAAAGTGGACCAATAATTTTAATGTAAATTGGTTCTTTTTTATTGTCAATCGAGCCGCTAAACTAAGTTGAAACTGCTAATAGACAATAGTATGGAGGGAAAATGGGACTGATGAGAAGAAAAGAATTTTCGATGAGCGAAAACAAGCAGGAAATTGCCGAATTCCTGCGGGAGATGAGCTTCGGCTTTCTTGGAACCGTAGGCAGCGACGGCGCTTGCCGGGTTACACCTTTGAATTTTGTATATGGGGACGGCTATTTTTATTTCCACGGCAGTCTCGCCGGGGAGAAAATGAAGCATTTAAAGGCAAATCCGCAAGTCAGCTTCACGGTAGCCAAGGAATATGCGATTATTCCATCCTACTTCACTGATCCGCTGCTGGCTTGTCCAGCCTCTGCCTATTTCAAAAGTGTCATGGTTCGGGGGCATGCCGAAGCCGTAAGCGATTTGCGGGAGAAGGCTGATGCCTTCACGCTGTTCATGAAGAAGCTTCAGCCGGAAGGCGGATACAATCCTATCGATCCGGAAGATCCGAAGTACGCCGGGCAATTGAAGGCGGTCGCATTGTTTCGTATCGTCCCGGAGGAGATCAGCGCCAAATTCAAGTTCGGACAAAACCTGAATGACCATAAATTCGAGGATGTTCTTCAAGGGCTTCAGAAGAGAGGCGGGGAGTTAGACAAGGAGACCGTAGAGCTGATGCATAAATACTGTCCTCATCATGCCGGGAGCTAAGATGAAATCCATCGACTCTATACAGTCAAAGTGATATAATGTTAGGCAGTAAATTCGGAAGCTAACCATTATATCAAACTGATCGGAAGGATGATTACGCAATGAATCCACTTGCGGAGCAGTTGAACGAAAGTCTTAAAGCAGGTAACGCCCATTTATACGATATGTTGTCCACGCTGGGCAAGGAGATTTATTTTCCGAAGGAAGGAATACTCAGCCAATCTGCGGAAGCCTCCAGCCTTGCAAAGAAGTTCAATGCCACGATCGGAATTGCCACGGAGAACGGCGGCCCGATGCATCTTGCTGTCATTCAGGACAACTTGTCCGCCTATAAGCCGCAGGATTTGTACCCCTACGCTCCCCCTGCCGGCAAACCCGAGCTTAGGAGCGTCTGGCGCGAGAAGATGATCCGCGAGAATCCTTCCCTTGACGGTAAAAGCTTCGGCAACCCCGTAGTAACCAATGCGTTGACGCATGGGCTCAGCATCGTTGCGGACCTGTTCGTTGACGAGGGGGACGCCGTGATTTATCCGGACAAAAATTGGGAGAACTATGAGCTGACTTTCGGCATCCGCCGTCATGCTGACATCGTGAACTATCCACTGTTCACGGACGATATGAAATTCAACAGCGAGGGTCTCCGCGAGTCTCTTCTTGCGCAAAAAGACAAAGGCAAAGCCGTTGTTGTTCTTAATTTCCCGAACAATCCGACCGGCTACACGCCAGGTGCCAAAGAAGGAGAGCAGATTGTAGCCGCCATCCTGGAAGCAGCGGAAGCGGGCATCAACGTCGTGGTCGTTACGGATGACGCCTATTTCGGGCTATTTTTTGAGGACTCCCTGTCCGAATCCCTTTTCGGCAAGCTCGCTGGACTCCACCCGCGCATTTTACCGGTAAAAGTGGACGGCGCCACCAAAGAGGAATACGTCTGGGGATTCCGTGTTGGCTTCATCACCTTTGCAGCAGAGAGCAAGGAGGTTCTTGCGGCTCTGGAACAGAAAACGCTCGGCATTATCCGCGCCACCGTCTCGAGCTGCTCTCACCCGTCGCAAACATTTATCCTTCATGCGCTGAAGTCGCCGGAATTCGAAGGGCAGAAGGAAGAGAAGTTCCATATTATGAAAGGCCGGGCCAACAAGGTAAAATCCCTGCTCGACAGCGAAAAGTACGCTGATGTGTGGGAATACTACCCGTTCAACTCGGGCTACTTCATGTGTCTTAAGCTGAAGGGAGTTCAAGCGGAGGAGGTTCGTCAACGCTTGCTTCAGGAATATGGCGTCGGAACCATCGCCCTTGGCGATCACGATCTGCGCGTCGCCTTCTCCTGCATTGCCGAAGAGAATCTGGAAGAGCTGTTCGACATCATTTACAAAGCCGTACTGGACTTGAAAGGCTAATATCGTGCTCTGAAATCTGCGCAATCGCCCAAGCATGCTAAGCCCCCCTGACATACAATACGATGTAGACATTTACATCATGTCATTATGGAAAGGGGAATGTATATGAGCGACGGAATAAGAGGCGGTTGTGGCAGCTGTGGCGGGTTTGGATTTGGAACCAGCACAGGCGTGATCCTCGTACTATTTATTTTGTTAGTCATTGTGAGCCGTGCCTTTGTTATTTGATCCACGACTCTTTGAATGGAATACAGAACGCCCTGCAGCTGCAGGGCGTTTTGATGTTAAGCGAAACCTATTTAATTGCTTCTATTCATCCTCTTCCAGGCTGCTCCATTTACGGGTCCAGTTCGCGCGGAGCAGCAGCACAAGCAGCATGCCTGCGGCCAGTCCGCCTAAGGTAATCAGCAGATTTGAACCGGAGCCTGCCGCAGCCGCCAGCAGAGGCAGCCATAAAATAACCGCCAGAACAAACAGCAGCCGCGTAATGAGCCGCAGCACTTCCTTCATCCTTACCCCTTGCATAATCGGATAATAGGAAGCAGCCGGAGAATCCCGGTGGACATAGCGAAGCGCGGAAAGCTGTGTGCCAATAATAAAAATAAAGAACAGGTAAACCGCTGCCCCAATCCAGGAGTGTCCCGTCCAATATACGATCAGCAGCCCCAGCAGCGTTAAACGGGTGACGATGCCCAGCAGTTCACTTCTGACAAAAGTCTTCGTCAGCAAATAACGATACGAGGTTCCCGGCTTCCAAGGAATCCGGTTCCCCGCCATTGAAAGCCAGCGGCGGCGAACGACCTTCTGTCCTTCCGCCGGTATCTCCACAAACCAGCCGAGAATCATCATCGTCCGGGCTGCTCCCGCCTTCTCGTTAGCAATCAAGTTCTCCCAAGGGACAGCATGCTTCATCGGAAAACGCAGGGCAAGAACGTAATTCGCGCCCAGCAGCAGCATGAACAGCAGGCTCTTCCACCAATCCGGCAGCCAGATCCACGCCGCAAGCATCAGCAGAATAAAGCACCAGCGGAGCAGACGATAGCCCATTCTGGCCCGGGACGTCGAAATTCGAATCTCCTGCCAGGCTCCGTAGGCGCTTAGCACCTTCAGGAGCAGCAGAACGAGCAGCAGTGCCCATAACGGAACGGCAGCTGCCCCGCTTCTGGCATACATCGGCCATGCCGTAACGGCAATCAGGAAGAGTCCGAGCAGCTTGTAAATTACCCCGCTAAAATACGCCGGAGACAAGTATTGCTGCATTTTCGATTCCTGCGGCAGCAGGAAAACGACATCCGCCGGCTGTACATAGGTTCGAAACCCGGAATATACTGTCAGCGGCCCAAGCAGAAGCAGCATAATCCAGCGGACGGGCAAATCCGGAGGCAGCGCCTGAAGGAATGATGTGTACCATGCCGAGAATACAATGCACAATATGAGGAGCACGACCGCGACTCCACTTTGAAATACATAAGGCAGGTAAGGGATGATCTGACCCCAGAACGTTGATTTGCGCCGGCTGCGCAGCGCCCTCAGTTCCATCTCTTACTCCCCATCCTTGACCAAGGCATAGAACATGTTCTCAAGCGTTGCGCCCGGCATCTGGACCTGCTCGGCGATTTCATTCAGGGTCCCTTGGGCGATGACTCTGCCTTTGTGAAGTACGATAAACCGGTCGCAATAGTTTTCAATCGTTGATAAAATATGCGAGCTGAGCAGAATCGAAGACCCGCTCTCTTTCATCTCCATCATGAAATCCAGCAGGGAGCGGATGCCCAGCGGATCCAGTCCCAAAAACGGCTCATCAATAATGTAGAGCGGAGGCCGGGCGACGAAAGCGCACATGATCATGACCTTCTGCTTCATACCTTTGGATAGGTGCATCGACAGGCTGTCCGCCTTCTCCTCCATATGGAAGAGCTTGAGCAGCCGCTGTGATCGCTCCTCATAATCCTTCTGCTCCACATTGTAGGCTCTGGCCGCGAACTCCAAATGCTCTCTTACCGTCAGCTCTTCATACAACAGGGGCGACTCTGGCACAAAAGCCAAAGAGGATTGATAAGCCTCTGGCTCCTCGCTGCGCGTCTTGCCTTGAACGACGACGCCGCCCTGATGAGGCGTCATCAATCCCAAAATATGCTTCATCGTCGTGCTTTTGCCCGCACCGTTCAGCCCGATCAGGCCGACCATCTCACCAGGCTGCACATCAAATTGAATGTCGTGCAGCACAGGACGACCGATGCTATAGCCCCCGCTTAGTTCTTCTACCTGCAAAACGGGCGTTTCACTCACAACCGTTCCCCCCATTCCTCAATTCTTAACGCCTAATGCTTAATGCTTCCTTTTTCTTTAATACTGTTTGCTTGATTCCTATTCTTTGTTCCGCTTCTCTTTCAGCCACCGGGGAGCGCCTTTGTTCTTGCGGTCCTGTTCCCGGTCATTTTTTCTCCCGCCATTCGTGCGGTTTCCTTTTACCGCTCCTGTGCCGGCCCGTTTTGCCCCCCCGGTGCTGCCGGAGGCATTCCCGGATACAACCTCTCTCCCCTCGGCTGCTCGTACAGCAGGCGTTCGTTTGGCAGTCCCCTCCTTGGCACCGCTATGTTTAGCGGTACCTTGTCCGGATAAGCCTGAAACCCGGCCTTTCCCTGGAGTCGCCTTGCTTCGCCCGCTGGAGGATGCATTCGGCTCAATGACTTTGCCTGCATACATTTCCCGAGCGGAAATCGTAATTCTCAGTTCCCTCGCAAATTTGCGAATAATGAACTCTTCTTTAGGTGAAATGATTGATACGGCCAGCCCCTTGTGCCCCATCCGGCCCGTTCGGCCAACGCGGTGCACATAATGCTCCGTGTCCGGCGGAGGGTCAAGATTGACAACAAGTTCAAGCTCTTCGATATCCAGTCCGCGGGCTGCAATATCGCTGGCGATAAGAACGCGGATTTTCCCTTCGCGGAAACGGCGCAGCGTTGCGGCCCGAACCGTTTTGTCGGCATCCCCGTACAATGCTCCGGCGTTAAGGCCGACGTAATTGATCTTTGCCTCGACTTCAGCAATATTATCCGTATGATTAATGAACACGATCGTCCGGGACGGATCATAATGCCGGATGATTCGGCGCAGCATATCGATTTTATCGCGTTCCTCCGTCAGAAAATAAATATGCTCCAGGCTTTTGGCGGTACGCTGCTCGGGTTCGATACCGATCTCTACGGGGTCCGTCATCTCCTTTCCGGCCAGATTCCTGATTTCTCCATTGATCGTAGCCGACAGGAACATCAACTGCCGTTCCCTCAGCGTCCCCCGCAAAATATGCTCCACATCAGCTGTCCCGCCAAGCTGGAACATTTGATCCACTTCATCGACAACAACCATGCGCACCGTATGCAATTTCAGCTTGCGCAAAGCCAAGATCTCGCGGATTCGTCCCGGCGTTCCGACTACAAGCTGCGGATGCTGCTTCAGCCGCTCCAGCTGACGTTTGATCGCCGCTCCGCCGATCAGGGCTTGGACACCTACGCCCAGCGTCTCGCCATATTTCTCGGCTTCACGGTAAATTTGCATCGCCAGCTCCTGGGTCGGCGCCAGCACGATTCCCTGCAGCGTCTTCTCCGCAGTATTCATCTTTTGCAGCACCGGCAGCAAATAAGCCAGCGTCTTTCCCGTTCCTGTCTGTGACTGGGCCAGCACATCACGGCCGCTCAGCGCTGCAGGAATACTCTCCGCCTGTACTGGCGACGGCTCGTTAATGCCGTATTCCGCCAATCTGGACAGCAGCGGCTCCTCGATACCTAATCCAGCAAAACTTGTCGTATTCATCTCTGTTCATCCTCACGTAAAAGTCATATCTTTCATTATATGCGATAACAGCAAATCCCACCAAATTCGCCATGATTTTTATTCCAGGACCGCAAGCCTTAAAAAAACCGGCTGAATCCAGCCGGTCCAATTTCTATTTCTTATTTAACATCCGGTAGCTCAGCCTATCCGCAAGACGTGGAAACAACTGATAAAACTTCGCGCCCGCTCCGAAAGCCCATGGCATATTCACTTCCACCGGCCCTTTCTCCACGGCAGCGACAATCGCTCTCGCGACCCGTTCCGGCTTCAGCATGAGCCCTTTCACGTTATTCACATAATGACCGGTAGGATCAGCCAAATCAAAAAACGGAGTGTCGATCGGCCCTGGATTGATTGTTGTTACTTTTATGCCATATTCCCGGACCTCCTGACGAAGCGCGCTGCTGAAGCCCAGGACGGCATGCTTCGTGGCCGCATAGGCCGTCGATTTCGCTGTGCCCAGCTTGCCCGCAAGGGAAGCGACGTTGACGATCCGTCCGGCACGGGCCTGCTTCATATAAGGAAGAACAGCCTTGGTGCATCTTACAACCCCCATGTAATTTACGTTCATCATGGCGGAAAATTCTGCAAGCGGCATTTCGTCGCAATATGTAAATTTGCCGTAGCCGGCATTGTTCAATAAGCAGTCCACCCGGCCATACTGTGCGAAAATTTCTTGAAAACCGTCAGCCACGGACAGGTCGTCTCCTACATCCATCGTCAGCAGCTTGAAAGGGCCTCGAAGCTCCGCTCCGATCTTCTCCAGCTTATCGGCCGAGCGAGCTGCCAGGATGACGTCCGCACCCCGCTCCGACAGCATTCTGGCCGTCAATGCTCCTATTCCGCTTGAAGCTCCCGTAACGACAACGACCTGATTTTGTAACGACATGGTTATCGTCCTCTCTCTTCTAAAAAGATTGCCCGGACAGAAATAAAGAACCAGCATCCAAAAACGCAATTTCAGAGCTAGTTCCCGGTTCCGTAAATGCTATTCTTATTCTAAGAGATCATGACTTGAATATCCAGTTCTCCTATGCCATCCATCAGCAGTGGGATACATAAAGCTTTGCGAGGGGTTGCGTCATTCATGGCTGTGTCGGTCTTGATGACTTGGGGAGGAGTGATGTCGACGGCGTAGCCTTGGTTTGATAAAATCGTGCTGGCATTTCCACTGATCATGTTGCCAAGCTCTGAAATCGCACTTTGACCCATTTCGTCCATTTCAGTAAGTACAAATCCGCCCATCATGGCCGAGACGATCCGCAAAGCGACTGTCTCTTGGAGGCCGAACACGACCATGCCGCTGTAGTGCCCGGTCATGCCGATTTGTATCCATATATGGTCATGCTTCGGAATAATGTCCTTGACTCCAAGATTTCCCGTAGAAGGTGAAACCTGAATAACCTGCTCAATAACCGACCGTGCGGATTCCAGAAAAGGATTTATCACTTCCGCTTTCACTATTTATGCGCCCCTTTACACTTGGAAGTAATTAATTCATTACAAAAGTCCCGTTTTTTCACTTGTACAACATTATACTTTATTCCTACCAATAAGTCATTAAAAATCGAATAATGCAATTTGTTGGGTTATACATTTTTATCCTCTCAGCCGACGCTTTCCAGTAGGGGCCATGCCTTGCATTGCGTTATGAAGGGATCATCCCCTATAATTAATGAAATGAACATGTTCGCCATCGTGGCATCAAAATAAGCTGGCAAACAGCTGCGAAAGGAGAGTTCGGATGAACATAAGCCAACTGGAAACGCTGCTTATGATTTCCAAGACCAAAAGTTTTCGCAAGGCGGGGGAAATGCTCAACCTGACTCAACCCGCAGTTTCCGCGCAAATCAAAAGCCTGGAGGACGAGTTCAATACAGTGCTTGTCGACCGCAATCAGCCTGTGAAATTGACCGATCGCGGACAGGTATTTCTGGAGCGTGCCGAGGCTATCCTTGATATTGTCGAAGAGCTGAAGCAGAAGCTGTCCGATATGGAGCACATCCCGCAGGGACATATCGTGCTAGGCACGACCACTTCAATCGCCATACAAATTTTGCCGCGGATTCTATCCTATTTCCAAGATCAATTTCCTCTGATCAAAACGACGATTCAATCTATGCCCTCCTCGCAAATTTATCAAAATGTCGAGCAAGGTCTCGTTGATATCGGCATCGGCTATTTGATCGAGAATAATCCACAGGTTCATGCGTCCGTACTGTATTACGATACGTTCGCTCTCGTCGTATCTCCGCTTCACCCTTTGGCTCAGGCGAAATTCCCCACGCTGGACATGCTGAAAGAGGTTCCCATGATCATGCTGTCTCCAGATACCGTAGGCAGACGCTTCGTCGACGAGGTCTTCCGCAAGCATGCCATAGAGCCTGAAATCGTCGTGGAGCTGTCGAGCAGCGAGGAAGTGAAGCGAATGGTGGAAATCAATTTGGGCGCGGCGATCATTTCCAAGCAATCCGTGATGCGGGAGCTCCGCCAGGGTTCACTGTTCAACGTCCCCATCCCCGAGCTGGAAACGAGCCATCCTGTCGGCGTCATTTATAAATCAGGCCGATATATCAATTCGGCAATGCAGCAATTCCTAGGCGATTTAAAAGGTATGCCTGAAACCCATTTCATCGGTTCCGAGTAACCTATTCTAATCTAAAAAAGGAGCATCAGCATGAAATTCGATCTGCACACCCACCACTTCCGCTGCGGACATGCCGACGGCAACATCCGCGATTACATCGAGGCTGGAATCAAAGAGGGACTGTCCGTTATCGGCATCAGCGATCACACTCCGTATTTTGGCAGTCCGGAGGAGCAGCCATTCCCGAAGATTGCAATGGCGAAGCAGGAGCTTAGTAATTACGTCGAGGAAGTCCTTCAGCTAAAACGCGAATACGAAGGAAAAATCGACGTTCTGCTCGGAATCGAATCTGATTTTTTCCCCGAGCATGCCGAAATCTACCGCCAAACGCTGGCGAAGTATCCGTTCGATTATGTCATCGGGTCGGTTCATAGTGTCGGCAACGTCAGCATTTTCAACAAAAATCGCTGGAAGAAGCTCAATGAGAAGCAGCGCATCGCCGACAAAGAGGCCTATTACACCTTAATTCGGGAATCGGCCCGCAGCGGCATGTTCCAGATTCTCGGCCATATTGATGCCATGAAGGGCAACTATCCTGCGTTCTCGGACATTCCTGCAGCCGAAGCGATCGATGAGACGCTTAAGGTCATTGCCGAGGAGGGCGTTGCCATAGAGATCAACACCTCTGGCAAGACGAAGCTGTCCGGAGGCTGGTACCCCTCGGATTCCATTCTGGAGAGAGCATTGCATTTCGGGGTCGAAGTCACCTTCGGATCAGATGCCCATGTGCCTTCCCGCGTAGCCGATGAGCTGGAGCTCGTTGCCGCCCGCCTCAAGGAAATTGGCTTCACCGAATGGGTATATTACAAAAACAAAACCAAACAAACCGTTCCACTGTAAATTTGTTCTAAAGGCAAAAAAAGAGAACCCATACGAACGGCGTTGGGTTCCAAAGACAAATATATTCAAAAGGGGGTCATGTATTAAGTGTACCCCCTTACTGTTAGAGAACGATCACAGTAATATTTCATTTATGTAACAAACCATGTCATTTGATAACCTATCCGCAATATTACCCCCGGTTTATCGCATACAGCATAAGCATCTCTTCTTCCCCTCGTTTCCCCGATCCAGCCGGCACCGCTTTGACATAGGCCATCCCGCATTTTTGCAGAACGCGCTCCGATGCAGGATTCGCCTGCGAACAGCGAGCTTCAATCCGGTTGAGTTCCAAGGATTCAAAACCAAAATGAATTAACGATCTGGCAGCTTCCGTCGCGTAGCCCTGGCGCCAGCATGCCGGAGACAGCAAATAGCCAAGCCGGGCCTTGCCTTGGAGACGATCCCAGTGCTGCAGAGAACAGACCCCTATAATGCTGCGGGATTGCTTCGATTCAATAGCCCAATGGAGATCGCGGAGACCCTCGTAGCATGCCGCAAAATAACGGTACAGCCGGGCCGGAAACAGCAAGGTCTGCGGCTCAAACGAAATCGTGCGCTGTACTAGCGGATGAATCATGTATTGGTGCAGATCCTCGCAATCTTCCGGCGTAATCCGGCGTAAGATGAGACGCGGACTTTCCAGAACGGGAATTCCTTGGCTGCACTCCCGTTTGGTGTACATATTCATGCCTCCAGCCCCCTATTCACTTACAATCCTTCTTCTACTCCTTCTTCCTTGGGCTCAGATGATTAGCCGCAAGCTCCCGCCCTTGAAGAGCTTGTAAATCGAAGTATATACCCGGATGGAGGAGAATTGAGTACGTTTATCTGTTACTCTGCGATTGCTGGGCAATACCAAAATAATAAGCAGCCACATAACAGAATAAAGTAATCAGGAATATCCATTTGCAGAACCCGATCGCATGCCGCAAATATTCGAAATCCATCAAATATATGATTGTTTCGCCTACGATACGTACAGGGTCTTGAAGCACATCCCAGCTATTCCAGCGAATGAATCTTCCTATGTATACGCCAAAGCTGCTAAGCAGCAAAACGGCAATAGCGAATATCCAGCCCATAACCGTTCCCAAATATTTGCGCACGAGCGCATGAACCGATGCTAAAGAGGCCGTGGCGATGGCTAGCCCGAGCATTGCGGCGAAAAGTATCGTAAATAAATGATCCCAGAACAAATTTTCCTCCCAGAACCGAATTCCCATACCGGAAGAAATAGGATAGCGGTTAAACGGATGCAGCAGATCCGTAATCAAATAAGCGGCATTGGGATAGAAAAACAGCCACAGCAGCCCGACCCCAAGGAACAGCAACAGCTTCAGCATCTTTCCCCTCAGTAAACTGACCATATCCAACACGATCGCCAGGCCAAGTGGAATCCATGCCAAAAACGTGTTCCACAGCATAAATAAATACGGAGGTCTCCCTCCCTCCGGCAGCTGCGTAAGTACGACATATCTCATGCCGATCAGTGTGGCGATAAACAGAATCAGGTACAGTATCCATTTGCTCGGGTATCCAAGCGCTCTCCAATCATGCAATTGTGATGCCTCCTCCTGTCCAAACACAATTCCTTAAGCCAGGTTATGTCCTGTCAGGCTATAGACGTTCTGTGAAGTCGGAAAGTTACAATTGTTGACATACCAGCGCCTGGTAAAAATAGGGCAAGGAGGGCGTCATTTGACTGTCTTGATTTTATATTTGGTCAAAATATCCGTGATCTCTTCGTTAATAGCCTCGATATCGGGGCCGGAGGCCGGATCATCCTTCAATCCGTACTTCTCTTTCAGCTTCAAAATAGTGTATACCCGTTCGTCCAGCACCTCTGCCGGAATATCTCCACGCTTGACGGCCGCAGTCAGGGCATCGATTACCGCAAGCTGCCGTTCCCGCTCATGTCCAACCAGTACGATATTGCCCCCGCCTTGAATGAATTTCACGGCCGCCTCTCCGATGTCATAGTGCTTTACGATCGCTCCCATCGTCATATCGTCAGTCACGACAACGCCTTCGAAGCCCAGTTCCTCACGCAGCACATCGTGGATGACCGCTTTAGAGAATGAAGCGGGCTGTTCGGCATCAAGCTTCGGCATCAGCAAGTGAGCGACCATCACGACGTCCGCCCCTTCTTCCATCGCTTTAGCAAAGGGCACAAGTTCCAGCTTCCGCAGCCGCTCCATATCGTGCTCGACCACAGGCAAGCCCAAATGGGAGTCCACCGAAGTGTCGCCATGCCCGGGAAAATGCTTGACCACAGGAATGACTCCCTCTTGCTTGATCCCTTGCAGCATGGCAATTCCCATTTCGCTGACGGTCTTTGCGTCATTGCCGAATGAGCGGCTCCCGATCACCGGATTATCCGGATTGCTGTTGATATCCATTACAGGGGCAAAGTCCATGTTCAGCCCGAATCCCGCAAGCTCTTTGCCAACTACCGTTCCGAGGCCGGAAGCCAGTTCGGCGCTGCCGGAAGCGCCGATGGTCTGCGCAGCGGGCAGCGCTTGGAATTGCTCAGGCATCCGGGAAACCCGGCCTCCTTCTTCGTCAACGCTGAGCAATAAGGGCACCCTGTTATGCGCATTCATTTTCTTAAGCTCATTGATGAAACCGACAGCCTGCTTGGTATCGCTAATGTTGTTCTTGTAGAAAATAAATCCGCCAACATGGTAGGATTCAATGAATTGGCGAGCCGTATCATCCGGTGCCGTGCCTTCCACGCCGACCATAACCAATTGGCCGATCTTCTCCGCCGTACTTAGCTGTTCCAGCATGTCCCGGACAGAATCCTCTTCCTGTCCGTGACTGTTATTATTGCCGCTCTCCTGTGGATTTGCTCCGTTCTCAGGCTGCTGGACATGCTCCCCGGATTGCTCCGGCGCCTCCGAGCCCTGATTGGCATTTGGGGCTTGCTTTGGCGCGCAGGCTGCCGAAATGGCAAGCATAAATATGATTATGGCCATTAAGGTTATACGCATCACATGCTTCATGGATCTTGCCTCCTGTCTGTTCTTTAAGTCCCGATGGAGTCCAGCCACAGGATGAGGGCGAACGCGATTTGCAATAAACTGAGCACGCCGAATAAGATCATGATGACGATAAAAATCGTCCGCAGAAGCTTTTTTCCAAGGCTCCAGCCTTTACGGCAGGCCTCCCGAAACAGGTTAACGCTGCTCTCCATGCTTCTCCTCCATCTGGGCTATATGGTGCTGGTCATGCGGGATGAAATCCTTCAAGTATTGCGTTACGAAAAACGGGTGCCCGTCCGCATCAATGTATTCTTTATTGTAGGATTCGTCCGTTAATGATCGGATGGCAGCTATGATCTTCTCTCTGTAGAAAATCGCCTGCTCGGCCAAACTCGCGATGCTTGTCTGTTCGCCGTACAACTGCGCCTTCCGGTTGAATTCATCATAGTCGGTATGCCGAAGGGTCAGCGGCTCCTGTCTATAGATCTTGTCGATGGCATGTTCATAGAAATACTTATCCCACAGCATGATATGGCTGACAACGGCTCGAAGCGGCCATTTACCCGGAGCGACCGGCTGGTTCCAATAAGCTTCCTCCCGTTCTTTCAGCTGGACTGCAAAAGCAATCCAATCCTGGAATGCGGCTAAAAGCTCGTCCCTTCCATCCTGGTACATCAGTTTCTCCAGGAAGACGAGATTTAACCGCTCATGTACCGGTTCGGTGCGATAAATACTGTATCCGAGCTTCTGATACAGGTACAGGTTTCTTTCGCTCCGATGTCCGGTAAACAACTCGAATCTTGCGCAGTGGGCTAATAGCCGCTCAAGCTCCCGAATGAGCGCTGTGCCGATCCCCCGATTCTGGTAATCGGGGTGGACGATGACTTTTCCAATATAACATGTTCCATTACCCTCGCGGGCTCTTGCCGAACCGATAATCATACCGTCCTCCAGAACGGCTTTCAATATCGTATGCGACTGCGATTCTTCTATGAAATCCGCCAGCGTTTGCGTTAACGGCGGTATTTGGTCATCCTGATAAATATGGGCTTCACTCTCGTAAGCCTGATATTGAAGCTGCAAAATTTGCTGTAAATCAGTTCTTTCGGCGGCAGTTATCCTCATGCGCATGGAGCCTCCTTTAATCTTGGTTAGATTATCCTTATTCTACCACGAAGATGCATAAGTAGGCTGCTTCAATCATACCTGCATCCTCATTTGTGAAAAGATAAGAAGTTGCGGTATATTGGCATCAGTTGGATTATCATTTTACAGCTCTATCTTTCTTAGTTCAGACAAGGAGATGCATAATACGTGATCCATATTCTCATTGCCGACGACGACCCGCATATTCGCGAGCTTGTACGTTTTTATCTGGAAGCGGAGGGCTATTCCGTCGTGGAAGCTGCTGACGGAGGGGAAGCGTCTGACCGCCTTGCCGCCCGGCAGATCCATCTGGCTATCGTTGACGTGATGATGCCGAACAAAGACGGGTACCAGCTATGCGAGGAGATTCGGGAATTCTACGACTTCCCCGTTATCCTGCTTACGGCCAAAGATCAGCTGGTCGACAAAGAGAGGGGCTTCGCTGTCGGAACGGACGACTATCTGACGAAGCCTTTTGAGCCGAAGGAGCTTCTATTCCGCATTAAGGCTTTGCTGCGCCGTTATCAGATGGTGAACGCCGAGACAATCCGGCTGAATGATACTGTCATCGACCGGCGAAGCTACGAGGTGCACAGCAACGGCAAGCTGTTTATGATCCCCATGAGAGAGTTCGATCTGCTGTCACAGCTCGCTAGCTATCCGAACCGGATTTTTACGCGGGAAGAGCTGATTCAGCTCGTATGGGGTCCTGATTTCGATGGGGATGACCGCACGGTAGACGTGCACATCAAACGCCTTCGCGACCGCTTTGGGCACAGTCATCGGGATTTCAGCATTACCACAGTGCGCGGCGTAGGCTACAAGCTGGAGGTCGCGCCCCGATGAAATCGCTGTATCTGCGCATCGTCATCACGACGATCTTCGTCATGATTTTAAGCTTTCTCATTGCGTTCATCGGCTCCAACCTGTATTATCAGCATCTTCTAAAGCCGTTCAACGATCAGAAAATCACGGCGATGGCCAAGAGCATCAGTACCTTCTACGAGCAGAACCCAGAGCTTGATCCGGCATCCTACTTCAGCCATGTAGGCGAGCTCGGCTACCAGATGTATCTGGTACAGTCCCAGGAGCACGGGAGCTACTTCGGCGACCCGTTCCGGGAGACGAAGCTGGATGACGCCGTCGTACAAAGCGTTCTCCGGGGTGAGGAGTACCATGGCGTGTCCAAATTTACAACGGGGCCGTTCGTCACCGGCTTCTTTGACAACGTGCTGATTAATACAGTCGGTGTGCCTCTGCATGCCGGAGGCGAGGTTTACGCCTTATTCGTCAGGCCTAACGTAGGCGTCCTGTTCGGAGAGCTGAGGATTTTTTTCGCCGTGCTGGTCGTTCTTTCGATTCTGCTGAGCATTCTGTTCGTCATTGTCAGCACCCGCTACATTGTAAATCCGATCGTGAAGCTGACCGAGGCGACCAAAACACTGGCCCAGGGCAAATACAACATCCAGCTTGAAGTGAAACGACGGGACGAAATCGGCAAGCTGGCCGGAACCTTCATGCAAATGGCAAAAAGTCTGGAGCAGCTCGACCAGATGCGCCAGGAGTTCGTGTCCAACGTATCGCATGAAATCCAGTCGCCGCTCGCTTCAATTCAAGGCTTCTCGCACACCCTTCAGTCGGCGGATTTGCCGGAAGAACAGAGAAGGCGCTATTTGGCCATCATCGAGAACGAGAGCCGCCGCATGTCCCAGCTCGGCAAGCAGCTGCTGATGCTCGCCTCGCTCGATAAGGAAGAGACGATTCTGGACAAGCAGATGTTCGATGTGTCCGCCCAGATCAGACAGGTGCTGTTCATGCTGGAATGGAGCTGGCGCGAGAAGGATTTGGCCGTGGAGCTCGACCTCCCTTCAGCGTTTATCGCGGGTGATGACAAGCTGCTGCATCAGGTGTGGATCAACCTCATCACGAACAGCATCAAGTACACGGAGCCTGGCGGCACTATCGCAATCCGCCTGCGCCAGACCGAAGCCGAGTGCTATGTGGACATCGAGGATACAGGCATCGGCATTGCTGAATCGGATCTTCCCTACGTGTTCAACCGTTTCTATCGGGTAGACCGGGCCAGGAACCGCAAGGAAGGCAGCAGCGGCCTGGGACTGGCTATCACGCAAAAAATCGTTGAGCTTCATCAAGGGCGCATCGTAGCGGCCAGCGAGCTTGGCAAAGGCACGACGTTCCATGTCACCCTGCCAAGATATTAGAAAAGCATCGATTAACGTAACTCAAGGTAGTCAGACCATCAGCCCCCATTTAGCTGGACATGATCCGTTCATATTCCGTTCATAGAGAACTCTTATAGTTGATTCAGAACCTGATAGACAGACTATAAGAGATAGGAGATGAAGCTGTCATGTTTCTTGCTTTAAGAGAATTGAAACACGCCAAAATGCGGTATTTGCTCATTGCATTAATTATGGTGCTGATCGCCTGGCTGGTGCTGTTTGTATCTGGACTAGCCCAAGGCCTGTCCTCCGATAATGCCTCCTCCATTCAGAACATGAATGCGGATTACTTAATTGTACAAAAAGATTCGGATCACCGCCTGACCCGTTCCACAGTGCCGGAGGCGCAGCTTGCGGAAATCCGCGATTTTGCAGGCGGGTCATCCGCTGCCCCGCTCGGCGTGCAAATGACCGCCGTGACTAAAGGGGGTGAAACAAAGAAGCTTGACGCCACGCTGTTTGCCATCGAAACGGAGGGCATGCTGGCCCCGGCCATCGCCGAAGGCCGAATGGTCGATGAGATTGCGCCGGACGAGGCAGTCGTCGATATTTCTTTTAAAGAGGCAGGTATAGCGCTCGGGGAAGTCCTGGAGGAGCAAATGTCAGGTCAGCAGCTTAAGGTCGTCGGATTCACGAAGGGGCAGTCCTTCAGCCATTCTCCGGTTATCCACGTGAATTTCAAGGTATGGGGCACGATAAAACCGGCTGTCTCAAGAGGCGGCACCGGCGATGGCCTCCAATATAACGCCGTCGCGCTACAAGCCGGCGCTGCCAAAGCCGATCAAATAAGCGAATCGGTGCCGGGGATCGAGGTCATTACGATGGATCAGGCGCTGCAGGGCATACCCGGATATAAGGAAGAACAGGGCTCCCTGCTCATGATGGTGGCTTTTCTGTTCGTAATTGCGGCATTTGTACTGGCGGTATTCTTCTATGTGATCACCATTCAGAAAATGAACCAGTTCGGCGTCCTAAAAGCGATCGGCGCAAGCTCAAGCTACTTGGCCCGCAATATTATTTCCCAAGTCATAACGCTCTCCGTCGCAAGCCTGGCTGTCAGCATAGGGCTTACCTATGGGGTAGCCGCCATCTTGCCGGCTGGCATGCCGTTCGACCTCAGCCCGCGGCTCGTTGTCCTCTGCTCGGTGCTGTTCCTTGCCGTAGCAGTCGTTGGCTCCTTACTGTCCCTGTACCGGGTTGTCAAGGTCGATGCCATTGAGGCAATTGGGAGGGCTGCGTAATGAACAATAAATTGCTAATGGAGAATATAACCAAGGTATATGGAGATGGGGAAACAACAGTAAAAGTGCTGAAGGAGGTCTCCCTTGCAGTAAAAGCAGAAGAGTTCGTAGCGGTCGTCGGTCCATCTGGAGCGGGAAAAAGCACGTTCCTGTCCATCGCGGGCGCGCTGCTGTCGCCGACTAGTGGACGGATTTCTTTGGGCGGTGAGGACATTACCGAACTGACTCCTCCCGAATTGAATCAGGTTCGCCTGGACAAGATCGGTTTTGTGTTTCAATCGTCCAATTTAATTCCTTATTTGACGGTGATAGATCAACTGCTGCTCGTTGCCAAGCTGGCCAGAACGCCGCGCAAGATGGCGGAAGCCAAGGCTAAGGAGCTGCTGCAGCGGCTGGGACTTGCTCATCGGCGGAATCATTATCCGGACAGCCTGTCTGGCGGAGAGCGCCAGCGCGTGGCCATCGCCCGGGCCTGGATGAACGACCCGGAGATCATTCTTGCCGACGAGCCGACGGCCAGCCTGGATTCCGACCGCGGTCGGGACGTCGTACAAATGCTGGCAGATGAAGTGAAACTGCATGGCAAAGCTGCCGTTATGGTCACGCATGACCAGCGGATGCTGGATCTTTGCGACCGCGTCGTCCAAATTGAGGACGGAAAATTATTCGAATAAATGACATACCTTCTAGAAAGCCAGACCGTTCTCAAGCATGAGCAGCGAACGGTCTGGCTTATTGTTCTTCGATAATGGAATGGCCTAGCCTCTTCACCCCTATGGGTCTCAATGTAAGCGGAGTGTACTGAATGGTATAAACCTCGCCCTTCTTGATCCCATTCGGCAGAATGTAATGCACTGTAATTTTGCCAATATGGACTTTATTAAGGAAACTATTTCCCCGTCCGCTCGACTTTTCAATTTCTGTAACTACTCCGCTTACCTGTTTGGGGCCGCTTACCATTAACAGCCCTAATCCCGCTAACTCACGCAAACAGAAGGAAAGCAGCAATATGGCAAATAAAACATGAAACCACGTCGGGTACTTTTTATTCTTCTCACTTTTATTGTTCTTCTTAACTGGTTCAGATTGAGGAGGTAATGGCCTGCTCCCGGCGCTCAGATTCTCAATCAGAATTCCAATAGCCAACAGAATAGCCAAGAATATCAAAATGATTAATGCCCAAAGGTGGAAACGTTCCAAATCAGGACACCTTCTTCTTAATATTAATAAAATCAGTCATCATGATGCCGATGATACTATGGAATCTACTATATATATAGCAGATTAAAAAATCCAAAACGTTTTTTTGCAAACATTTTTGCGGGTCGGATTCAGAATTTCGTTTATTCCCGCCTTTTCCAGTTTAGGATATAAGGCCTCGGCCCCCCGGTTTATCTTCAGTTCCATCTCCTCTTTGTACAGAGGGAGCAGGCTGAAGAAATGCACCTCCTTATCTTCAGAGAAAGTTAGCGTAAAAAAAGATTCTATATTATCTACGACCGAAGGCACCGTAAGCATCATTCCCGACAGCTTCGTATTGTGCGCATACGGCTCGGCCGGATCGCCGTTCGGGATCGTATGCTCGGCGAATAACCAGGTGTCATATTCATGCGGAAATCTGGCCAGCTGCTTCAGGCAGCGCACCGGCCAATAATGATTCTCGTCCTGGAATGCATCTTCGGTCATCTGCCAGGTTGGCGGCAAACAGATCATCAGTTCGGCGTATTTAAAATTTTCTGCGCCTTCCGGTACAGTCATGGGCAGATTGCTCATCCCGCAGGTCACCAGCGTATAATAATTCCGCTCTGGAGTCGGAGCTACTATAAAAATATCCACATGCACCAAATCCGAGATGATTTCATGGTATACTCCCTCTATTTTTCCAATATGTGCCTCAATATGCTCTTCAATTCTAGCCATAGCTTCTGCGTCGCCCGAAGCCAGCTGAAACTCCTTCGTACGCGGCCCGTGCCGGTAGATCGGATAACCGGAAGAAGACTGTTCATTTTTGCTCATCTTATACCTCCAAAAAATATTAAAAAGTTATGTATTTTGTATTCACTTCTAATTTGTAAACGTATTTCGCACGCGCTCTGATTTCAAGAAGTAAGGAATCCAGATCGCGCATCTTGCTATCCTATCAACTTATAGTCAAACCTCCCAATTGTATAGTTATTCCATTATATCCGATATTGTGACAAATATATACAAATTACTACACTAGAAACCTGTTAAAGAGACATGGTAATTATCTATTACTAATGGTAAAATCTTCTTTAGTATTTTTCCCCTATTAAACTAGCAAATATGATGTTTCGTTCATTTAATGTGTGAGGAGGATTGGTATAGGGGCCAACATAGACTTGGCAACTGACATCTAATTGAAGCTGGAATTCATTTCAAATCTATTAATCAAGTGGAGGGAGTTATTTGAAGAAAAGTTTATGGATTCGTAAATCGTTTGCTGTTATTCTGGCCTTTGCATTACTGATCGGGGCTTTTCCTGGCGGAAGCAGCGCTGCGGCAGCAAATTCGCTTCCCCTGCATATCAGCGATTTATCGGCTTCAGCCGAATCCGCAGAGACATTCATTTCGCCGCAGATCGATACAAGCTCTCACAACAAGGTTCGTGTTATTGTACAACTCGAAGGACAGCCTGCCGCCGTTGGCAAGTATGCCGCCCGTATGGGCATTCGCTCGCTTGCTGCTGAGGCGACAGAATCTGCAGTGCACTATGAACAGCAGGATTTCCTTAATGAAGTGAAGGACCAAGGCATCGATTTGCAAGTGAATTATCAATACAACACGGTATTAAACGGCTTCGAGATAACAATTCCTGCCAATGAAATTCCATCCCTTGCCGAGATTCCTGGCGTCAAATCGATCCAGGAGAACAGCACCTGGTATGCTCTTCCGATCGCCTCCGCCACCGCAGTTGATGCCATCAATTATGACGACACTCCGCTGAAGCAAATCGGAGCTGATGCCGCTTGGGCCAAAGGATTAACGGGCAAAGGCCTCAAAGTAGGCGTCGTCGACACCGGCGTAGATTATACTCACCCTGATTTGAAGGATGCATATAAAGGCGGGTACGACTCTTTCTACAACGATAACGATCCTTATGAAGAGATCCCGCTTACTTCTGCTGAAGATCCTTATGGAACCGGGTACGGCGGGACGGCTCACGGCACCCATGTCGCGGGCATTCTCGTAGGTAGAGCGGCCAATACGTCCGCAAACATTACCCAAAAAGGCGTCGCCTACGAAGCCGATCTCTATGCCTACAAAGTGCTTGGACGGGATCTGACAGATCCCGAAACGGCGTCCGGCACATCCGCCCAGGTTATTGACGGCATTGAACGGGCCGTAAAGGATGGTATGGATGTCATCAACCTGTCGCTAGGCTCAGACGCTGAGAAGAACGTCAACTCTCCGGATGCCATCGCTATTAATAATGCCGTCCTGTCCGGAATCATCGTCGTCTCTGCGAACGGAAATGCCGGGCCAGGACAATATTCTATGGGATCGCCCGCAACCTCGCAGCTGGGAATTGCCGTTGGCGCCGTTACGAGCGACAGCAAAATATACTCAGTCCATCTAGACGCTGCTTTGGTAGATCATACTGGAACAGCTGCCAACGGCACCCCTGTCTCGGTGACGGTTGCAACTTATAGTTTATCCGCCCCCCGTGCCATAGGCTGGGAGAGCGGCAAGGAGAATTTCGCTCAGATTCTCGGTGACGATCCGTATGAAGTAGTATACGTTGGTCTTGGCAGTCTCTCAGACTATGCCAACAAGGATGTTGCCGGCAAAGTCGTTTTGGCCTCGCGCGGCAAGCTAACCTTCACTGAGAAAGTGATTTATGCAGGCATATCCGGCGCCAAAGCAATCGTAATCTTCAATGGCGTCAACGACGGGGATGATGCTGACTTAGATCCACCTAACGCAGATAGAGACGATTATATCGACACCACGCTTGGCGACAATCCTCTATTTATACCTACCTTTGATATGAAGGGCGCAGAAGGACGCGAATTAGTCAAAGCCATGATGGAGAACCCGGATTTAGCGCTCCAGTTTACTTTTGGAACGGATTATCAACCACTAATTAGCAAAGGCGATACTTTGGCCAGCTTTTCCTCCTGGGGGCCAAACGCTGATGCCAACTTAAGCATTAAACCGGATGTCATGGCCCCAGGTGTAAATATATTGTCCACTTATCCAGCGTATGGCAAAAGCGATCCAAACGCTTCCTATGATCAGGCATATTTGCGCAACAACGGAACCAGTATGTCTACCCCGTATGTATCTGGCTTAGCGCTCCTGCTCAAGCAGCAGCATCCGGATTGGACACCGTTCGATATTAGGGCTGCTCTTGCTAACACGGCAGATGTAATCAGAGATGAGAATAACGATTTATACGATGTGTACCAGCAGGGCGCAGGGCGCGTTAATGCAAGCAAGGCGACGAGCACGCCAGCATTGCTGCAGGCTCTGGAGCCGATAACGATTCTGGACACCAATTATTCGCCGAAAAACGTCATTAATTATAACTCCTCGGCGAGCTTCGGCATCATTGCTCCAGGAGGCGTAGCCGCCAAAAACCTGCAGCTTAAAAATACGGCGGATTATGATGTAGCCTATGAAGCTTCCATAGCGTGGCACGATGCGGGTTCAGGGGTAGATGTCACGCTTGATAAGACCACGATCACCGCAGCTGCCAAGTCGGCTTCCGTCATTAGGCTCGACTTGACTGTCGCAGACGATGCGAAGGAAGGCTTCTATCAAGGTCAGATCAATCTGGTCAGCGCTGGCAAGCCTGATCTTCATTTGCCTTTCACCATATATGTAGGCAGCAAGCTGCCCGATAATGGGTTCGGAATCCAGGAAGTGAAGCTTACCCATTCGGTTGTTTATCCTAAACGAAGCAGCCAGCAAACCGCAGAGCTATCTTTCCGATTAACTGCGGCAGACACCAACTATTATGTCGTTGATGTTGTGAGCTTGGAGGATGAGACTTTAGGCTATTTCGCAAGTGATATGATGGATGATCTAAATCAGCGTTTTGCGCCTGGCGTGTATACTATACCGGACATCGGCAGCAAGTATTATCTTTATGACGAGCAAGGTAACGCAACGCTAACTCCTGCTCAGCTCAGTAGCGGAACTTATAAAATATACGTTGTCGCAGCTCAGCTTACACCAAGTGGTGAGTTAGCAAAAAAAGGCGATGAGCCGATTTTATATCAGGGCATTACGTCCTTCCGGGTAGATCTTAGTTCGAGCAACACTGGCGGTAACGCCGGCGGTGGTGGTGGCGGTGGTGGTGGTGGTGGAGCAAGCGGTGCTCCGGGAGCAACTCCTGGCGTGAATCCTGCTCCGGCTGCGAACGCGCCTGACATCCCCGCACCACAAGCTGCCGACATTAGCGCAGCAGCCAGCGCAGTCATCGAACAAGGCCTAAGGCAAGTGGTGATTGCTCCAGTCAACGGTGATGCAAATAGTTCCACGGCGGCTCTTATCCGTGATGATGATTTGAACTCCGTGCTGGGATCGGTCGGCAACGAGACAGCAGCCATTATCATTCCCGTTCCCGGCAATGATAAACACAGCAGCGAGGTAAGGCTTAACGCTGAGCAAATTCAGCTTTTATCCCAGAAGCTGAATGCAAAGAGCACCGTAGTAGTAAGTTTTGAAGGCTCTGCCGTGGCAATTCCAGTATCTCTGCTGAAAGGAGCGCCTGCTGGCGCCGCATTAGAAATCATCATTGCGCAAGCAGATTCGGACAAATCTAAATTTGCGGCCAAAGCCGCAGGAGCTGCGGTCATCGGTTCCCCTGCAGCCTTCGAGGCAAACTGGATTTCGGGTTCCGCTAAGAAACCTGTGGAGGTGCCAAGCAGCACATTTATTAAGCGCTCCTTCACAATTCCCGGCAAAATCGGAGCCAATCAGGCCGGCGTACTCTACGAATCCAACGGAAAGATTCGTCCCGTAGCCTCCGTAGTTAAAGAGCAGGCAGATGGTTCTACGCTAGTTACGGTCAGCCGTCCCGGCTTCTCCGTATATGCTGCGGTCGGACGTCATGTAGAATTCAAAGACATCGCCAGCTCCTGGGCAGCTTCCGATATTACTGCTCTGGCGAACAAGTTCATCATTGAGGGTACCTCGGCAGACACGTTCTCGCCGAAGAACAATCTGACGCGCGCCGAGTTCACCTCCCTGCTCGTCCGGTCGCTGGGCCTGCAAGCAAGCGGCTCCGTCACATTCTCGGACGTGCCCGCTGCAGCTTGGTATGCAGACGATGTGGCGGCCGCATTCGAGGCTGGGCTGATTCGAGGCACAGGCGATGGCAAATTCTCGCCAAATGTCCATGTAACCCGCCAGGAGCTGAGCGCTATTTTGGCCCGGGCCTTACAGCTCACGGGCACGGAGCTAAAGACGGCCAATCCGTCGCTTAAAGCTTATAAAGATGAAGCCAGTATTGCAGGTTATGCTGTAGAGAGCGTTAAATCGCTGTCAGCGGCTGGCATCATTAGCGGCGACATGGGCGACAGCGGCCAGAGCTTCCGTCCAACTGCGCCGACAACGCGCGAGACGGCTGCCTCCGCGCTACGCCAATTCCTGCGCCAGGCTGGGTTGGTTGAATAAGATATTAAATACGTATGCAACAAGCTGAAGGAGAGCGAGAAGCTCTCCTTTTTTGTGCTATTTTTTTAGCCGTATGAAAGCCGGACTTTAGCACAAACTATATGTAAATTAAATTCTATGGTGAAATGATGACTATAAAACTTACTGCCAGAATCAGCATGCCGCTCAGATCGGCTTTATTCGTTTGTATGCTTATGATTGCGGAAATGGTCTTTTGCGGCTGGGGAACCTTCCCCCATTACGTTCAGGCTCATGAAGACCCTTCGCTGCCGATCGTAGCCGACGAAGGGCTGTATACGATTGAGATTTACCCACAGTACCATAAGCTGATTGTCCGGGCACAGGGGGAAAAATTCAAAACGTATCCCGTTGCGGTAGGTAACCCGTCCACGCCCACCCCCGTCGGGGAATACAAAATAATATACAAAGGAACCGATTGGGGGCCTTCTTTTGGCCCTCGCTGGCTGGGATTGAACGTCCCCTGGGGAACCTATGGCATCCATGGCACAAACAAGCCTTACTCCATTGGGCAGCACTTAAGCCATGGCTGCGTACGGATGCGAAATAGAGACGTGATGGAGCTATATGACATGATTCCGATCGGCACCAAAGTAACGATACACGGGCATGTCCTAGGCAATGCCAAACAGGATCCCAGGGCTTTGGCCGAAGGGGACGTGGGAGGAGAAGTTCAATTGATTCAATCCCGCCTGAAAAGCGCAGGATACTTCAACGGAGTCTGTAACGGCAAATTCCGGTACGATACAACCGCTGCCCTGAAAAAATATCAACGGGATCATGGCCTTATCCCTAATGGGGTCGTTTCAACCAAAGTTTATGAATCCCTTGGATTGATTGAGTAATCCGCTTGTAAGCCGTGCATCTACACAATGTAATTTCCAAAGGCTTCAGGTCCTGATTAGCGGTCATATTAGCGAGCTTTTCCCATGTGTTATAAAAAGCCCCCCGGTGGCTAAAGCCGCTGGGGGGGTGAAATCTCCGCCTCGTATGCACATTGATTTGCTGCTTAAGTTGACCGGCTGCTATCATGCAGTGCAGCCCCTATGCAGGGAGAGATACGCCTGGGCGATGTCCAGCGTTTGGCGACTTGATTGAAAATCCTCAATATCCCGAACAGGACACAGCATCTTCCCATCGAATTCCTTACGGACTTAGATTCCCCTATTCACCGAAAATGCACATAGATCTATGTCTATCGGACCACAGATCACTTATTTGATGAAAAGTAGCGAAGATTCACGATGATATCAACAAATAGAGGATCATGTGTCCGCAAGCACAACATTTTATGGCATTTTGTCACCAATAGCGGAACCTGTGTCCTATCCCATCAATATCAACATCAGTATCACGCTCAAGCACAGAGGGCACAACACACGTATACTCGCTACGCATTCATTTGCATAGAACCCCTAACAATCTAATCACACATTCGCACAAACTATCCTCGTAGGATATATGGCGCCAGCCGCCAGCCAACCGCCAACATGCAGCGCTGTACAGCTCTACCTGATGAATTCCCTCATCGATCTAACCGTTAACGCTCCCGGCTTGCCCGGAACAAACGCAGCAGCATGGCCGGAGCTCCGGCGGCGGAATGTGACGGTATGCGGCACGCCCGGAATGAGATCGAAGAAGTTATCGGTAAATATCCCCTCTTCCTCTGCTGAGAGCCAAACCTGTCTTGCAAGAGCGTCTGTCTTCAACCTGAAGGAAGTGCCCTCGCTTCCCGGAATTTCCTCTACCGTAACAGCAGCTTCCGGCCATTCGATTTCGCGGAATGATTCAAAATAATATGGCTTGCTATCTAGCATCGTGCCGTCCCCCTCCAGCTCAGCCAGCAATACTACGCGCTTTGGATCATGGGCGCCAAGCCACTCGCTAGTTTGGATCCGAAGCACGATATCGGCAGCATCCGCACCGATAGCCACATCCCGGCTCAGTTCGCGCAGCAGTTGGCCGTCAAAATCGAACAGACTCAGTTTAAGTACACCCGCAACAGGCTCCTGACGATCGGAAATGAGATAAACCGCCACTTCGCCTTCCCGGGTACCGTCGAGCGAAAGCATGACGTCCTGGAAGCTGCGGCGTACCGTATACTGCAATGACTTCCAGCGTCCATAGTAATCCATGCCCGCCCAGGAAGCGACCGGCCAGCAGTCGTTCATCTGCCAGTACAGCGTGCCCATGCAGTAAGGCTTATTCCGGCGATGCGCCTCGATCGCTGTCTGAATCGCCTGGGCCTGCAATAACTGGCTCATGTACAGGAATGATTTGAAGTCCTTCGGTTCGGGCAAATATTGGTTCATGTACTCCTTAATCAACTGATTGCCTCTACCGTTTTTCTGGTGAGCAAGCATCACCTTGGATTCCAGCTCCAGCTGATCTTCCTCTGCATACTCCAGCACCGTTTTCAGCTCGGGAAAAGATTGAAAACCGTATTCGCTCATAAAGCGGCCAATTTTCTGATTATAGTTGTCAAACGGCTCTACCGCATGCCATACGCCCCAATAATGAACATCGCCTTCACCCGTGATCTGAGTGGCATGCTGGCTCTCATCCCCTGTCAGGCTGCGCAGCGGAGAGGACGGCCAATAATCGGTGCCGGGCGCCCATTTATGGACGGCCTCGGGCAGGATGCGGTGGAACACAGCCTCGTAATCCGCCCAGATTTTATCACGAAGCTCAGCGCTGTCCAGCTTCTCCTTCCAGCCCCAGCCTTTATCCCAGGCATAATGCGCCCAAGCGGAGTCAATCTCGTTATTGCCGCACCATAAAGCGATGGACGGGTGATTCCGCAGGCGTCTCACGTTGTATTCAGCCTCAGCCGCCACGTTGTTCAGGAACGCCTCGTCTCCAGGGTACATACTGCAGGCGAACATGAAATCCTGCCAGACCAGCAGTCCATTCTCATCGCATAGCTCATAAAATGCCTCTTCTTCATATATACCACCGCCCCATACACGCAGCATATTCATATTGCTCTCTACCGCCGAGGCGATTTCATGACGGTAACGCTCCCGCGTCACTTCCGTCGCGAAACTGTCATTCGGAATATGGTTAGCGCCTTTCATAAATACCCGGACACCATTCAGCCTGAAATAAAATGACGCCCCGGCCTCATCCTTCTCCCGCACCAGCTCGATACTGCGCAAGCCCGTGCGCACAGTTCGATCCGATACGGTCTCTCCGCCCTGCAGCAAAGACGCTTGGAAAGCATACATCGACGGCTCTCCAAGCCCGCGGCACCACCATAGCTTGGGATCAGTAATCATCATCTCTAGCGTCAAAGTCTGCAGCCCCGGCCTTAACGCAACTTCCTGCTCCCAGGTCATGCCCTCCGTGCCAATACGCAACCGCCCATTCCAGCCCGCTACAGCCTCAATTTCCACTACTGCCGTCAGCCTGGCGATCTCACTGCTTATCTCGTCCTGGCGAATATATAAATCGCTGATTTTCGGAACCGACCAGCCCTCCAGACGAACCTCCCGCCAAATGCCGCTAGTTACAAAACGCGGCCCCCAATCCCAGCCATAATGATAAGGCGCTTTACGGGCAAAAATACTGACCTTGCGCTCCCCGAGCCCGCCTAATTCCGATTGGTCATTTGTCGCGGGCAGATCATATCCCAGCTCCTCGAGCTTTGGCAAATCCTCATTGATCGGCGAGCGGAACCGGACGAGAACGTCATTGCTTCCTGCGCGCAGTAGCTCCTTTACATCTATATGCCAAGCTCGGAACATATTATCGGCAGACAGCGCATGCTGTCCGTTTACATAGACATCCGCATATGTATCAAGCCCTTCAAATATAAGCTGGATTCTATTCATTTCCGCCGCCCAGCTCTCAGGCAGCTCAAAGCTGGATTTATATTCCCAATCCTTCTTGTCGATCCACTGCAAATCATGCTCATGGGTCCCGTAAAACGGATCCGGAATCAAGCCATGCCGCAGCAAATCCGTATGAACCGTCCCTGGAACCGCTGCGGAAAGCCAGTTCGTCTCATCACATGCTTTAAAACTCCACTGATCTAATACCTGCTGTTGAATACTCATAAGCCCTCCATCAAATAACATAGTAGAATTTTCATGAATTATAATTTATTATATTACATTATCAATAGTTTTTGTTATTGTTTTGTTATATATATCTTAAAACAAATATTCCATTCATACTTTTCCCCATTCAACCAACAACCCGACAATAGGTTAATTAAAGACAACAAATAACAATCCAGTACATTTAAAGTGAAATAACATACCTATACAATTTAACTGTAAGCGCTATCAATAAATGAGAAGAGGGGCGATATGAGGATGAAAAAGAACAGTTTATGGATTGCATTCATGATGATTTTTGCGCTAACTGCAATACTAACAGGCTGTAGCGGCAGCAAAGATACCAGCAGCGGCACGAACGCCGGAATAAACGAAGGAGCATCGAATGCCTCGGACAGTAACACAGCCGGCAAAGACACAGCCAATAAACTGAGCGGAAAGGTCACCTTCCTCACCAACCGGACAGACATGATCGGCAAAGAATACGACGACTACGTCAAACGCTTCAACGAGAAATATCCGGACATCACCATTGAATTTGAAGCAAGCCAGACGGACTATAACCAGCAAATCAAAGTCCGCATGGCCAGCGGTGAGCTGCCGGATTTAATGTTCATTCCGGATATTCCCAACTCGGATCTCCCCAAATATTTTGCTCCGCTCGACGATCTGGAGCTAAGTGCGGAGGTCACATTTAAAGATTTCAAGTCTTATGACGGCAAGCTGTACGGGATTACGACGGGGAATTCAACCTCAGGAATCGTGTATAACAAAAAAGCTTTCGCCGATGCCGGAATTACCGAACTCCCCAAGACGTGGGATGAATTCCTTGCTGCATGCGAAAAGCTGAAGCAAAACGGCGTTATTCCGCTCTCCTCCAACTTCAAGGATAAATGGCCGCTGGGGAACTGGGTCTACGATTTGCCGCGGGTTATCGAGAACAATAAGGACTTCCCCAATGAGAGACTCAACATGGAAGCCCCTTTCTCGATGGACAACGGATACGGCAAGGCCATGTCCCTTCTGCGAACGCTCGCGGAGAAAGGTTATCTGGAGAAGGACATTAACTCCACCAACTGGGAGCAATCCAAAAAAGACGTGGCGAACGGCAAAATGGGCATGTACTTCCTGGGGAACTGGGTCATTAACCAAGTCATCGGCGTGGGAGCCGAATCGGATAATATCGGTTTCTTCCCGCTACCCTTCGACAACTCCGGCGAGATCCGGGCCGGCCTGAACCCGGACTTCTTCTACGCCGTCAGCAAGGACAGCAAAAACCTGGAGGCAGCCAAGGCCTTTCTGACCTGGATGCTGGAGGACTCCGGATATGAGGATTTCGCCGGGTTCATCTCGCCGCTGGAAGGCCGCGAGTCCAAGCTGACCCAGCTCGCAGAATTCCAGGCAACAGGAGTAGATCTGCAGGAGGGCATGCCGGATGATCCGAAGGTCATCGAAATTTCCAACAAAGCGCAAATCGATCTGCCAGCCATTGCCCAGGAGTTCGTGCTGGCGAAAGATCCGCAAGCCGTCCTTGATAAATGGAATAAAGCGTGGGCCAAAGCTAAAAAGGATCTCGGTTATTAATGAATTGCCATCCATGAATCGGCAATCACCTTGAACAGCATGCAAAATGGGTTATCGGTCTGGCGATAATCCATTTTGCTGTCAATTCAGCGGATAGAAAGAAGGGATACGGGAATGTTCGGAACCTTGTCATATAAAACGCAGAAAAACATCATTATCTTCTCTTTTCTACTCATTCCGGTCGGGCTGCTGCTGCTCTTTACCTACTATCCGGCTCTGAAGCTCGTCTGGTTCAGCTTCACCGACTGGGACGGCTATAGCCCGGAGAAGCCTTGGGTAGGGCTGGCCAATTATAGGGAAGTATTCTCTAATCCCGATATATTCGGGGTGTTCACCCACAACTTTGCCTATTTTGTGATGGGCATCGTCCAAAACATCGTGGCGATTTATTTCGCCGTTCTCTTGAACGGCCGCCTGCGGGGGAGAAACGTGTTTCGGCTGCTGCTCTTCCTCCCCTACATCATGAACGGCGTCGCGGTCGCCTTCATGTTCGGTTACGTGTTCGATACGACGCAAGGCTCGCTAAATCTGCTGCTGCAGGCAGTCGGGCTGACGCAGCTAGGAGAAACCAGCTGGCTCGGGACGCCAGGCCTGGTTAACTATTCGCTGGCTTCGACGGGACTGTGGCGGTTCATGGGCTATAACATGGTCATTTATATTGCTTCTCTGCAGGCGATTCCGCGCGATATCTATGAAGCCGCCAAAATCGACGGCGCCAATGCCTGGCAGACCTTCTGGCGCATCACCCTGCCCAACATGAAACCGGTCATCCAGTTGAATTTGTTCCTCACCGTCACCGGTGCCCTCGAGGTCTTCGACCTGCCCTTCGTCCTTACTAAAGGCGGACCAGCCGGAGCGTCGCAAACCTATGTGCAGCGCGTTGTGGAGACGGCGTTCGCCTATAATCATTACGGCTTGGCTTCGGCCATGAGCATCATCCTGCTGTTTTTTGTCATCGTCGTCGTAGGTCTTCAGCAATTTGTCCTTAGCAGAGGGGGGAACGCGAAATGAACAGCAAAAAATATAGCGGACTCGACATCATCAAATACTTGTCCCTGCTGATCGGCGTATTCGTCGTCCTGTTTCCTCCCTATGTCATCATCGTGAACTCCTTCAAGTCCAGTGATGAATTCAATACGGCAAGCACAATGGCGCTGCCTGACAGCTTTCTCAACTTCGACAATTTCAAAATCGTATTCGAGCGAGGCGGGCTGCTGAACGGGTTCGCCAATACGCTGATCATGATCTGCGTTGCCCTTGTCTTCAATATCATTTTTGGAACCATGGTCGCTTACGTGCTGGGCAGATTTACTTTCAAGCTGAAAAAAGCGGTGTTTAGCGCCTACTTATTCGCTACGGTCATTCCGAGCATTACGACCCAGGTCGCCACGTTCGGAATCATTAAGCAGCTTGGACTGTATAATACGCTGGGAGCGCCCATTATTCTGTATATAGGAGCCGACGTCATTCAGATTATTCTGTACCTGCAGTTCATCCGCAACATTCCGGTCGATCTCGATGAGAATGCCATGGCGGAAGGTGCCTCGCTATTCCGGATTTATCGCTCGATTATTTTTCCGCTGCTGACCCCGGCGACAGCCACACTCGTCATTCTCAAGTCGATCAGCATTTACAACGACATGTACACGCCTTATCTTTACATGCCGAAGCAAAGCCTTGGCGTGGTGACAACGGTGCTCATGCGCTTTCAGGGTGTGAACATCGCTGACTGGAACCTGATCAGTGCGGCAATATTATTGATTTTGCTGCCGACTGTCGTCTTGTATTTCGTGCTTCAGAAGTACATTTTTGAAGGCGTGACCAGCGGCGCCGTAAAATAACCGGCAATTTCTGCAGGAGGATGGCAGCCTATGATTTCATCCGTTTTCTATCTATGCCGCAAAACCTGGGTATTGTTCGCTAACCTGTCCATGCAAAAAAAGCTGGTCATCATCTTCGTATTCCTCATCTCCTTGCCGATTACGTACGTTAGCTACGCTTCGTACCGGGCGAACTCCAGCTCGATCCTGAGCAACATGACAAGCTCAGCCGGCCAAATGACCGACAATGCCATGGATAAAGTGGATCGCTACATCGCCGACCTGAAGAGGTACACCATCCTGCCGCTCTACAACAAGGACGTCGAGAAGCATCTGGATCAGCGCGAGACGGATTGGGATAAAAGTGCGAGCATCAATATGTTTCTGATGTATCTGGCAAATATGAAGGAGGAAATTGCCGGCGTTTACTTGACTGACCGCTTCGGGAAAACTTTTTATAATGCGAAGCCCGGGATCAACGAAATATATCCGGAAGAGAGACGGGCAGCATGGGAGATCCGGACGCGCGAGGCCGGCGTCTCCCCCGTGCTGCTCGGAACCCACCCGATTCGGGTTAACGGCTCTGAACAGCGGCAGGTATTTACCATCATGCGCTCCATCCAGTCCGTCAGTACACTGAAGAACATCGGAATCATCGTGATCGATGTGGATATCCGCCTATTCGAGGAAATCATCGAGCCGCTGAACACCGTTACGCACGGAAATACCTGGATCGTGGATGAGAACGGCAGAGTCGTGTACAACTCCGATCCCGCTATGCTGGGCAAAGACTTAAGCGGCAGCGCTCTATTAAAGCAAGCTTCCGGGCCGCGCGGTTATTTCGAGCTGGACATCGAGGGCAAGCCGTACATCTCGGTCTACAGCTCATCTGCCAGTACCGGATGGAAAACCATTTCCTATATCCCGCTAACCGAGCTGCTCGCCCCAATGAAGCAAAGCCGCAACGCCCTTATCATTACCGCGTTGCTCATTGTTTTCTTTGCCCTGGCGGTAGCCATCTTCATCTCCTACGCTCTGACCAAGCCGCTGACCCGTACGGTGCGGTTAATGAAACAGGTGCAGCGCGGCAACCTCGACGTACACGTTGAGGTCAAATACAACGACGAAATCGGCCGGCTCGGCAGTCATTTTAACCGGATGATCGACCGGGTCAAAGGGCTGCTGCAGGAGGTGTACGAAACTGAGAAGAGCAAACAAAAAGCGGATATGCTGGCGCTTCAAAACCAGATCAATCCGCATTTTATATATAATACGCTGGAATCGATCCGCATGCTGGCTGAGCTGAACGACGACGACCGCGTCGCCGAGCTCACCTATCTGCTTGGCCTGCTGCTGAGGTATAGCATTACGCGCAGTGATGAGACCGTAACCGTCGAACAGGAGCTCCGGCATGTCCGCAACTATTTGCAGCTGCTGCAAATCCGGTTTCCGGACAAATTGGATTTCCGGATTGAGGTTCCGCAGCACTTCTATCATCTGCCGATCATAAAGCTGGTTTTTCAGCCCATTGTTGAAAATGCCGTGTTCCACGGACTGGAGAAGCAGGAGAAGCCGGGAACCATCACAATCAATGCCTGGAATGAAGGATTGGATGCCATCTTCGAAATTCGCGATGACGGCGTCGGCATGGATGAAGAAACCCTGGCTCAATTGAACCACAGCTTGACTGATGGAAAAATCGATAAATTCGGCATAGGCTTGCGCAATGTCAATGAAAGGGTACGCTTGCACTACGGCAACGCATCGAGCTTGAGCGTAGACAGCCGGCCTGGGAAAGGCACCGCGGTAACTTTAAAAATTACAGGTCTCCTGGAAGAAGAACATCGTATTCGTTACGGGGAGGTAATTTGATGCTTCGGATGGTTATTGTCGATGACGAATCCTCAATTCGCGAGGGAGTAGCTAAAATCATCACCAAGGAAAACGAAGCCTTTGTCGTGACCGGCGTTTTCTCCAATGGACAAGATGCGCTGGATTTTATCACGGCCTCGGATATCGATGTCGTTATTACCGACATTCGCATGCCGCTGGTCGACGGATTGGAGCTGATTAAGCGGCTTAAATCTGTTCAGCCGGAAATCCGGTGCATTATCATGAGCGGATTCACTGATTTTGAATATGCCCGTCAGGCGCTGCGTTGTTCCGCGGTGGATTACCTGCTCAAGCCGATCAACAAGAAGCAGCTGTTCAAGCTGCTCTATACGCTGCACGAAGAAAAGGAAGCCTGCTTGGGAAAAGAGCAGCGCCTGCGCTCCGGGGTACTGCTTTCTTATTTCAAAAGCTTCTCTTCCCTCTGCAGCAAGCTGCCTGAACTGCATTTGCCGCTGCCCTACTTTGCTGTGCATGTGCTGCGCAGCCGCCATATCGAGGTGCTCCGCGAGCAGTTGAACGACGCCGTTGCGGGCTTGTACGGTACCGTAGATATCGTCGAGACTGACGATGGCATGCTGGCGCTTGTCAGTTATTATACCGATGATCCCGATGCGAAGGTGATAAGACAGCTCGCTCACCGGCTGAAGCCAGCCCTTGCTCCCATCGGCATCATCCAGGCTGGCTCCAGCCGGGGATATAGCGAGGCGAACCAGTTGAGTGAAGCCTACCGCGAGGCCGTTCGGGCATGTGATTACGGGCTATATGATTATTCAGCCTGGAGCTACTACCATCATGACGATCTGCCCCAGCCAGACCCCGATTTCACCGACTGGTTCATCAGCATAAGAGAAAAGCTTAGCGAACATATGCAGATCTTGGATATCCCGTTAGTCAAAGCAGATTTAGAAAAATTGTTCGGCCAGGCAAAAGAAGCCAAAGCTTCCCGGCAATCGATTCTCTCCTTATGCCGATTGATTCACGATACGGCCTTAGCGGAACTGCCGGAATGGAAATCGGCAAACCCTCCTGCCGCCGAAGAGCAGTTGGAGGAGCGCATGCTGTCCTGCTTGGCTTTTGCCGAGCTTAAGAGCCTGTTCTTCTCTCATTTTCTCAAGGGGCTCGAAATGATCAGGGCAACCCGCCTGCAAATGGCAGACAAATCCGTTGAAACGGTGAAACGCTGGATTCAAGAGCATTACGATCAGCAAACCGAACTTGGCAGCCTGGCCTCGATGGTCTACCTGACCCCCAGCTATCTCAGCAAGCTGTTCAAGAACGAGACCGGCATGACCATTACCGATTACTTGATCGAGGTGCGCATCAAGAAGGCGAAGCATTTGCTCAAAACAAGCCCCGACATGAAGATCCATGAGATCGGCTGCGGAGTGGGGTACCCTGATCCGGCTTATTTTAACAAATTGTTCAAACGCATCGTTGGCGTGACCCCTAATGAATACAAGAAAATCAATGCCGTCACCCTTAATGGCTAATCAGTACAGCGGCTCAGCAGAACGCCAATGCGGCTCAGCAGAAACGCCAATGTGGCTTTGCAGAAATGCCAATGTGGCTCGGCAGAACGCCAATGCGGCTTTGCAGAAATGCCAATGTGGCTCGGCAAAAACCCATTATAGCCACCAGGCAGCATTAAAGAGCGCACGCTTTAACAGGCTCCAGATATGCTGTCCCTTAGGTATTGCAAAGTTTGGCGCAAATGAGGAAGAACTCTAGAAGAGGACAATAAATTCGTTAGTTTGTAAGGACATCGGTGTTCGAAAAGTAACTTGGTTTGGGCTGATCTCTTACGGATCATGGTTCCGCTATTTCGCAAATATGCTGCTTTTTCTAGATCTAACGGACACAGCGGACCTTATTCGTGTAGAATCACTGGGGTCCATGGTCATTTTCACTAAATAGCGCCTTCTGTGTCCGTTAGCGCTCCGATTTTGCGAGAAAGCGGCAATTAGCGGAGCTAGGGTCCCTTAGGTATTGCAAAGGTTGGCGCAAATGAGGAAGAACTCTAGAAGAGGACAATAGATTCGTTAGTTTGCTAGGACATCGGTGTTCGAAAAGTAACTTGGTTTGGGCTGATCTCTTACGGATCCTGGTTCCGCTATTTCGCAAATATGCTGCTTTTTCTAGATCTAACGGACACAGTGGACCTTATTCGTGTAGAATCACTGGGGTCCATGGTCATTTTCACTAAATAGCGCCTTCTGTGTCCGTTAGCGCTCCGATTTTGCGAAAAAGAGACAATTAGCGGAACCAGGGTCCGTTCCGCACATATCCCTCGCAAGGGCCTCCTCCTCCTCCTCCTCCTCTACCACTACTACTACTACTCCATCTCCATCTCCATCGCCAAAATATGCTATCCTATGGATATTTACGAGTGTAATTCATCGAAGTCATACGGTTGAGCAATTGAAAGTACCAGTAGGAGGCACGACAGGTTATGAACTCAGAAGCAGAAACAGCCTGGGGAACCTATGGTTTCAGATTTAACGACGCTCCCCATCTTCCGTTATGCGGCCTGTTTGCGGTAGGACATGAGCTTGTAGATAACCCGCAGTATTATTGGGATGGTCTGACACGGACAGATGGCCCTTTGCTTATATTCCAATACACCGTTCAAGGGGAGGGTGTTTTTGAGACCGTGGATAAAGGTGATGCTAGACGCAGGGATCGCGGGGGGCTAGATAAGGATAGAGATGTTGAAGAAGCTGCTGCAGAGCAAAGCTACGGAACTATTACGAGAATGGATGCTGGACGGGCGTTTCTCGCCGAGATTCCGAGCAGCCACCACTATTATTACCCTAAGACAAGCGGGGAACCGTGGGAGTTCTATTTTTTACTGATACGTCCGCGCACAGCGCTGCCGCTCTGGAAAGAGATTGTTTCCCTCCTCGGCACCACGCCATATCTGAATCCCGATGGTATGCCGATCCAACGGCTCAAGATGCTATTCGACGAAGCGCATGGCGGCAATATCACGGATCCGTATGTCGCCTCCTCATATGTGTACCAGTTTTTGATCGAACTGAGAAGAGCCGCTTCCGATCGCTACCGTGAACAAGAGCATTGGCCGCTGGCCGTCCGCGAAGCCGTTCGGTTCCTTGATACGCATTACAGCTGCATGATCGGCCTCGATCAGCTCGCCGGGCAGCTGGGCTTATCGAAATTCCATTTCCTGCGGACGTTTACGAAGCATCTCGGCGTTACTCCGAACGACTATGTTAACCGGAAAAGAATTGAACGGTCGATCGAGCTGTTGCAATCTACCGATTGGAGCATCGAGACGATTGCCGGCAAGGTCGGTTATTCGTCAGGAAGCTATTATATCAAAGTATTCCAGAAATTCACGGGACAGACCCCCGGGTCCTTCCGTTCGGGCAGTCATGCTCTGCAGTATGACCGGCTTTTCTTCGATTAGAGATTTCTCCAGGAGATAGAACAGCAATTTTGTACTATGCGTGTTCCTAAATTGTTGTAGATAGCTATTGTTATAGAATATTATGATTAATTTATGATAGCAATTCTATTTCATCACAAATTTGGAACCTGGACTGGAGGAACTCATTATGGATCATCATTTATTTGCCCCTACCCCGCCGATGGGGTGGAACAGCTGGGATTGTTATGGAGCCGCTGTCACCGAAGCGGAGGTGCGCGGGAATGCCGATTATATGGCCCAGCACCTGAAGGAGTATGGCTGGGATACGATTGTTGTTGACATTCAATGGTATGAACCTGATGCCAATTCGTCCATATATCGTCCGTTCGTGCCGCTGGTCATGGATGAATATGCTAGGCTCATGCCGGCGGAGAACCGCTTCCCTTCGGCCGCGAACGGCCGGGGCTTCCAGCCGCTGGCCGACTATGTTCACCAGCTCGGCCTGAAATTCGGCATCCATATCATGCGCGGGGTACCGCGTCAGGCCGTTCATGCGGGCACTCCGATTAAGAACACAACCGTTACCGCGCGCGATATCGCCCATCCTAACTCCATTTGTCCCTGGAATACGGATATGTATGGCGTGGATGCAGCCAAGGAAGGTGCTCAGGCCTACTACGATTCGTTGTTCGAGTTATACGCCGAATGGGGCGTTGATTTCGTGAAGGTTGACGACATCGCCGCTTCGCGGCTTTACGATACGCATCTGCCTGAAATCGAGCTGATCCGCCGCGCGATTGACCGTTGCGGACGGCCGATGGTGCTGAGCCTGTCACCTGGACCAGCGCCGGTCGAGTATGCGGATTTCCTTTCGCAAAACGCGAATATGTGGAGAATGACGGATGACTTCTGGGATCGCTGGGATCTGCTGCTCGACATGTTCGACCGCTGCGAGCGATGGCAGGGCAAATCAACGGAAGGCTGCTGGCCCGACTGCGACATGCTGCCGCTGGGACATATCGGCATTCGTTCCGTAGATGGCGGCGGGTCCGACCGCTGGACCCGGTTTACCCGCGAGGAGCAGCTGACGATGATGTCTCTGTGGTGCTTGTTCCGGTCTCCGCTTTTCTTTGGCGGAGAGCTGAGAGACAACGACGAATGGACGTTGTCGCTGCTTACCAATCGCGATGTGCTGGAGATGCATCAATCCAGCTCGGGCGCCAGATTGCTCAAGAGGGAGGGAAACCACATCGTCTGGGGAGCCGACGGAGCAAATGGCTGTCTATATGTCGCCTGCTTCAATACCGGCGAGAATCCGCTTGAGTTCAGCCTTCCGCTCCAAGCATTAGGCGCCGCTGCCTCTGTTCAGGCTAAGGAGCTGTGGACGGGCGAGACCGCCGTCGTCAAAGACAGCCTCTGCGCGAACGTAGCACCTCATGGCGCAGCGCTGTTCCGCCTTGACCCGCTGTAAGACACAGTTCCATCGAAGTACTTTCTGAGGTAATAAACCGCGGAGCTGCCTCTAGTCATTGAAGCTATGACTATAGACAGCTCCGTTTTTGGCATTTGATTGCACTCGCCCATTCGAGCCCTCATTCGCTGCACTTATTTTTACCAATGCCAGGGTTGAACTCCGAGTCTACACGGAGCCCACGGTCCTTGCAAATGAACGATCCATGCCAGCTCACGGTCCGTATAGACTAGTAATCATACCCTTTATCCAGACAACCTCACAGTCCGTGCAAACTCATGAATTCCTTGGGGCTCATCCCGGATACCTGCCGAAACACGGAGCAAAAATAGCTCGTATTATCAAAGCCAACCTGCCGCGCTATTTCATATACCTTCTTGTCCCGTTCGCTGAACATCAGCTGCTTGCTCCGATTCACCCGCTGCTGATTCACGTATTCTATCGGACGAAGCTGCATCGTGTTCTGAAACAATCGGCACAGATACTGCGGGGAAACGGAGATCACCTCAGCCAAATCCTTCAACTGCAGGGCCTCGTGAAGATTTCTGTCGATATGCTGCAGGACGGGCTTGATCCGTTCCATGTCATGATCCCGGTTCAACGGCAGCTGCAGCGTTCTTTTCAAATCCACCAGCAAAGCATACAGCAGTTTGGAATGCTCCAGAGGAGCGTACGGTTCATTCTCATCCTGAAGCAGCAGCTCCTTCAGCTCATGCAGCCAGTTCTCCTCCTTTAGCCTCTTCGGACCGGATTCGCTGATTCCCGCATGGAGCAGCATTTGTCCAGCATCTCTTCCATTGAAGGAAACCCAAGCCACCTGCCATTGCCGGCTGATCGGAGCATATTGATGCGTCACGCCAGGATACAGGAAGAAGACATCCCCTGGGCCGACAATATAACTCTGCCCTTTAATGATCAACTCCCCTTTGCCGTCCAGAACCTGATGAAGCTGATAATCAGGAAAACCGTCCGGTCTGACGGTCTCGGACTGATGTTCCCAGTAGCCAATTGTTGTCGCATACAGCGGCAAGAGCAGCGCCTCCTGCGGATTGCAGAAAATCATCTTGCTTTCCACGTACATGCCTCGTTTCATATTGTGATATAAATGAAGAAAATCCTTATATATCAATCCTATTCTATGGAATCTATAATATGAATATATCAACAATTGATCAAAAAAGGGAGTGGTAATCGTGCGCCAGAAACTCGTCTATCAACCGCCTGCCAATGGATACCCCGAGTGGAACAACAACCCGGAAATATTCCAGATCAACCGCATGGAAGCCCATGCCTCCATGATGCCTTACTCTACAGTTGAGGAGGCGCTAGCCGGAAATAAAACAGCTTCGGCCTACTATATGCCGCTGAACGGCACCTGGAAATTTGCCTTTGCGGAGACCCCAGAGCAGCGGTGCAAGGATTTTTACAAGCTGGACTATGACTCCAGCAGCTGGGCGGAGCTTCCTGTGCCTTCACACTGGCAATTCCATGGCTACGATTATCCGCAATACACGAATGTTCGCTATCCGTGGGCAGAATCGGAGCCAGAGCTCCAGCCGCCTTTTGCGCCGACACGGTATAATCCGGTGGGCTCGTACATCCGAACGTTTACGGTTCCGGAGGCCTGGCAAGGCCAGCCCGTTTTCCTTAGTTTCCAAGGGGTCGAGTCCGCCTTCTACGTCTGGGTGAACGGAGAGCTCGTCGGCTATAGCGAGGACACGTTTACTCCCGCCGAGTTCGATATCACCGCCTATCTTACCGCTGGAGAGAACAAGCTGGCCGTAGAGGTATATCGCTGGTGTGATGCCAGTTGGCTGGAGGACCAGGATTTTTGGCGGCTAAGCGGCATTTTTCGCGATGTCTATCTGTATTCTGCTCCGGCGGTGCATGTTTCCGACTTCTTCGTAAGGGCCGAGCTGGATGAACATTATGCGGATGCCCAGCTGCAGCTGGACGCCAAGCTTACGGACTATTTCGAGGCAAAAAGCAAATGCTCGCTGGAAATGCAATTATACGATGCCGAGCAGAAGCCCGTATGGGATGTCCCTTGCATAGCCACCGCCTCTTTTCAAGAAAGAAGCGAGCAGCAGCTGGCATTGTCTGCCCCTGTTCGGAATCCGTTCAAGTGGAGCGCCGAGACGCCGTATCTTTATACGCTGGTTCTCTCCGTGAAGGACGATGCCGGACGATTGCTGGAGACCGTCAGCTGCAAAGTCGGCTTCCGTACGTTTGAGCTGAAGGACGGATTAATGAAAATCAACGGCAAGCGGATCGTTTTCAAGGGCGTCAACCGCCATGAATTTTCCTGCGACAAAGGAAGAGCGATCACGAAACATGAGATGATCCGGGACATTGAACTGATGAAAGCCTACAACATCAATGCCGTCAGAACGTCCCATTATCCGAACCAGTCGTTATGGTACGAACTATGCGACGAATACGGACTGTACGTGATTGACGAAACCAATTTGGAAACGCACGGTTCATGGGAATATGGGCAAAAAGAGCTTAACGACCGCAACGTTCCCGCCAGCAGGCCGGAATGGCGGGCCAACGTGCTGGATCGCTGCAACTCCATGTTCCAGCGGGACAAGAATCATCCGTCGGTCGTCATCTGGTCGCTGGGCAACGAATCGTTCGGCGGCGACAATTTTATCGCTATGCATGATTTCCTGAAGCAAGCTGACCCGACAAGGCTGGTGCATTATGAAGGGATTTTCCATTACCGGGCTTCCGACGCGGCATCCGATATCGAGTCCACAATGTACATCAAGCCGAAAGAGGTAGAGCAGTACGCAAGAAACAATCCGCAAAAGCCATATATTCTCTGCGAATACAGCCATGCTATGGGGAATTCCTGCGGCGGGCTCCATCTATATACCGAGCTGTTCGACCGCTATGACATTTTACAGGGCGCTTTTATTTGGGACTGGGTCGATCAGGCGATCCGTGCAAGAACGCCGGACGGCACCGAATATATGGCCTACGGCGGAGATTTCGGGGAATCGCCGCATGACGGAAATTTCTGCGGCAACGGGCTGATCTTCGCCGACCGTACCGTGACGCCAAAGCTGGACGAGGTGAAGAAATGCTATCAGAACGTCAAGTTCGAAAGCGTGAACCTGCAGCAAGGGCGGATCCGGGTACAGAATCAGTACTTGTTTACAGATCTTCGCGAATATGCGCTGAATTGGGAAGTACAGTTGGATGGCGTGCCAGCGTCGAACGGGACCGTTGAACTCCGTCTCCCGCCGGGGGAAAGTACGGAGATCGTCGTACCTTATCTTCCGATAGATTCCCGCGGGCAGGAAGCCATTCTGACCGTCTCCCTGGCAACGCTGCACGGGACGAAATGGGCGGAAGCCGGACATGAGGTCGCATGGGAGCAGTTTACGCTCGCGCCTTACTTCAGAAGGGAGTTTTCTGTGCTTGATGACACCGCAGCATTGACAGTCAGTGAGCATGATGGCGAGCTGTTGGTTTCCGCCAAACACGTTGTCCTGAGATTTAGCCAGAGCACGGGAGAACTCGTCTCGTATGCCTTAAACGGCAAGGAGCAGCTGGCAGAGCCGGTTCGGCCGAACTTCTGGCGCGCGGTCACGGACAATGATTTAGGGAACAAGCTGCACGAACGCTGCCAAGTATGGAGAAATGCGCCGGACAACCGGCAGCTGCATGGATTCTCGTGGAAACAGGATGGGGAGGGCTGTGTCATCACGAGCCGTTACATTCTGGACACTGCACCTTTTACTGCCCTCACCATCGAATACCGCATCCTCCCGGACGGGACGATGGAGGTTTGCGAAGAGCTAGTGCCTGGCAGCAGCCTGCCGGAAATCCCTGAAATCGGCATGATGTTCATATTGCACGGCCAATTGGATACGATCACCTGGTACGGACGCGGCCCGCACGATAACTACTGGGACCGCAAAACCGGGGCACGGGTTGGCCTGTTCAGCGGAACTGTCCATGACCAGTTCGTGCCATACCTTCGGCCACAGGAGTGCGGCAACAAAACCGATGTCCGCTACGCCTGCCTGACACAAGGTGCGAAGGGCCCGGGTCTGCGCATCGAAGCTTCTCCGCTGATGGAGGTGTGCGCTCTGCCGTGGACGCCGCAGGAGCTTGAGGCACACGATCATCCGCATAAGCTGCCGCCAAGCCAGCATACGGTGCTGCGAGTCAATTACAAGCAGATGGGTGTTGGGGGCGACGACAGCTGGGGAGCTCCGACGCATGATGAGTTTACCCTCCCGTCGAACCGGACTTATACTTTCAAATTTACGGTAAAAGCCATTTCATAATAAATCAAAAAAGCGTGGACCCATAAGTCCACGCTTTCTTCTATTGCGCCGATGCCGAAACAACCTTGTCTTGATCGAAACGGGACAGCGCAGAATCGAATCCGCGATTCAAGCAGATCGGTTCCGACCATGGCCCTTCGATCCGGTCCGCGACCATTAAATAGCTGTGACATTCCATCATAGGCCGTTTCACGGTTCTCGTATCGGTATAGGTCAAATAAAATTGATGGTCATGATAACTCAGCTGCGGTGTCCAGACACCTATATCCGCACTGCTGCTCCAAGCCATATGATCCGTCAATATATCGGTGTAATGCTCCCACTGGATCAAATCTTCCGACTGATATATCCGGATGCCTGACAAGCCTTCGATATAAGGTACCGCTGCATAATAAATATCAGCCACGCTAATCATGCTCGTGTTCGCATCGAAGTCGGCCAGCAACAGGGACGGAGAGTGATGAATTTGATGAAGTCCACTTGTCGTCATCGTTTCTGCTCCCCTTCTCGCTTCCAAAAATTCGTGCCGGCAAACACCTGCTCCTTCCTCAGCGTCTCCGGCTCCGCCTCAAAGCATCCTGCCCACGATACCCGCTGCAAGCGCAGCACCCCAGCCTGATCACCGCAGTATTCCTCGTAGCAGACGGTCTTCTCGTTCGCTGGATCGTTCCAGTTATCCCAGCCGCGCGGATGAATATGCTCGCCCAGCACACAATGTACAAATGCGGTTTTGGCAAATTCCCGCCACGGTCTTCCCAGGTATACATCTTTGACGCCCGGAGCAGCGGTCAGAAAACAGCGATCGAACACGTATCCATACTCTTGCCCTTGCGGCGTAGAGGCAGCCGTGACATAGCCCGGCTGATCCTCGTAATGGCGCAGGCTTCTCATCTCGCAGCCCACAAAATAAGCCGCCGCTCCGCCAAAAATAAAATCCACAGTCCCCTCGATATAGCAATGCTGATACAGCTGACGGTAGTTCGCATGATGCTCCCTGAGCGGAATGCCGCCGAATTCCGCCCTTTCCCTGGGGGCCGGCGGCAGCGGGCCCGTAAACAGCGTATCCTGATAGCCCTTGAAGGAGCAGTTCCTGAACACGGCCATGTCGCAATGCGCATAGACGGCTACCGCCTGGCCAATTTCCGGTCCTTGGCCGGCCGTATTCGACACCACAATATTTTCAAGGACTAAATCGCTGCCGCCTAGAAACAAGGTCGGTGTCCCGAAGGTTTCGATTCGCTCACCGTGCTCGTCCAGCTGTTGTGCATATTTTTTGCCTGTGATTTCGACATGGCCAAGGCCAATGATTCGTAAATGCGAACGATAGATAAGCACATTCTCTTCATATATACCCGACATGATATACAGCGTTTGAACCGTGTGCGCATTTCGCTGTCCCGGCAGCTCCAGGAAATCGATCGCCGCCTGGATGCTCTGGAAATGGCAGTTGGATTGTTTCCCTACAGTAATAGGTTTGGATAATTGCCCTGAAATTGGAGCCATGCTACAAATGCTCCGCCAAAAATTTCTGCCAGGCTACCCGCATCTCCAGCGTCTCCATATGCCCTGCGCTGGAAATGAACGGCTGCCAATAGTCGGCTTTGCCTGCGGCCTGATAGGCCTCATACAGTCCGTCGGCTAAATACTCAACGCCCTCGATCGGAGTCATCCGGTCGTTGCGCCCGACCATGCTCATGCGGGCCCGCGGCACGATAAGCTTCTGAATATCCAGGGTCTTGAAATGCTTGAGCAGGCCCGGCACGTACGAATAGAACCCATGATGATCCAGGCCCCGCTTGGCAATCAGCGTCTCCGCATCTACTTGCCCGCAGATGTCGATCGCAACCTTGATTCGCTCATCGAGGGCCGCGAGCCACCATGACATCATGGCCCCCATCGACATCCCCATCGTTGCGATGCGGGAAGCATCGATATCCTCGCGGTGGCACATGTAATCGACCATGCGCATATTGTCGTAAATCATCATGCCCCACATTACCCTGCCCCGCCACAGCATTTCCTTGACGAGCTCGCTCTCTTTCTTGCCGCCGCGCTCGTTGAAGCCCCACATGTCGATGCAGCAGGCTGCGTATCCCATTCCCGTAAGAACCTTCGCAAACGAAGGCTCCTGCAGATAATGGCTGCTCTTGATAAATTCCTTGCGGCCCCGCTCATAATCCCCGCCATGAGAATGGTTGACGACAACGAGCGGGAACGGCCCTTCTCCATGTAAAGGTTTAGCCACATAAGCGGGAACTTGTTCGATTCCATTCAGGTCGAGCACCAAAGATTCCAGCAAGTAGCCGTCGTACTCCTCCTGGGTCAATACCGTCGCCGTGATCGGCTTATTGACGGGCAGGTCTCCCAGCAATCCTCTTAATCGCTCACGTGTCATAACGCTTCACCTCATTCAATAATATTGTCGTTGGAAGGTGCGACTGTAACTTGCTCAACCAGCTTCTCCGGCTTGCTGGTGTTTCTGGATTCACACTGCGTGATCTCCACATTTTCCCCGTTCTCGATATAGAAGGCTGTGCCTTCGTGGTTCTCGATCGTAACCCGGTTAAAGCGAATATCCCTTACGTTTCCTAAATAAAAGCCGCGGCGCTGCATTTTATCGATGCCTGCCATCATCGCGGGATAACCTGGAATCGCATCCTTCGCCATGGAAATATCCATATCGTTGAATGTGATTTCTGAGATGTATTGCTCAGCGAGTCCATACAGGAAACCGGCTGCGGCATGAACGTTCCGGGCCGTAATATTCGCGAAATGAATGCGGCGGAAGCACGGAGTTTCCTCTGTGACCGGGTAAGGATGTTTATCCCATACATATTTCTCCTTGCCGCGAGGTCCGCAGAAATAATACAGGTTCAGCTTGATTGGACAGATCACATCTTCCATGACAATGTTACTAATGCGAATGTCTTCAACGATTCCACCGCGTCCTCGCCTGGATTTGAGCCGGATGCCCCGATCCGTCTGCTTAAACGTGCAGTTGCTGATCGTGACGTTGCGAATATTTCCGCTCATCTCGCTTCCTAGCACGACGGCGCCATGACCATGAACCATCGTGCAGTTCGTAATCGTGATGTTCTCGCATGGCACGCGCTCCTCCGTATCTTCGGTTCCGGCCTTAATCGCAATACAATCGTCGCCAACGTCGATATTGCAGTTGCTAATGCGCACGTTCGTGCATGACTCCGGGTTAATGCCGTCCGTATTTGGCGAATCCGCCGGATTATAGATCGAGACATTGTCCACGGTGACATCATAGCAGCAAATCGGATTAACGGTCCAGCTTGGGGAATTCCGGATGTTCACATCCTTGATCGTCACCCGGCGGCAGTTATAGAAGCCAATGGTCGTTGGCCGCGGATACTCCAGCTCCTCCGGTCTGTTCCGGTGCTTATCCCACCACGGCTGCCCGTTCCCTTCGATCGTCCCGCTTCCGGTAATCGATACATTCTGCGCATCGAAGCCGTTAATGCAAGGCGCATGCACCTGCCGCTTTACGCCCTCCCATCGCGATTCCACGGCCGGAAAATCATCCGGACTCGTGCTAAATGACAGCACTGCCCCGGGATTCAAGCGCAATTCTATATTGCTTGTCAAAAAAATAGCTCCGGTCAAAAACGTGCCCGCTGGCACATATACCGTTCCACCTCCGGCTTCGCTGGCCGCGGCAATCGCTTTGGCAATCGCCTCTGTTGCGAGTATCCCGCTATCCCGCTGCGCCCCGTAATCTACAATGTTATATACATGCATCTGCTCTCGCTCCCATTCTTATGCTATTGTCTTAGATACATAAGGACCTGATACCCTGCGTTTCCAGAGAATCAAGTCCTGCTGCAATGAAGACCGTTGCCATTAACCGTTGTTTAAGGACTGCATCTCAACACAGGCCATAACCAGGGCGCCTACCCCGTGCAAATCGTTATTTACTTTTGGACGGGTAACGTAATTTTCGTAATCCCCGGCGGAGGTGCCAATGCAAATATCCGGCAAAATCAACCTTCCCTGTTCATCCTGCTGCAGCACGCTGATCAAACCCTTGTAACCTTTTTGGGCTGCAGCCAGAGCTTTCTCTCCGGATATTCCCAGCTTAACGGCCTTCGCAATCGCATACACGAATAAGCACGAACCCGAAGTTTCAAGCCAGTTATCGGACATATGGCCTTTATCGACGACTTGATACCATAACCCGCTTTCTTCGTCTTGATAGCGAATCAGCGCTTCTACGAAATCACCCAACACAGGAATCAGCTCTGCACGCCCCCGATGGTCTGCCGGCAGCAGATCCATGAACTGGGCCAGGGCAAGACCATACCACCCTAGCGACCGGCTCCAAAACTCAGGCGAGCATCCTGTCTCCGGATCGGCCCACGGCATGCGGCGGCTTTCGTCCCAAGCATGATACAGAAGACCGGTTGCCTCGTCCTTCATATGCTTGCGCATTAATCTCTCTTGATGAAGCACCGTATCACGCAGGCCCGTCTCTCCATAGGCGTTCGCATACTTCAAGGAGAATACGCCGGCCATGTAAAGTCCGTCCAGCCACATTTGGTAAGGATATTTATCCTTGTGCCAGAAGCCGCCCTCCGAGGTCTGGTTGATGGTCAGCAGCAGATTTCTCAGCTTCTCCGCAGCAATCCGGTATTTATCCTGTCCCGTTCTTTCATGCAGATTGAACAGCAGCAGGCCAGCCTGCATCGCATCCAGCTCATCCCGCTGAAAGTACAAATTGCCGTGCTCATCCACCAGATCATCTACATATTCCTGAATGTATTCGACGTAACAATCCTCCCGAACCGTTTCCCAGAGCAGCTCCATGCCGCATAGGAATACACCTTGATGGTAATGCCAGCGGTGAGCCGGGGGAAGCTCCCCCGCCTTATAGGTGTCCATTAAGGAATCACATGCTTTTTTGGCCCAATCCAGCGGCGCAGCCGATACATTTACAGTCATTTCTAAGCTCCCTCCATATTCGCAATATCCTCATGCTCCAAGATGAACTGTCATATTGAATTATCCTTTCATCGAACCCAGCAATGCCCCTTTGGCAAAATGCTTCTGCAGGAACGGATACACCATCAGAATCGGCAGAGTGGCTACGACGATAACCGCCATTTTAATCGTCTGGTCTGGCGGCGGAACGACGCCGTCCAGCGTGGCGCTATGATCCAGTCCGCTGGCCAGGACGACAATTTGTCTGAGCAGGACCTGAATCGGCCATTTCGCGCTGTCATCCAGGTACAGAATCGCCGTCAAGTAGGTGTTCCAATAAGTAACCGCGTAGAACAATGAAATCGTCGCCATCGCCGGCATGGACAAAGGCAGTACAATTTTGAACAGGATGCCGAAATCGTTGCAGCCGTCAATTTTGGCTGATTCCTCAAGCCCTTCCGGTATATTCTGAAAAAAGTTTTTAAGAATAATCATATTAAACGCACTGATTGCCGACGGAATAATCAATGCAGCATACGTATCGATCATGCCCAGTTCTTTAACGACCAGAAACGTAGGAATCAATCCGCCATGGAATAACATTGTAAATACGACCATGAAGTTCACGACCTTGCGTCCGTCCAAATCCCGGCGCGACAGCCCGTAAGCCATCAGGGACGTCATAAACATACTGACCAATGTCCCAACCAGCGTGACTCCAATGGACACGCCCATTGCCTTAAAAATCGTGCTCGTAGAAAATATAAATTTATACGCCTCGAAGCTCCATACCTTGGGAATCAGCACGAATTTACTGGCCGCCAATTCCGCGCTCGTGGTAAATGATCCTGCTACAACGTGAATAAAAGGAAGCACCGTAATTAAAGCGATGATCGCTAATAACGTAAAGTTAAGGGCAGCAAACAGCCTGCCGGTGAAAGATCTATCTTCTACCATTTCAATTCCTCCCGTAGCATATCAATAGACGCCTTCTTCTCCCATTTTCTTAGAGATTTTGTTTACAGTCATGACCAGAATGAGGCCGATGACGGATTTAAAGAAGCCGATCGCCGTACTGTAGCTGAACTGACCTTGTCTTAAACCTGCAGTATAAACATAAGTATCGATAATCTCCGCAACTTCTCTGTTCATGGAATTGAGCAGCAAGTAGACGTGTTCGAATCCCAAATCGAGAACGGAACCAATTTTCAAAATAAAGAGAGTAATAATAACGCCCCGAATGGCCGGGATCGTAATATGCCAAATTTGTCTCAGTCGTCCGGCACCGTCCATGCGAGCCGCTTCATACAGCCCTGGGTCGATTGCCGCGATCGAAGCCAGGTAAATGATCGTTCCCCAGCCTGCTTCTCTCCAGATCACCTGGATGATGTACATCGGCCTAAACCAGCTCGGATTTAGCAGAAAGTTGATTTTTTCAAATCCAAAAAAGACAAGCAAATCATTGATAATCCCTCCGTCCATCGTCACCATGACAAATGAAATGGAAACGACGATAACCCACGACATAAAATGGGGGATATAGAGGAGCGACTGGAAAATCCGTTTGAAGAAGTTCCCTCTGAGCTCATTCAACATTAACGCCAGGATGATTGGTATCGGAAAGTATATAAAGATATTCAATCCGAATAGAACTATGGTGTTCTTCAAGATGTTTAGAAAATCCGGTTCGGTGAACAGCCTGTTAAAATGCTTCATGCCTACCCAGTTGCTTCCCATGATGCCGTTGTAGGGCTTATAATCCTGGAATGAAATGATAAGTCCGTACATGGGCAGGTATTTGAAAATGATAAAGTACAGCAAGCCCGGCGCAATCATGACATAGAGCCATCGATTTCTCCATATTCGTTTTTTAACTTCATTTTTGTTCCTCGAAGCCTCAAGTACCGGTTGAGCTGTACTTGCCTGTGCGGTGACTTCCTGCATGTTCTTCTTCCTTTCTGTTTCATATTGGTGCAAGGCTGCGCAGCTCTTAGGAATAGAAGAGGCTGTTGAGTGCATCAACAACCTTTTCTAATTCCATTTATAGCTAGCCTAGCTGGCCTTGGCCAAATCCTTATTTCTTGTATGCAGCGTTGTACTCTTCGATGATTTTATCCCCGCCCCGCTTCTTCCAGTTCTCAACTTCTTTCTCAAAACCGGCTTTATCGATTTGGCCGTACATGTATTTGTAGGTTGCATCCGTAATGATTTGCTGCAGCTCGACGCCTTTCTCCGTATACGTAGCGGAATCAAGCGGTGCCGTAGGGTCAGGAACACCTACCTTCACGTTTTCCAAGAGAAGCTCTTCTGCATGGATTCTGCCTGGCAGAGTGTTGTATGGCTCATACATGCCATTCGTCTCAGATTCACCGATGACGCTATCCTTGTAGCCTTTAACTTCCCTTTCGATCAATTCCTTATCCTCGGTTGGCTTGGCTTTGCCGTCTTCAACCGTATAGTGGACGCCCTCGATGCCCCAGAACATTAGGTTGGAAACTTCCGGAGTCATCATTTTGTCAAAGAAGGCAAGGATTTTTTTCAACTCTGCCTCGTCTTTGATTGCGCTTTTCGGGAACAGAACTACGTTGTTATATCCAGGAATCATCCATTGGGCAAACTTTCCATCCGGTCCGGCCACCATACTGTGCGTATCTACAACAGCATCTGGAACGTTCTTGATGAGGTCCTTGTGCAAGGAGTCGATATCCTGCATGGAACCGCCGATATAAAGGCCTGCCTTGCCGCTTGTGAACATTTTAACGGCATCCGTTTTACTTGTTGCCGCGAAGTCTTGGTTCATATAACCGGCATCGCGAAGCTTTTTGAAGAAGTCCATCGTGTCGATATATTGCGGGAATGTAAATTCAGGCTGCAGTTGGCCGTCCTTCTCTCCCCAGCCGTTCGGTGTTCCGAACCAGGAGGATACGGTTTTGAACGCGCCGTAGATCAATTCGTTCCGGTCAACGACCCCGATCGTATCCTTTACGTTGTTGCCGTCCGGATCTTGCTCTGTAAACGCTTTCGCCATTTCGAACAATTCATCGACATTAGCCGGAGCAGCCAGATTCAATTTGTCCGCCCAGTCTTTACGATAGATAATGCCTTGACGGGCCAGCGGTCTGCCAATGTACAGAGAGTACAGCTTGCCTTCGACCTTCGTATTATTGAGAATTTCCGGCTTCAGCTTGCTCAGATTAGGGAACTCACTAAGGTAAGGCCCGATCTCCCAGAATTGTCCGTCTTTAATCGCATCCTTCATTTGAATGAAGGTTGTTTGGTTTTTCAAATAAGTCACTTGCGGCAGGGAACCTGTTGCAAAAGAAGAGTTCAGTTTCTCTTCATAAGTATCTGCCGGGAAAAATTGATACGTTAATTTCGTGTTCGTCAATTTTTCTAATTCATTTTTAATGGTGTCTGGCGGTGTCTCTGAAGTATTAAGTGGAAGCATGATCTTGATTTCCGTCGGTGCATCCGATTCGGCGCCTTTCGCCGTATCGCCCCCTGTTGCCGGTGCTGTCGGAGCTGCTTTGCCGTTGCCGCCGCAGGCTGTCAGCATTACGCTTAGTGTCAGCAGTACCGCTAACATGATGGAGAAGGATTTTTTCTTCATAACCATTTTGACCTCCATTTGACTTATTGTGTTTACATGTTCAACAGTACAGCTTAACCGCAGTTACGAATACAATCATTTGTTCATAAACGCCGGTATACCAAGGAATCTGAACAAATGATTATCGACGTCATAAGACAGAAATTACACATAAAAAACCACTGCGTTAAAGACGCAGTGGTCACTTGCCGGTCCTATTCATGTTCTCTTATTTGTTCGCGCTCCAAGGCTTCGCGGTACTCCTGGATAATCAGGTCGCCGCCGCTTTGCCGCCATTTCAAAGTTTCTTGCTTGAACCCTTCCGCCGTTATTTTGCCCAAAATATAATTGTAGGTCGCGTCGGTAATGATCTGCGAAAGCTCGGCATTCTTCTCATCATACGTGTCAGAGCTTAAGTGAACGGTTGGATCGGCTACCAGGAAAGATTCATTATCTTCACTGAGGCGTTCCGCGAGTTCGGTCAGTTCTTCCTTCTGTGCTACCTCCAGAATGTTCTGGTTGCTGACATTGGCTATCATCAGCGAGTAGAGCGGGTTGACCTCGTCCACGCGCAGCCTGGAGGTCTCCTCGGGAAGAATGACTTTCCCGTCCACGATTTCGTAATGGCGTCCCTCCACTCCATACATCATCAGGTTGGCAACATCTTTATCCATGGTCCGGTCGAAAAAGGCGAGCACCTGCTTCAGTTCTTCTTCCGTGGCGATCGCTTTTTTGGAGAAGAGATACAGTCCGTTATAATTGGGAATGGACCAGACCTTATACCCTTTCGGCCCCTTAATCCGGTTGATCAGTGCCAGCTCGACCTTGGGGTTTACGGCATGTGCTTCGATGGAGAGGCGCTGGGCGTCCGTCATGCTGCCAATGTAAACGCCTGCATAACCGCGGATGAAGCTGTCTCGCTGCAGCTCTTTGCTGGTAAGGGCGAAATCCTGGTTAATCAATCTCTCGTCATACAGCTTCTTCATGAAATTCATCGTGTCCATGTATTCTTCTGTCTCAAACTCAGGGATAAACTCGCCGTCCGCCAGCTCCCAATTGTTCGGGGTACCAAAATAAGAGCTCAGCGTCTTAAATACGCCGTATACCAGGTCATTCCGGTCAACTAGGCCGATCGTGTCCTGCTTCCCGTTCTGATCAGGGTCATTGTACGTAAATTGCTTCAGGATTTCGTACAGCTCATCTAAGGAATGAGGCTCCTTCAGTTGAAGATTCTCCAGCCAATCCTTGCGGATAATGATGCCTTGCCTTGAGGACGGGCGTTCCGTGTACAGACCGTATATTTTTCCCTCTACAGCCGTCTGCTGCAGTATGGAAGGATTCAATTTGCTTAAGTTGGGAAACTGGTCAAGGTACGGCTCGATCTCCCAAAACTCCCCCGATTTGATGGCATTTTTGACCAGGCTGTAGTCGGTAAACTTTACGAAGGTTACCTTGGCCAGCGAGTTGGTTGTGAGGGCCGTATTCATTTTATCGGTATACACCCCTTCAGGGACCCAGCGTATATCAAGCTCTGCCCCCGTCAGCCCCTCCAGCTCGGCTATGACCTCTTGAGAGGGCTGCTGCGGGAAATGCAAAGGCGCCAAAATCGATATATAGGGACGCTGATCCCGGGCATCCGTTTGAGCCGGCCGAAAATTGCTGCACCCTATTAACAAGGAGAAAAAAAGCATGACGGGTACATAAAAAAAGCGTAGCGTTGTCCTTCTCGTTGAAACTCTAGGCATTCCAGTTCCCCCTAAAAAAATGTAAAATTTGTCTTCCTGCTCATCTTGAAAAAATATACAATAAATCCTAATACTTTAATTTTTCCAATTTTATAGCCATAATTAGAGGAAATGATTATTGCGTTATGAGATGATTATTGTTATTATTCATCAAAATGCAGGTTATACTGACTACTTCTACACGAGCAGAGGTGCAAGTTCTGTGAGACCACTTAGTTTCTTGAGTAAGCTGATGCTTTTCGCCTTTGTGATCAGTACGCTTCCCGTGTTGTTCATCGGTTCATTTTCATATTTGACATCTTCCAACGAGATTCAGAAAAATGTGAACAAGAGTAAAATGGAACTGATCCTGCAAATCAATTCAAATGTAGAGCATAAATTAGCAACAGTCAATCAAACTTTAAATCAAGTCGTCAACTCCAGCGTATTAAAAAGGGCGCTTGACAACCCGCTAAATGAGAGCGATTTCATTTTGTATAACGATCTAAGGAACGAGATCCGCAACATGCAGTCCTTTGATACAAAGCTCCAGGATGTCGTGCTGATTAATCAGCGCAAAAACTGGATGATCAAAAATTCCGGCTTGTACCGCCTGGATCAATACAAAAATTATGAACAGCTCGCTAATCTGATCAACACTTCAGATAATACGTCTTGGGTGATGACCCCCTCCGCCTGGTTTTTTAGCGAGGAAAGCTTGAATGTCACAAACTGCGATTACAATATTAGCCTGATCAAAAGGCTTCCGACTTCCAAGCTGCATAAATACGGCTTAGCGATGGCTAACATCCCTGCCTGCAGCCTGAAAGACTTTATCAACTCAGAAATCCAGCCTTTCGACAGCATCATGATTGTGGATGAACATAACCGCATTCTTCTCCATCCAGATAATTCAATGATTGGCAAACCTGTAAGTGAAAGCGGATTCAACGAAATCTCCACGATCGCTGACTCCCCTGCGCTCTCAGGACAATTCAAAACGCTCATCGATAAAAAGGATTATGCCGTTACCTACTTGAAATCACAAATGAACGGCTGGGTTTACCTGTCGGTAACCTCCATCGAGAGCATGACCAAAGAATCGGGCAAAATCGGCACGTACACGCTGTACGTCTGTTTATTTATGCTTCTGTTATCTATCTCGATTGCCTGGCTCGGCTCACGCCGCATGTATTCGCCAATCGAGAGACTGCTTAACCAGATGGGACAGCGCAAATCAGACATCAAATCCAAACATGCCAACGAGTTTCAAGTGATCGGGGAACATGTTCAGCATCTCTTCCAGTCCAAATCGCAGCTGGAGAAGGAAGTCCGCCAGCATATTCAGCAGGTGCGTACTTTTTTCCTGATCAAGGCGTTCAACGGGCATCTGAAAAAGAGGGAGCTTGCCGAGGAGCTCGAACAGTTCGGTTACCTTACCCAGGTCGAAGCGTGGAAAACGATGGCCGTATTTACCTTGTCGATCGATTTCTGCGATGACTCTGCCTATGAGAAGCAGGACCTGAACCTCTTGCTGTTCGCTGCGCACAATATGATTGAGGAGCTGGTGCCTTCCGACCAGCGGCTTGCCCCAGTCATGATTGACCAGACAGTGGTCACCTTGATCGGCAGCACCGACCCGGACGAAGGTTCGTTCCACCAGACGCTGTATTCGCTCACGGAGAAGCTGCAGCAGGAAATCAACAGCTATTTGAAGCTGCAGGTCAGCATTGGCCTGAGTCTGCCCTTCCACTCTGTGCACAAAATCTCGACCGCTTACCGGGAGAGCCTGGAAGCGTTGAAGCATCGGATCAAGCTGGGCAAAGGCGTGATCATTCAATATGAGAACATCAACTCGGGTAAGCATTATTTGAACTTAAACTACCCGACGCACAAGGAAAACGACTTGATGGACGCCATCAAGCTGGCGGAAACGGATAAAGCGAAGGAACTGGTACGGCAGTTGTTCAAATCGATCTTTACACTGGAGCTTACGCCGCAGGAATATCAAATTCCGCTAACCCGGCTATTGAATAATCTGCTAATTATGATGCAGGAGTCGGGAATCAGCCTGAATCAGATTTACCATGCGAACGGCTCCTTGTTTGAAGAGATGCTGGAACTGCACACTGTCGCGGAAATCGAGGACTGGTTCTGGAGCGTAGTTATCCATCCGATGATCAAAATATTCAACAGCAGGCAAAATGCCCAATACCATAATATTTCCGAGAAAATCATCGATTTGGTGCAGCATTATTACGATACGGACCTTACTCTTGAAGAGTGCGCATCCAGGCTCCATTATAACGCCAACTATATCAGCAGCATTTTCCGCAAGGAGACGCAGTACAATTTCAGCGAATATCTGACGATGTACCGGTTCAAAATGGCCAAGAAATGGCTTCAAGAAACGGATATGCCGATTAAAGATATCGCCGCCAAGCTCAGGTATAACAATTCTCAGAACTTCATCCGGTCATTCCGGAAGCAGGAAGGCATGACGCCTGGGCAATATCGCGATGGCCATGCCGCGGCCAAGAAGCCGAATTCAGGATTGGATGAGCCGATGTAACCCATGCAAATTATTCACGTGTGCATAACATAAAACACTTGATTTATATGGCGTGGGAATATACAATGAAATCGTTAACAATAACAAGGATTCAACAATAGTGAGGTTTTATGATAACGATTAAAGATATTGCCCGGGTAGCCGGCGTATCCCATACGACCGTCTCCCGGGCGCTCAACGGCAACCCGCTGATCAAGAAAGAGACCCGGGAGCGTATCGAGAGGATCGCCGCGGAACTGAATTACGTGCCGAACTACAACGCCAAGAGCCTGGTAATGAAGAAGTCTTATACGATCGGCCTCTTCTTCTCCAGTATCGACCAAGGAACCTCGGCCAGCTTTCTCGTAGAAGTGATCAAGGGAATCAACCATGTTCTGGACGAGAACTACAACCTGTCCGTGAACGGAATCGACAGTATTCACAATCTGGACAATATCATTCCCCAGCGCTTTGATGGCATTCTCGTGATGAGCCAGAGCGATGCGGACAACGCCTTCATCTATCACGTCAAGAAGATGGGCATCCCCCTGGTCGTCCTGAATCGGCAGCTGGAGGATCCAAGCATCATGAACGTCATCGCGAACGATCGCGAAGGCGTCAAGGAAGCGATCGATCATGCGATTTCCCAAGGCCATCGCAAGCTGGCAATGATCGAAGGCAAGACGGGCTTCAAATCCTCCACGGAACGCAAGCAGGGTTTCCTGGACAGCATGATGGAGCATGGCCTTCCGCTCGTTTCGGATTATTTCGCAAGCGGCGATTACAGCATTGAGAGCGGCTACATGGCGATGTCCCGCTTGTTGGTCCTGCCTGATCCGCCTACGCTCGTATTTTGCAGCAATGATGATATGGCGATCGGTGCGATGAACGCTTGCTTTGCTGAAGGAATCCCCATTCCGTCCCAGCTGTCGATCATCGGATTCGACGACATCGTCTTCGCCCGCTACACGAACCCTGCCCTAACGACCGTTCGGCGGCCGATTGCCGATATTAGCGAATTAGGAACCAAGAAACTGATCGAGTTGATGCAGCAGCCGGACAGCAATCCGGAGCAATTATTCGTCAAGACGGCGTTAATGGTCCGGCAAACGGTAGCTACAATTTAAGCCTCTGATTTAAGCCTTTTAAGTCTAAGGCAGCTAATCTTCACATATTTATTCTTAAAAAAAAGAGATTACTCTTTTTTTTAAATAAAATTGTTAACGTGTGCATTATGACGTTAATCACAAAAGGAGACAGCGATCCATTATGACTCTAAGACCACTTTCCAGAACCACCTTTCCTGACCTGCCCACATATCCGGAAAAAATGATTCAATTCGGCGAAGGCAACTTCATGCGCGCCTTCGTGGACTGGCAGCTGCAGCAAATGAACAAGAAGGGCTTGTTCCAAGGCAGCGCCGTACTCGTTCAGCCGATTGAGCAGGGCCTAGGCGATATGCTGGCGAAGCAGGACTATCTGTACACTGTGCTGCTAAACGGCATCATGCAGCAGCAAACGGTCAATGACCACGAGATTATTACCAGCGTCAGCCGCGTCATCAATCCTTATTCCGATTACGAGAGCTACCTGGCCTTGGCGGAAAACGACGAGCTGGAGTTCATTACCTCCAACACGACGGAAGCGGGAATTGCCTACCGTCCGGAAGACCGGCTTGCCGACGCTCCGCCGAAGAGTTTTCCCGGGAAATTAACGGCTCTGCTGCATAAACGTTTTGAGCTGGGCAAAAAAGGCTTCACCATTATCCCTTGTGAACTGATTGACCGCAACGGTGAGAAGCTGAAGGAAATCGTGCTGCAATACGCTAACGATTGGCAGCTGGGAGATGCGTTCATACAGTGGCTTGAGCGGGAGAATACGTTCTGCTGCAGCTTAGTTGACCGCATCGTGCCAGGCTACCCGCGCGACAAAGCGCAAGCTCTTGCGGAGGAACTGGGCTATCAAGATCATTTGATGGTTACGGCCGAGCCGTTCCTGTTCTGGGTCATTGAAGGTCCAGCTTCACTGTCCGAGCGCCTGCCTCTGGCCAAAGCGGGGCTGAACGTGGTGGTCACCGATGACATGACCCCTTACCGGGAGCGTAAGGTTCACCTGCTGAACGGACCGCATACCGCAATGGTTCCGCTGGCCTTGTTAGCCGGGCTGGAAACGGTAGAAGACGTTATGAACGACGCTGCTTACTCCGTTTTCGTGAAGAAATTGATCGAGGACGAGCTGATTCCGATGCTTGATCTGCCGAAGGAAGAATTGCAATCTTACGCAGAAGCCGTGCAGGAGCGCTTCAAAAACCCGTTCATCCGTCACGAATTGACTTCGATTTCGTTAAATAGCATTTCAAAATTCAAAACAAGATTATTGCCTGTCCTGCTTCGTTATCAGCGGGAAAAAGGCGAGCTTCCAAAGTTCACTACCCTCGCCTTTGCCGCTTTGCTGTTCAGCTACCGCGGCGACAAGATCGAGCGCCAGGACGGCGCTGAGGTCATTGCCGTCTTTGACCAGGCTTGGAGCCGTCCAGAATCGGCTGCAGTCACGATTCTTCAAGACGAGAGCTTATGGGGCGAAGATTTGACCAAGGTTCCAAATTTAGTGCAAGCGATTGAAGGGTATTTGCAGCAGCTAGAATCGTCTGGAAGCCGCGCTGCTCTACAACAATTGATTTAGGAGAGATGATGAGGATGCAAAGACTAACGAAAATGAACCCCCGCGATACCGTTGCTGTGGCCTTAAGGCCGATCAGCGCAGGGGAAGAGCTGAATTTCGATAATCAGGTGTTAACAGCACTCGAGGATATTCCACAAGGCCATAAAATCGCTTTAACCAGCTTCGAGCCTAACGATGTAGTGACTAAATACGGCTACCCGATCGGTCACGCCACGTCCGCGATCCAGCGCGGCGGATGGGTGCATACGCATAATTTGGCGACAAATCTGGAGGGCGAAGAGGAATACGAATATGTTCCGGATCTCCATCCGGTGACGCATCCAAAACGCGATCTGACCTTCCAGGGCTACCGCCGCAAGAACGGCAAAGTCGGCATCCGCAACGACCTGTTCATCGTTCCTACGGTTGGCTGCGTCAACGGGGTTGCCGAGCTGATGATTAAGGAATTCAAGGCAATCCATCCTGATCTCGGTACCTTTGATAATATTACCGTGCTGAAGCATCCCTACGGCTGCTCCCAGCTCGGAGACGATCACCGTATGACGCGCAGCATTCTGGCGGATGCGGTCTATCATCCGAACGCCGGCGGCGTACTCGTCTTTGGCCTGGGCTGTGAGAACAACATCGTGTCTGAATTCCGCAGCATACTGGGCGACTATGACGAAGAACGCGTCAAGTTCCTCGTTGCCCAGGAGGTCGGAAATGAAGTGGAGGCCGGCTTGCAGCTGCTGGAGGAGCTTTATATTGCAGCGCAAAATGACCGCCGCGAGCCTGTACCGCTCTCTGAGCTCAACGTTGGCCTGAAATGCGGAGGCTCCGATGGCTTCTCCGGCATTACGGCGAATCCGCTGCTCGGCGCGTTCTCGGACTTCCTGATCTCCCAGGGCGGAACCTCCGTATTAACGGAAGTGCCCGAAATGTTCGGCGCAGAGAAAATGCTGATGGCCCGTGCAGAGAACAAGGAAGTTTTTGAGGACATCGTGCATTTGATCAATGACTTCAAGCAGTACTTCCTGTCCCATGGGGAATCGGTCTACGAGAATCCTTCCCCGGGCAACAAAGCCGGCGGGATCAGCACGCTGGAGGACAAATCGCTTGGCTGTACGCAAAAAGCCGGAACCGCTCCGGTCGTCGATGTGCTGCAGTATGGCGAGAAGCTGCGCAAGAAGGGGCTTAGCCTCCTGCAGGCGCCAGGCAACGACCTTGTCGCCTCCTCTGCGCTTGCCGCTTCCGATTGTCAGCTCGTTCTGTTTACGACGGGCCGGGGAACACCGTTCGGCAGCTTCGTACCGACGGTAAAAATCGCCACCAACAACGACATTTACAATAACAAAAAACATTGGATGGATTTCAACGCCGGCCCGCTGCTCGACACGCCGATGGAACAAGTTCTGGAGGAATTCATCGATTATGTGATCGCCGTAGCCAGCGGCCAGCCAACCCGCAACGAACAGAACGAAGTTCGCGAGCTGGCGATCTTCAAGACCGGTGTCACGCTGTAATTGGACTTATAGGATATCTCGAATAACCATAAAGGAGCCAAGCGGTATGTTTCTAAATGACAACTTCCTGTTAACGACAGATATGGCCGAGTCGCTGTTCCATGACTACGCCGACAATATGCCGATCATCGACTATCATTGCCATCTTGATCCGAAGGAAATCTATGAGAATAAGAATTTCAAGAATATTACCGAGGCGTGGCTCTACGGGGATCACTACAAATGGCGCCTGATGCGCGCCAACGGCGTCCCCGAGTCCCACATTACCGGAGACGCATCGGACTACGATAAGTTTCTCGCTTGGGCAAGAACCGTTCCGAAAACGATCGGCAACCCGCTGTTTAGCTGGACCCATCTGGAGCTGCGCCGGTTTTTCGGCATCGATGAGCTGTTAAACGAACAATCCGCACCGCGAATTTGGGAGAAAGCGAACGAGAAGCTTGCTTCCCCGGACTTCCGGCGCCGCAGCCTCATTAAGGCTTCCAAAGTGAAAATCATTTGTACGACGGATGACCCCGTTGATTCCCTGGAGTACCATCAAGCCCTGAGCAAAGAGGAGCAAGACTTCCAGGTGTTCCCGACCTTCCGTCCGGACAAGGCGCTCAACATTGACGCCCCGGGCTTCAAGGACTGGATTGGACGTCTGGAGCAGGCAGCCGGAACAGCGGTCGCTTCGTATACAGACTTGGTGAATGCGCTCAAGAATCGCGTGCTGTTTTTCCATGAGCACGGCTGCCGCCTGTCGGATCATGCCCTAGACGTGCTTCGTTATCAAGCCGGAGAAGCGGGCGACGTGGAGCGGATTTTTGCCAAAAGGCTGGCCGGGGATGATCTGTCCAAAGAAGAAATAACCATTTATCGCACTGAGCTTCTGTCCGCATTGATCGGCATGTACCATGAAATGAATTGGACGATGCAGCTTCACATCCACGCTTACCGAAACAACAACACGCCGATGTTCAACAAGCTGGGTCCTGATACCGGCTACGACGGCATCAACGACCTGTCGCTCACCGTATCGCTCTCGCAATTGCTGGATCGCGCAGAGAGTACGCAAGGACTGCCGAAGACGATTCTGTACTCCTTGAATCCGAACGACTATCCGGCGATCCTGGCTTTGATGGGCTGCTATCAGAAGGATACGCCAGGCAAGCTGCAGCTGGGATCGGGCTGGTGGTACAATGATACCCGCAGCGGAATGCGCCATCAGCTCACGATGTTTGCCGATAATAGCGTATTGGCCAATTTCGTCGGGATGCTGACCGATTCGCGCAGCTTTCTGTCCTACACCCGCCACGAATATTTCCGCCGCGTGTTGTGCGAGTTGATCGGCGAATGGGTGGAGCGCGGAGAAGCGCCAAATGATGCTGCCCTGCTCGGAAAGCTGGTTGAGGACATTTCCTATAACAATGCAGCCAACTATTTTGGCTTCAGTTCTGCCAAGTAAAGGAGACGGCGCTCATGTTATTGGTTTGTGCAAGCAACGAGCATTTAACGAAAGAGGAAGGGAAGTTTCCGGCGGAAACCTCCCTCCTCTTTCTCTATCCTGTCACAGAGGCTAACGAGGAAGAAGACACCGATGAACGCAGCAAGGCTGAGGATGGCGGTAAAGCCCGTCCTTTCGTTCTTGTGCTGCCTGGCGGCGGTTATACCCATCTCGCTCAACATGAAGGGGAGCCCATCGCCCGCTGGCTAAACAGCCTGGGAATTCATGCTGGCGTGCTGCATTATCAGGTAGGTGATTTCGAGTTCACTGACCTGATCAAGGATGTGGAGGATGCCCTCAAATGGGTGCGAGAAGCGCCCAAAAATTGGTATGTGATCCCTGACCAGGTCGGGATGATCGGTTCCTCTGCGGGAGGCCACTTGGCTTCCATTGCTGCGACTACAGGAACGGTGAAGCCGAATCTGCTGCTGCTCTGCTATCCTGTCATCTCGCTCCATGAACCGTATACCCATGAAGGCAGCCGCCGTAAATTTCTGGGAGCAAGTCCTGCGAAGGATTTATTGGATGCCTGGTCATCTGATCAGCGTGTTACGGCCGACACTCCTCCTACTTTCATCTGGATGACGGCCGATGACAGCGTGGTGCCTGTCGAGAACAGCCTGCTGTTTGCGGGGGCCCTGTCCCGTCATAAAGTTCCTTTTGAGCTGCACATATTCGAGGAAGGGCGCCACGGCCTCGGCCTCGCAGACGATCATGAGCATGTGCGGCAATGGCTCCCCCTTGCCGAGAATTGGCTAGGCCAACATCATTATGTAAAGAAGGGATCATGATGAGCCATACCTTGTTTATTGCCGGCGATTCCACCGCCGCTCTGAAAGGCGCTGCCGAGAAGCCGATGACCGGCTGGGGCGAATATTTGCAAGGGTTCTTCCAATCCACTATCCGCGTGGATAATCGGGCCATTAACGGACGAAGCACGAAATCATTCCTGGCTGAAGGACGGCTGGCGGACATCGAACGGGATTTTGGTGCCGGCGACTACCTGTTCATCCAGTTCGGGCACAATGACGGCAAAATAGAAGACCCCAGCCGTTACGCCGACCCACAGCAGGAATACCGCTTAAATTTGCAGCGTTTCATTGACTGCGCCCGCAAGCAGGGCGGTATGCCTGTGCTGCTAACCTCCGTCAGCCGCCGCCGCTTCTTGGAAGATGGCACCCTTGATCCCTGCGCGGTAGGCGAGTATCCTTCCGCGATGAGGGAAGTCGCATCGGAGACAGGCGCGCCGCTGCTTGATATTTATACGGCTTCGCAGCAGTTGTACCAATCATTGGGGACTGACGAATCGAAGCGTCTATTCATGCACCTGCCGGAGGGGGACCATCCGAATTACCCGTCCGGCATCATCGACGATACTCATTTCTCGGACGAAGGAGCAAGGCAAATCGCCAGGCTCGTAGCACTAGCCATCCAGCAATCGGATGAACTATCTGCTCTCAAGCAGCATTTAAAAGGGGAGATCACATGACGGTTCCACTTCATCTCGGCGTTCGCGCCCATGATTTCGGACAAATTCCATTGACCGATCTGATTCAGAAGCTGCAGCAATACGAGTTCTCGCATATTCAATTTGCGATCAAGAAATCTTTTCCGGAGAGCGCACCCAGCCTTTCCGCTTTGAGTCCGGGCACGGCGGCTTACTACGGCAACGCCTTCCGGCGGGCGGGCATTCAAATTGCGGTGCTGGGCTGCTATGTCAATATCGTAGCGCCCGACCCGCAGACAGAGGCCCAGGCGCTGGCTGACTTCAAGACCAATATCCGCTTGGCGAGAGATTTCGGCGCCAGCCTTGTAGGTACGGAGACGGGCAGCGTTGGCCATGGCTACACGACCGACAACTTTACCGAAGAAGCCTTCCAAAGGGTCATACCTGCAGTACGCGAGATGGTTGCCGAAGCCGAGCGCTTTGGCGTCACGGTTGGCATCGAAGCGGGATTAAATCATCCCCTTCACACTGCTTCATTGGCCCGTCGCCTGCTGGATGCGATTCCTTCGAACAATTTGCAGATCATTCTCGACTGCGCCAACCTGATGTCGCCGGACAACTATACGCGGCAGGACGAAGTGGTTGCCGAAGCGCTGGAGCTGCTGGGTGATCGGATCGCCGTCCTCCATCTGAAGGATTTCATCGTGAAGGACGGACGAATCGAAATGGTCCCCGTAGGCCAGGGTTTTCTCAAGTTCGAGCCGATTCTCCGCTATATGAAATACGAACGGCCACATATTCAGGGCCTTATGGAGAGTACAACCGAACCGCATTTGGCGGGGAGCGTCGAGTTTCTGAGAAGATTGTACGAAGAAGTGTAAGTAGAAACCTTGAAGTGTCAGCATCTCTTTTGAACCACCCGGCACCATGGCACAAATAGTCGAGTTAAGCACGCCAAAACCCCCGGTTCAGCCCGCATTAGCGGTAATTGAACCGGGGGTTTTTGTAGAATTTTGTGCGTCTAGCTTAAAGCTCATGTGACGGCGGTGCATAATAGATCGTCATGCTTAGCCGGACTAGCGACTTTCCAGCATTAACATAAGTATGCGGCCTGTCTGCCCTAAACCTGATGGAATCACCTTGCTGCAATTTATATTCATTTTCATTGACGCGGAGGCTAAGCTCGCCATCATAAACCATGATGTATTCCTCCGTTGCCTCTCTGTGGGCCTCCGACTGCAGCATTCCCCCAGGCTCAATTTCTACCTGGTATAGCTCAAAGCGCCGATCCTCCTGATAAGGAAAGCAGGGGTATACTCTATACTTCCCGTTATCCTCCGTCAATGCTTGTAACTCATTTCGTATAACGACTTCCGTCTCCGGCTGGGACTGCTGGATAAGTGTAGTAAAAGAAACCTTCAGTCCATTCGCGATTTTCCAAATGGTCGTAAGAGTCGGGCTTGATTCACCGCGCTCGATCTGTCCGATCATCGTCTTGCTTACGCCGCTTAGCTGAGATACCTTCTCCAAGCTTAATTTTTCCTTTTCGCGAATGGCTTTTAAATTTCTCGCAAGAATAAGATGAATTTCCTCCATGAGCCTCCTCCTTATATACAATATAACGTCCGATATGTATAATATAAAGTACAACGGTCGCTATAACGTCCGTTGAGTATATTTTAACATATATTCAAGCGAAGGAGATCTTTATGCCCGTCATTTCGTTTCTACTCTTTGTATTCATATCCAGCTTCACCCCAGGCCCCAACAACATTATGGCTATGGCCATGGCTCATCGGGGACTGCGCAGAACCGTGAAATTCAGTATGGGCGTGGGCAGCGGATTTTTCATCATCACCTTGCTATGCTGCAGTTTCTTTAACCTCCTGCTTGCCAGCGTACTGCCCGTGATTGAGCTTCCATTAACCCTGCTTGGCGTAGGCTATATGCTGTATTTGGCCTATAAAATACTGACCAGTAAAGATACGGGAGATTCCAGGGATTACCGGGAAGGCAATCTCTTCCTCACCGGCGCTTTGCTGCAATTCGTCAATCCGAAAGGCATCCTATTCAGCATTACCTTAGTGGGAACCTTTATTGCACCCTATTACACTTCGTACTTAAGCTATTTTCTTCTTTCCGTATTGTTAGGCGTAACGGGTTTCCTGAGTACCTTCACGTGGAGTCTGTTCGGCTCTATTTTGCAAAAAGTCATCATGCGCTACAGACGGCCGTTCAATCTGATCATGACGCTTTTATTGGTTTACAGCGCTTTTTCGATCCTTGTTAGGTAGCGGGTCTGGAAGAGAGAAATCCACTTCAACCCCCTATAGTTGCTTTAGCCTGTCTTACAGGGTTATATATATTAAAACTTTGTCAGCAAAATATGACATTTTCTAGGTGGCAATCTTCCTGCACATCTGCTATACCTATGGAGTAACATATATACAGAAAATGGGGATAAGGGGTCGAATGGATTGAAGAGAAAGCTTGCGGACTACAAGCCGCTATTATGGATTTTGGCCATTCCGGTACTTAATATTTTTTATGGAGTATTGAACCACGGCAATACGACGGTGAGAAGCCTGATGATTTCTTGGGATGACCATATCCCTTTTATATCTGCTTTTATTATTCCATATATTTTGTGGTACCCTTTTATTTTGGCCATGCTCTTCGCTTATTTCATTAAAAATAAAACAACGTACTATCGCACGCTGCTCACACTTTGCCTGGGACTCATCGCCAGTTACATCACTTTCTATTTCTACCAGACGACCGTAGGGCGTCCGGAAATTACCGAAACGGGGCTGACCTACTGGCTGGTCGATTTCATTTACCGGACCGATGGGCCGTATAACTGTTTTCCAAGCATCCATGTTCTGACCAGTTATTTGATGCTCAAAGGGCTGGCTGAATGCAAATGGTCCGCTGTATCCAAATGGACAATTATTGTTGCGTCCTGGACGATTACGGCTTCCACGGTGTTCGTGAAGCAGCATGTTCTCCTGGATATTGTTGGTGCCATCGTGCTGGTCGAAGTGCTGTATTTCGTGGTGCGGAGGTGGATTTTCGCGGCAGCTCCAACCCTCTCACCTGCCAATCCACTTGTACGCGAATCAGCCCGGGAAATTTCGAATAGTTAGGTTACTTCTTAATATACCTTTGCAAATCTTATTTACCTTCAGACAGAAAAGCACCCCTTTCCGGGGTGCTTTCTCATTTATTGGGCCGCCAGTACTTCCTGCGGTATGTTGATTTCCTGGATTTCATTATAATTGGAGTACTTGCTCCGGCTTTCGCTTTTTATGGAAAATGTGTTGCCTGACATCGTTACGTCCATATCCGTAGATAAGCTGACTTCAACCGGGTAATAAGTGTCTTTGCGGACAGTATACACAATGTTGGCCTTCCTAATTTTTATATCGGTGTAGTTATCCGTTAGCGGCTCGCCACGATAATTCGTTTGATTTCTATAGCTTTCGGTGAATTTTAACAGCTGGCTGTCATTTAGCTTCGCTCGGATAACATAGTGTCCTCCCTCTTCGCTAACTTCCAGTGCATCCTCCACGGAGCGGTACGGCTCTAGCTGCCGCCAGGGATAGCCTGCCTCCACCATGCCTGGCATCGCTTTGCTCCTCATCTCTTCATTCATCTTCATCCAGTCATTCCCTAATTTCATATAAATGGCATCTTTCGTGACATACTGCTCCATAACCATGGACATGTCCTCGGTATGCATTTTCGTCTGGGTGCTTGAATGGGTCTGAAACGGTTCTTTAATGATATCGCTTTTCGTTAACGAATCAATAATTTGTTCGGTGGAAGCCGTATTCGAAACCCTGTTTACAATAGTCTGGTATACATCCACTTCGGTCGAGAAGCTCATGAGTTCCTTTCCAGCCTCGTTCATCCGTTGTATAAGCTCCTCCGCCTTCGGCAAATTTTGATTCGAAGTGGTGGTATTCGAATTCGAGCCTTTGTCGTTCTTGCCATCACTAACTGTCGACGTATTAACCGCCTCTGGGTTTGAATCCACTGTACAGCCCGAAGTGACCACCGCCGCCATGAGACCTGCTATTAAGATTGCCATCCATTTGTTCAAGACAAGTATCCTCCTATAGCCCATGCATTTTTCCAGTTCTTTACGATCATTTCTATTTAAGGTAACCATTCGCTCTATTCTTGTCAATAACAATAAAGCTCCTTCGCCTTCTAGTAAGCAAACGATTGCTGCTGATTGGAAGTGATGAACTACGACACCCGCGGCGCCGAGTCGTGAGAACGTGGCGCGAGGTTGAAACGCGAGACCAAGACACAAGACTGAAGCTAACATAGACCATAACTAAGACGTGACGGATCGAAATTGTGACATAGAACGAGTACTAGTGGTTGGTTTTAACGATTCTCACGATCACTATTTTTCCGAAAATAGCCTCTGTCAGAATCTAACGAAACCAGGGAACGCTATTTCAATCTTTATTGCTCAAAACTGTAGATAAACCTTAAATAGCGTGGCTGACAGCCGTTAAATGTAAAATAAGCGCAAATTGGTACAAATAACGTGAATGGGAGTCGTTAGACTCAGGCTCAGGCTACCAGACTACCAGGCTACCAGGCTGACCGACTGACCGGTTTCCGGGGCTAACAGGCTTACGGGCGAATGGCCTCCTTCAACGTGCGTAGTCGGATCGCCCGCGCAGACGAATCCTTGACCTTATGTTGCCGCACTTGCTAAACAAGCTTCAGCGACCAAGAATACAAACCAAAAAGGACGCCTGTCGGCGTCCTCTGGTATGTCCAATCCTATGCTACCTCCCCACCTGGTTCCGTTCCTTATGCCTCGTCCACAAATCCAAGCTCTCGGAGCAATTTCAGCAGGATCACTGCAGCTTGGGCGCGGGTTACCTTCCCGCGAGCCTCGAAATTGCCCTGCGGATCGCCCTTCACCATACCACGATCCGCCAGATAGGCAGCGCCGGGGATCGCCCAGGCAGGAATCGCGTGCTGATCCTTAAATACCGCCAAAGATCCCGGTATATTGCTTCCATCGCTGCCGTCCACAAGGCGGAGGGCATGGGCGACCATTACAGCCATTTCGGCGCGGTTTAGCTCTTGATCCGGATTGAAATGGCCGGATTCATCGCCGGTTACGATCCCATACTGTGCAGCAGAGCCAATCTCCGCGGCATGCGGCGTATTGGAGCCGACATCAGCAAATCGGCTATCCCCGATTGCTGTAACTGAGGCCAATCCCAGGCTCCGCATCAGCAAAGCTGCAAATTCGCCTTTGCTCACTGCTTGCCCTGGAGCAAATGTGGAATCATCCGTTCCTGCAGCGATCATTCGTGAAGCCAAGGCCTCGATCGCCTGCTGGGCCCAATGCCCATGGATATCCGCAAACGTTTTGCGGTATTCCAGCACAGCATAGATGCTGTTGTTGCCGGGGCGTTTGATTTCAAGGGCAGTCCCTTCAGTTGTGTGTATTTTCACCGCAGGCACGAAGAGCAATTCACCAGTCGCTTCATCATATTGCACCGCCGTTAATAGCTTATCGGCAAAATGATCAGGAATGCCGATCGTTCGACTGACATAGGTTAGCCCGAAATAACTGATCTCCCGTTCCTCGTCTTTCCCGGATAAGGTCACTTTAAAATCAAAGACCGTACCGGGTATGATTCCGGCTCCCAGATCCGCGGCTTTACTGTTAATCTGCTGCAGCTTCTCTCCTGTGACGGGTGCCAAAATGACATTAACCGAAGCCTTCTGCCAATCCAGCGCGCCATTATTGCTCTCTAACTGCTGTAAACCCAGCACATGCAGCGGAAGACGATAACTTGCTGATGCGGTACGGATGACCATGACGAGGTTCTTGTCTTTAGAGGATGCTGATGCCAGCGCCTTTGCTTGAAGAGACACCTTTACTGCTTGCAAAGCGGAACCTGATCCAGCAAAGTCCTTATCCTCCGCCTGAATCATGATCTCACGGTTCCCTTGCTCGGCGGCTGCCAATGCAGCTTCAACGTCAGACAGCTGCGCGGTAATCCGGATCATTTCCGTGCCGTCCGCTGCGATTTCTTTTGTCCGCTGCAGCTGTTCGCCGGACAGCACATGCGCTCCCTGACTGCCGTTTCCGCTGGGGCCCTGTTCCTTATCCGGCTCATTTTTGCCATTTCCTTGGCTCCCGCCGACAGCGTTACTGCCACCACCAGCATTGCCGCCGCCAGCATTGCCGGACCCGCCGCCATTTCCAGGTTTGCTCTCCGGCTTCGCTTGTTCAACAATACGCCCTTCTACCCGGGGATGGACCGTCCCTCCCTGCTGCTCCACATGCTCAATAAAGATCTCATAGTCGGGATACCCGAGATCCTCATGGTACGCGCCAAGCGCAACCGCCTCGGCAAAGGAAGCATAGCCGTCTCCCCCGTTGGCCACGAAGCTGTTGGTTGCCAAGCGGTAAATCGCAGACTCATTCAGCGGAATGTACCGCTCACCATATTGAATCTGGATATCATACACTTTGCTGCCAGCCGGAGCTTTCAGATCCCACTTGAACTTCATGCCGGCGACCTGCGGAAATTTACCCGGCAGATCGGCAAGCTTGGCGCCGCTAACGCCATTCTCCAGTCCATCCTTAAGCTGTTTGCCGGTCACATCCAAAATATACAGCGTGTTCCCAAACGGCATCACCGTGCGCAGCTCGCCCATCGTAATTTCGCCTTCGTCTATGGAAGCGCGGATTCCCCCGCCATTGGTCAGGGCAATATCCGCATTTTTGAGAGCCTTTGCTTTCGCCAGCATTCCATCGGCAATGAGGTTCCCCAGATTCGTCTCTCTGGAGCGCACATGGTCGCGCTCCCCGTCGAGAACAACGCCGGCATTTCCGATCACCTGCTTTTTGAGCACGTCCAGTTCAGCGTTATATGGCTCCAGCATCGCTTTCAGCTCGCGATCTTCCTCTACCTGGCTGTCTACGGGAATAAGCCTTCCGGACGTTTGGCCCGCTCCCGTCAGCACGACGCCGTTGCGGTCAAAATAAAGATCGACGCGGCCCAAATATTTCCCCCATTCATTGGCCTGCACGATCACCGTCGGCGCGCCGCCATCCGAATTCAAGATGATTTCCGGCTCATCCAGCTTCGTATGGGTATGGCCGCCGACAATCAGGTCGATCCCGTCCACTGCGCCAGCGAGCTGCTTATCCCGGCTATAGCCTAGATGGGACAAGGCGATAATGATCTGAATTCCTTCTTGCTCCATCGCCTTTACCGTCTCAGCTGCAGCCTCTGCAGCGGGAAGAAATGCAACATTTTTTCCGGGACTCGATGTTTCCTTGGTATCTTCTGTGGTCAGGCCCATCACACCAACACGCTTGCCGTTGACGTCAAACACGACATACGGATACACGCCAGCATCCCCTGCCGCTTGAAAAGCGCCAGCCCTCATCGTCTTAGGCGATCTAATCCATGGCGCCATATGATTATCCTTGCTGAAATCAATGTTCGAGCTTACCAGCGGGAACTGTGCCTGGCTCACAAATTCGGCAAGTACGGCCGTTCCCCGGTCAAACTCGTGATTGCCGAAGGTCATTGCGTCATATTGCAGCTGATTCATGAACGCCAGATCGGCCAGCCCCAGCCACTTGGTAAAATAAAGATCCCCCGAGAACACATCTCCTGCATCGACCAACAGGCTGTTTCCGGCCGTCTCCTCGCGGATTTCCCTGACAAGGGTTCCGCGTCTTGCGACATCGGCCAAATGGGCATGCGTATCATTGGTATGCATCACCGTCAGCTTCCAGTCCGCCGCGGCAGCCTCACTTACTGTTACTTTTGCAATAGTCATTCCATAGCCGTCTTCGCTGATTGCCGTAACCTCCGCACTCCCGGCAGTTACAGGTGTAACGAGGCCATCCCCATTTACCGCCGCGATACCGGGATTGGAGGATGTCCATTTCACACCGACTTGGCCAACGCCGACGGCGTCCACCGCTGCCGTCAGCTTCTCTCCGGCACCGCCCAAATGAAGGCGCAAGTCCGTCTTATTCAAGGTTACCTTAGTAACCTCCAGCTCCAGGACAGCCACGGTGCCGCCAACCTCGTTTGCAACGAGCAGCAGCGGGCGCCCCGTCGGGCTGTATGGCGCAGGAATGAATTCCAGTCCCTCCGGCCCCGTATCGGTATCCAGGCCCGCGCCGAAATCACGTGTATTCGTATAATTGACGAATTCCGGCGCCGCCGGGTCAGTCACGTCATAAGTCATGACGCCGCCGATCCGCTCCAGCCCGATAAAAGCAAACACTTTATCGCCGACCCGGCCGACCGAGACGTATTCGGGCTCAGGGCCTTTTTTGCCGCTGCGGTCATCCTTTTCTGTCTTGCTGTTGCTCGCATTGAAATAATCCGGCAGACGCTGGGCTATAATTTGCTCAAAATCACTGCCGCTATCATACACAAGCCGCATGTCCGCAGCATTCCAAATGGAGAAAGAACGCCCCCCGTACAAATAGACCTCGTCGTTCCCCATATCCCCGGCGACCTCGACTTTATCGTAAACCGTTCCCTTGCTTTCTAGAAACTGCGCTGCCGCAGAGCCGGGGTTCAGCCGGGTTCGCAGCTTGCCAAGTGTTGTGCCGTTCACCCGGCCCGGCCATTCGGTGACATCTCCTTCATTGGCCGTAAACAGATAGGTCTGGCCGCCAAAATCATAGGCAGCTATTCCATCCGGCATATATTGGCCGAAGAATGGAACATTCTCCAGCTTGATCGTCCCGTCCTTCACCAAGTCCAACGAATTGGCCGGGTCGTTTAAATCTTTCACTCCTAACCCGCGCACGGCTGTTACCGTTCTGGCGGCGATACTGACCTCAGCGATCGCATTGTTCTCTTGCAGCGACACATAAGCGGTCTCTCCATCTGAAGAAAGGGCAATATACTCCGGTTCCAAATCGAACAAGGCGTCGGCTTTATTTCCCGGACCAGTGATGCTGCCGTCTGCGCCGGAAGCTCCACGGATATGCACCAAATCATCGATCACCGCAGGATCATCAAATTTAACATGCGTCACCTCTTCGGTCAGCGTATCGACGATCGTAACGCTGCCTTCCGGATCGATCCCGGCAAGCCGCGGTTCTCCCTCATCCGCCGTCAGTATATAGCGTCCGTCCGGCGTAAACAGAAGCATGTCCGGCTGCACGCCGGCCTCGTAAGTCGTCAGCAAATTCCCGTCCTCATCCATGACGAGTATTTTGCCCGCTTTGGCCGCATCCGCTTCCTGTACTGCTAGAGCTATGCGCTTCGTTTCCTCATGTACATCGACGCTGGTCAAGTCGCCGTATTGGAAGCCGCCCGACTCTGCCAGCTCCTTGACTTGAATCGTCTTCTCCTTCGTTAAAACACCGCCGGCCAGCTTGACGATATCAAGGCTTGGCGGATTGGAGGAACCGTTAACGAGGTAGAACCTCCCGTTCCCTTTATTGTATTTCACGATCTCGGCCACGCCGCCATCCTTGTTGGTGGAGCCGACCTGGTATGAACCGATTTTGCGAATGTAAAGCTTGTCTGTAAAATCGTAAGAGTCCGCTGCAGCGTATACATTTTGCGTTACGGAATATGCTTCCGCAGGTTGTCCATGACCGGCTTGTCCGGCATCGGTTTGGAGGTCGCCAGCCTGCGGCCCGCCAGCGCCAATTTCTCCCGCCTTAAGCTGCTTCAAATGATCAATTGCTGCTTTATCATCTGCGGCATAAGCTGCAGCCCCTGTAAATAGTGAGCCGGCAAGAAGCTGAACCGCCAGCAGTAAATATACAATCCTCCTGCCCATATTTCGCAACATGAATTCCCTCCCTGTAAGATGATTATTATCGCCCCCATCATATAGAACCAATGTTATCGTTAACGCTTTAAATGTAGCGCTTTATGTAAATTAGCTGATTGATCCATAAATGCAAAAAACCAGCAGGCTTCTTCTTGTCAGGAAGATGAATCCGCTGGCCCCTTGTTATACTTTATTGCCATCTCACTGGTGAATATGACCGAGCTGCTCCAAATTTTGCGGTCATTTCTCCGCGATGCGCTTCACAAAAAATCGATCATCATCGTTGCCTTCCACTGGAAGACAACGATGATGATCGATCGCAATAAATTATTGAAAATGAATGTACAGCAGGCAGATCAAGTTCATTATATATCAACCGTTGTACTAAGATGCTGTACCACAAGATGCATACCAAACTGCCCTAATTAAATGGAATGCAGGCATCTAATTAAACTCCAAACAATTGTACTAGGGAAGTAGATGGATTTAATACTCCTAAAATCATGGATACCACCCGTCACAGGCAACTTCTCTCCTTCTAACGACATGAAATCCATTTAAATCTATTTTTCCCTTCTTGCCGCAAAAACTAACTGCTATAATTCCATTTATTTTATTATAAGTTGAACCCAACAAATGAATATGTGGCAAGCACGTATATGTTGTTCACCTTATCTACATGAATTATGAAGACTTAAGTACCGCATCAGGCGCTGCTTGTGACTGCCGGGAAATCACGAACAGCGTAGCCCAGATCAGCATAAAACCGAAGGCCTGAGCGGCCGTGACCATCTCCTGAAAGGCAATCCAGTTGATAAGTACTCCGACCATCGGGAAGCTTAGCTCCGCAAGTGTGGCGACCGAGGCCTTGGTCGTAGTCAGCCCTTTATAATAGACGAGCAGGCTGAGCAAGCCTGGCAGCAGCGCTTGACCGAGCAAGTTCAAGGATACGGCCGCAAAAGCGCCAGCCTCAGTAGGTATGTTCCAAGCTGCCCCTTCGTTCCAGGTAATTGCCAACAACAGCGGCAGTGCCAGCACGAAGCGAAGCGAGGTTACCGTCTCGTATTTCATTTGGCCCACCATCAGACGGCCCATTACTGTAGAACCGCCCCACAGCGCCGCCGCGCCAAGCGACAGCAGGCTGCCGACCTGTACGATTTCGCTCCAGTGCCCGATCGGCAGAGTAAAGCCGAAGGTCAGCAGATAGGTGCCGGCCAGTGCCAGAATAATCAGCCAAGAGAAATGACGAGGCAGCCGTTCCTTTAGCAGCATTCTTGCCAGGACGATCGCAAACAGCGGCTGAAGCTTCTGCAGAAGCAGAACGGCGTTGGGATTGCCATGAACGAGTCCCATCGTGAACAGGATCGTGGCTATGGCCGATCCGCCCCAGGAAATGAAGAGCAGGGCTCCGGCTTGCTTCCAGCCCAATCCTCGCAGCTCCTGGCGATTCTTCCACATGACCGGAATGGCAATCAAGGCGATGATGATATGCTCCAGCAGCACGATTTGCGCCGATGTGAGCGACTTGAGCAAAATGATGCGAAATAGCGGATCAGCCCCCCAAAGGGCAGCTCCGAGAACGACTAGCCAGAACCCGCTTTTCGGGCGGGCGGCCTGCAGCGGCAGCGAAGGTTTGATTTTGACTCCTACAGTTGCGTTTTCCATCTTGCAATCTCCTTACCTTGAATACGGAGTCTTATACGCAGAAAACCCCCGTCATCGACATCGTCGATCTGTACGGGGGCTGATCAAATAAGCTTGCCTGGACATGACAAATCCACAGCATGCTTACCCTTGATCTTCTCCCATCCGGACTTTACCGTCGGCCCTGGATTTTCACCAGATCAGTCCCTGTCTCATTCAGACAGGGAGTCGCGGGCTAAAGGCCGTTCAAGGAACGGACTATCACCGCCGGTCAGGAATTTCACCTTACCCCGAAGATCCATATTCAAATTTTATTTTTGTTATTATCAAGCTCAGTTTGTTGCCTTGAATTTAGAATACTACAAATTAATACTTATTCCAGTGAAGGAAGTCACATTTGAAACCATTCCATGAAATGTTTCATGTAAATTCATTTCACTTTCAATTATTATAACATTATTTCATACGTTGTGTAATCCACTTTTTATTCCAAAGGTTTGTTAAAATATACTATATAAATATCCTGTAAAAGAGGTGCCCACCATCTTGCCTACTCTGCTTGAAATGGAACAATTAAAGAAGAGCCATGCGGACTCGCCCGGGACTCTTCTATTTAGCAATGTCAGCGCAGCGGTAGCCCGCCATGACCGCGTTGCCCTTCTGGGCATGTCCGGGCAAGGCAAAAGCACCTTACTGCGAATTTTATCCCTGCTGGATATAGCCGATGAAGGCGATATCCGCCTGGAGGGCATATCCTCCAGGCAAATCGATCCTATAGAATGGCGTAAAGCCGTCTGCTATGTGGCCCAGCAGGCCGTCATGCTGCCCGGCAGCGTCGAGGATAATTTGCGGACGGTGCATCAATTGCACCGCATTCCTTACGACGCTCCGCTTGTGGGCAAGCTGCTTGCACAAGCAGGCCTTGAGACGATCGACCTCAGCAAAAATGCAGCCGATTTATCCGGCGGGGAGAAGCAGCGCATCGCCCTGATCCGGTCGCTGCTGCTGCGGCCAAAAATACTATTGCTCGACGAAATCACAGCTTCGCTGGATCAGAGCAACGCCATAAGGGTAGAGGAACTGCTCCAACAATGGCATCGCCAGGAAGGCACCGCCATGATCTGGGTGACGCATCAACTGGAGCAGGCTGCCCGGATCAGCGATTATGTCTGGTTTATGGGTGATCATACCCTGCTGGAAAAGACGCCGGCGAAGCAGTTTTTTGAGCAGCCCAAGACAGGTCTTGCCCGCAAATTCCTAAGTCAGCCGCTGGACAGAGGTGAATTATGTCTCTCTTAGCACTCAGCTTTACGATTATTTTCGTGATGGTCACGATGCTGATTTCCGTATGGCAGAAGCTTGAGCTGGAGAAGGATATCGCCATCGGAACAATCCGTGCCGCTGTGCAACTGCTGCTCGTCGGCTACGTGCTTCAGTTTGTCTTTAACAGCAATCATCCATTATTCATCATAGCGATCGTCATATTCATGATTACCGTCGCTGCCAGCAATGCCGCCAAGCGGGGCAAAGGGCTGGCAGGAATCTGGTGGAGAGTGGTCATAGCCATTGCGGCCACGGAATTGCTCATGATGGGCCTCTTGCTGGGTCTGGACATTATAGAGCCAACACCCCAATACATCATTCCGATCAGCGGCATGACTATTGGCAACGCCATGGTGGTGGCCGGATTGTTCCTGAACCAGTTCAAACGCGATATCCTTGCTTCGCGCGGCGAAATCGAAACGCTGCTCTCCCTGGGCGCATCCGCTCGGAGATCGGTTCAGGATGTCATGAAACGCTCCGTGAAATCGAGTATGATCCCGACGATCGATGGAATGAAAACCGTAGGGCTCGTCCAGCTGCCGGGCATGATGACCGGCATGATCATCGCCGGAGCCGATCCCGTCGAGGCGGTTCGCTATCAAATTCTGATCGTGTTTGCCTTTACCAGCTCCGCCGCCATTACCAGCATCCTGCTCAGCACGCTCAGCTATCGTCAATGGTTTACGAAGGATTTGCGTCTGCGCCGGGTCGAATAGCGATATGACATTAATTTACTCTCCTGAGGAATCATTAAAAGAGATCCTTGATGTACTACAAGCTGGATTAACCTGGCATGCCTCCTTATATGCTTTACGATAATGTTGAGCCATTAAATAAGTAGTAAAAAAAACTAATTAGAAGCCCTCTCATAAAGTTTATGGGCTTCTGGCATTTTATTTATGAAAAATTCGCGTTACCTTGTTCAAAAAAACCACCAGCTTAAGTGAATTGTCCATGCTTTTCACCCCGTCATCGATCTTTCGACGAATAGCACTGTCAGACATACAATCATGCTTGTATATTTTCCGAGCAGGAATTTCGTACGCTGAATTTCCTGCTCACTTGCTTTTGGGAAAAGTCCCCCTTGTTCCCACGCCATCACCAATCTCCTCAATCCCCTGGTACCGTCCAATCTTCATTGCTATTTGTGGAGCAGTCGTATTCAATCGACTACTTACAACTATGCTTGGAAGCTTATCCGCTCCGATCCGCTGAAGGTGAGCATTGATCTGCTCCGAAGTCCATGATTCCGTCTTAAGTCCTTCGTCCAGCATCACCATTCCCCCTTAACGCGCTATATGATTGAACTGTGCATTAACTTATCAACTCAAACTCATCATGTAAGCATAGTCATCTATCTATTACATTTACTAATATCATCCTATCTTTCATTCAATTAAATACCCTTAAATTTCTATATTTACATATTATAATTAAAATTTAATTGATTTATTTTCCACAAATGTATATATTAATTAAAAAAGGAGGTGTTAATCTATGAAATTTAGTTTAAAAAGAACATCTTTTATCACTCTCTTCTTGACATTTTTAATTGCTATTACTTCAGTATTGCCAGCATCAACAGCCAGTGCAGCAAATAAGGCTAATGACTTCTATGATACCTCTCCAAAATATGTAGAAGTTTCTAGAACTATTTATTTTGGAAAGGGAGAGAAAGATTCTAGTTTTCCATCACTTAGTTACTACCACATTACTTACTTTCCAGCTGGTAGGTTTACAGGAACACTACAACTGGTTAATCCTTCCCTCACCGTTATTGATAACGATGGTTCAGGTTACCATTATGTGACCTACAGAGGTTACGTTCAATACAATCCATATTGGCCTTAGTAGATCAGGAGCATTCAGTTAACATAGAATGCTCCTTTTCTCTACTCATTAGGTAATATCTTCGCAAGTCCGGGACATCTCCATCAAGTCCAGAACTCGGATTCTCCTGATGGGAAGAATTCACTACTTCTGGCTCTCCACCTTCTTACTCATCATTTGCACCATCGTCTTCATGCTTTGAGCCCTGATTAAATAGCTTTTGCTGATTTTCGTCTTTCTCTTCACCATCAGGCTTCTCAGCCTTCGTGACCACGCCGGAGCTGTCAACGGTAACGTAGCAGCCGGTATATTTTTGATACATGACGTCCTCATCTTCTCCGAAATCTAGGGCAGCCTGTGGATGACCTGTATCGTTAGAAACAAAAATCCGGGGCCTCCCGCATGGGGAAATCCCGGATTTTTGTTTAATGTTCATTTGAAATCATTCGAAAGCAGGAATGGCGATTTCATCGTAATTGTCTTGCAGGAACTGCTTCACCTCAGGACCGGACATGGCCTTGGCCAGCTTCTGCACCGCTTCAGAGTCCTTGTTATCCTCGCGGGCTACTAGCGTAATCGCGAAATCGGATTCCGCCGTCTCGGTCAATAGGGCGTCCTTCTTCGGCGTCAAGCCGAGCGGGCTCGCATAAGCCGGCGTCATGAGCGCGAGATCCGCATCGTCCAGCATCCGCGCCAGCATAAGCAAATCCACCTCCTCGAACTTATAGTTCTTCTCATTTTCGATAATATCTGCTTGCGTCGCTTCAATGCCGACGCCTTCCTTCAGCTTGATAATGCCGGCTTTATCCAGCATATCCAGCGAACGTCCAATGTTGGACGGATCGTTAGCGATGGCGATCACCGCGCCCTCCGGCAGCTCTTCCATCGATTTATAACGCTTCGAATAAGCGCCGTATACAGCGTGATAGATTGGTTGTACAGCTACCAGATTAGCATTCTTGTTCTGATTGTACTGCTCCATATACGGGACGTGCTGAAAGAAGTTGACGTCCACTTCCTTATTCGCCAGCGCATCATTCGGCTGGATATTGTCCGACAATACGACAAGCTCCAAATTAACGCCTTCTTCCTTCAGCAGTGGCTGAACGAGTTCGAGGATCTCGGTCATCGGCGGAATAAGGGTTGCCACTTTAAGCGTGACCTCCTCCTGCTGCTGCGGCGATTCCGCTGGCGAGACCTCCTTATTCGCTGCGCCGCTGTCCGCTTGTTTACCGCAGCCGGTCACAACAACCATTAGTAATGAGAGCATGAGCATCCATTTTTTCATCGTATGTTTCCCTCCGAATATTTCTCTAAGTATATTGTAAAAATTATAAATCTTGCGGCTATGACCGCTTATCCAGCAACTTGGAAATCGTCGTGCCTGCATATTGAATACCCTGTACCAGCACGATCATCAATAGGATCACCCCGGTCATCAATTCCGTCTCAAAACGCTGATATCCGTAGCGAATGGCAAAATCGCCAATCCCGCCGCCTCCGACGATCCCCACGACGGTTGAATAGGAAATGTAGCTGATCGTCGACGTAGTTAATCCCAGCACGAGGCCTGATCGAGCCTCCACGTACAGAAACTTGAAGATCATCTCCAGCTTGGACGCACCCATCGAGCGCGCCGCTTCGATCACGCCGCGAGGCACATCGAGCAGCGCCTGCTCTACCTGCCTGGCATAGAGCGCAATCGCCACGACCGACAAAGGTATCGAGGCTGCCACCGTGCCGATTGCTGTACCCACAATGATCCGTGTGAGCGGAATCATGAAGACAACCAGCAGCAGAAACGGGAAGGAGCGGATGATATTGACGAGGCCGTTAAGCAGCCATGACCAGGTGCGGTTCTCGTAGATCTGGCCTTTGCGGCACAGGAACAGCAGGGTGCCGACAGGCAGGCCGCAGACGATGGCAGCGGCAACCGATATTCCCACCATGAAGAAGGTCTCGCCGATCGCCTTCCTGATTTCAGCCTCGTATTGAATCATACTGTCCAGCATGACAGAAATATCAAACATCGCTAACCCCCTCCGTCCCCAACAGCTGTTCCCTGTACGATTTCGGTGACAGGATCGCAGAAGCACGGTTCTGAGGCTGCAGTGCAAAGCTGTCCGTCAGCCGGCCGTCCTCCATCACGGAGACCCGTTGGCATAGCTGCGCTACTACATCCATCTCGTGCGTGACGATAATGATCGTGACGCCCAAGGTCTCGTTCACATGCCTCAAGACGCCAAGGATATCATTCGTCGTATTCGGATCGAGGGAAGAGGTCGGCTCGTCGCAGAGCAGTACCTTCGGGTGATTCGCCAGAGCGCGGGCTATCGCTACCCGCTGCTTCTGCCCTCCGCTAAGCGTCGCCGGGTATTCCTCCGCCTTGTCCAATAACCCGACAAACCGCAGGCACTCGCGAACCCGCTCGGCCCGCTCCTTTCTCGGCAGCCCAGCCAGCTCCAGGGGAACGGAGACATTGCCGCTGACCGTACGATTCTGAAGCAAGTTGAATTGCTGAAAAATCATGCCAATGGATCTTCTCGCCCGGCGCAGCTCGCCTTCACTCAGGACGGTCCAATCCTGGCCTGCTACGATGACCCTCCCTGCATCCGGAGCTTCCAGCATATTCATCAGCCGCAGCAGCGTGGATTTTCCTGCGCCGCTAGGTCCGATGATGCCATGAATCGTTCCTTCCTCAACCGAGAGAGTTACTTCCTGAACCGCAGCTAATCTGTCATTTCGCTGCTGGCCATAGCTCTTGCTAACCTCCTGCAGGGATATCATTCGATTGTCCCCCTTTAAACACCCTAAAATTGTACTACTAATTTCAAACACCTGTTATACTCTATATCTTCTCATGATTATACGTGATTAATGTCACTGTGTCACTAATTTTAACAAATATACTAATCAACAACATAGCAATAACCATGCAAAAAGCCGAAAGACGGCCGCATACAAGCGGTTATCTTTCGGCTTTAAACCTGATTATTTACATAGAAATAATTTAAATTAATTCTCCAGCCAGCTTTCGTCCCAAATGACGTAGCCCGTGGAATCCTCCCCGGCCGGTCCGATAAATTTAACGTACAGCTCGGTTGTGTTGTTAGGCAGCACCAGGACGTTTTCAACTACGGTGCCGTTTTCGATTTTACCGGTTGCAAAGGCTTGTCCATCCTTGTCGGCAATCGTATAGCTTCCCGAGTATTCCTTATCGGACTTCGGCGTTTTGAAGCCTACCAGCACGCCGACTTTTTTCGTGCCGTCCTTGACTTTAAAAGCAACGCCTTGTCCGGCACTGTTCACGCCCGTAACCATAAACGCGGCTTCGTATTGCGTCTCACCGAACTGCAAATCAGCCTTGTTCCGAGTAATGCCGCTTGTATAGTAGCTCCATTTGAAGTGAGATACGTTATCTACGCTAAAAGGACTGCGCTCTCCCTTGCCCGGAGTTTGGGCAACCGGTCCCGTCGTAATCGAAATTTGCTGTTTGGCCGCATCGAAGCGAATGTCCGCCCCTGTAGCCTCGGCCACAGCGCGCAGCGGTACATAAGTCGTCCCTTTATAACTGATGGGAACAGCCTTCGCCCCGTTGGCATCTTTAGCCGTCCATGCCTGTCCGTTCAACAAAAACGAAATGCCGTGGTTCAAGTTAGCCTGAATGCGCTCCAATGAAGAAGCTGCAGACACGCCAGCGGAAAAAGTCAACAACAGAACAAGTGCGGTTCCGATCATTACCGTCTTTTTGGATTTCATTTTCAAGAGTCATCTTCCTTTCCCAAAATATGCTATGTATTTAATTCTACATAATGATACATGATTCTACATTTTTCTTGAATGTGTCGAAGTCCCCAATTTCCAGGCAATTCCTTTAGGAAATCAGGGAGATTTCCGAACAACCACGACAAAAAGGCCCATCGAAATCCTTCGATCGGCCTATAAGTCCTAATTGTATTATTGTTTTCAGCTATCGATAGACACTTGGTGAATCATCTTGGTACACGACTATTTGTCTAGTTCCTTTAATCTATGTTCCAGCTTCTTCACGCTCAGCCGGGTAATAGCGCCGTTGGCGGATCCAGCGTATATTTCATCTCCCGTTATGTTCAGCAGGCCGCTGCGGGAGATTTGTTCCCTTAGTTCAGCGTATCCCATCCAGATATTCTGTATACGTCCTGCGATATGCCCATCCTTCTTGCTGAGCGCAAGCAAATCGTAGCCATAGGCGAGCAGGACGTATTCATCCAGCAGCACATAGCTGCCTGGGGTCATGAGGGAGTAATCCTGACTGGCAGTAACCGGAAGCTTCCATACAATGCGTCCTGTCTGCAGCTCTGCTTTTACCGGAACGCCGTCCAGAACCAAATACATATGCTCCCCTTCGATGATGCCTTTCGACGCTTGCCCCGGCACGTTCCAGAGCTTCTTGCCAGCAGCCGCATCATATAATACCGATTCATAGCTTTCGGCGGAGGAATCTGCTGACGTGGCTTTGGCTGGCAGTTGACGCTGTATAAGAAGGTATCGCTCATTCAGCACCTCAAAGCGTTCCCCCGTCTTTGCCGGATACCGTGCTGTCTCACTTCCCGTCTCCAGATCGACCAGCAGCCACTGATCTCCATGAAGAATCCATCTTCGTAAGCTGTTCGCTGGCGCAAAAGGATCGATTCTCGGACCGCCTGCATAATACGGATATAAATGCGGGTCTTCGCCGGTTATCGTATCCGCCTTGAGGCTCCAGACTACTGTGCCAGTATCCGTCTCCCTGGCTTGCAGAAGCTGGCCTGCTTGGATGAGTACATATGGATCGTCCGCTCCGGAGTTCAGCACCCGATAATCGCCTTGTATGGCAATTTCCCATTTCTGCTTCCCCGTCGTCCTGTCGAGTACAGCCAAATGGCCTGTTTCCCTGCCCATGTCCGGCCGGTCATATATAATGACGGAATTCTTGGCCCCGCCGATTTCCAGAAACCTTCCTTCTTCACCGCCCTCCAGCCTTAATTCCCACAGTACCTTCCCATCAGCAAGCCGAATGTGGCGCACCCTGTCCTCATACGCTTTCTTCTCCGGGCTGAGCGATGTATAGACGGTGACCGAATCATCCGCATTCCCCATCATCGTGAGCAGCCTGCCGTATCCGGCATCGATTTGCCACAGCTTCTCCCCTGTTAACCGATCAATGCCATATACGTTTGAATCATCATGCATCCCGCTGAAACGTCCATCATCCCCTTGAACTACAAGGACGTCATCACTAGCTCCGGTTAAGTAAGCGTATTGCAAATCTCCCTGATTCCGCCATACGTAAGGCATTTTCAATGTCGCCGGGAGCGGGCCCGCCATAAATTGATGGGTAAAGGGATAGTCATCACCAGCAAACAGCCTGCTCATCGGCTTATCGCCTGCCGGCCATATCCACTTGCCTGTCTCAAGTCGGCCCGCTGGGGAGAAGTAAGCGATGAATTGCCCTTCTGGACGTACAAATCTCCAGCTCTCGCCCTGCAGGTACGTACGCCCCGCGAGTTCAACATTCCCCGAATGCTCCTTCACAGCAGGCTGACCCAGAAGCCTGGCTGCATCTTCAGCTGAGGCTCCTTTATGGAGCAGCAAGTCGGCGATATCTCTAACCGCTGTAATAGAAACGGATGAGCTTGGCTCCATTAAGCCCTCGGATATCTCCTTTTGCTCCGTGACCCGGCTCTCATGAACCCATAGCACAATTGGCCGGTTCATTATATCGTCCTCATGCCAATGTGCAGGGCTTGCGACGATCCCGTACCAATCGTCCCACCGGGTAACCGATATCGGGCGTTCTTCCCCGTTTCCAAGAGTGCTGGCGCTCCACCGAATCGAGCTGCCGGGTGTCAATGACAGCTTTGTTTTTGCGCGCAGGCTTATATATACCGGTGCGGTATTTACTACTCGGCTTGAAGCCTCTGTCGTATACCAGACGGGAACCCATAGCTTCCCCCGGGAATAGTCCTGCAGCGAAACCATTTCGCCCGACCTGGCTTGCACAGCAAACGACTCCCCTGGCTGACCGAAATAGTTCACCTTGAAGCTATCAACCGGCTCTCTTCCGGACAGCGGTTCGGTGAAATAGGGGGCGGCCTGCTTGAGCACAAGCTGCTCCCCCGCTTGGACATGACCGGAGGACGCTTTCTGAGCCTGGATTTGATCCGCTGGAGAATTGCCGCTCCCCTCCACGTTCGCTGAAGTTGGCGCATCTGCTAAAAGCTGTGTCAACAGAATAGCTGTGCAAATAACCATGATGCCGCGAATTTTCATCGGGATTCTTCCTCCTTTTACCAAAACCTGTCTATATCTTAGACGCTCAGAAAGCAATTAAGTTGCCCTCTCCCTTTTACTCAGCACTCAGCGTATTCACATTTCCTCTAAAGCCCCTTCATACCTAAGCAGCACCTGCTCCAGCTCCTCAAAGCGGACAAAGCGGGATTCACGGTATACTTCCTTTCCTTGAAAAAAGAGCAGCAATGTCGGTGCAGACAACGCCAAGTACTCCGCTGCCGTGACGGGGGCATCCTCCATGAATACGTAGATTCCCCTTGCCTTCGAATGGGATTCCAGTAAACCGGCCGCCTTCGCTTGAATCGATTCACATACGCCGCATTGGCTCGTCTTGATTAAAAGCAGAACTAAGGGGTACTCCTGAATCATCTGTTTAATTTCACTCAATTGATATAATCTTTGCATGCAGCTTGCCTCCCTGATGTCTAATGGACGACCTGGTAGGAGCGATTGGCATCATGCCCCTTCGTCAGAACAAGTTCTTCGCATTTCCATATCCATACTGGCGTAGAGCAGTACTAACATCTATCGAAGAAACCGCCCGGATCCCCAAGCGGTTTCTTTACAACAAGTATAGCTGCATATATAGCTTTACTCTACCGGGTCGCCCCGGTGGAATCAGCGCCGCTGACGCCCCTCTGCCGGCCCGCAATGGTAACACGTTTCAGCGCGCGGGCGGCAGCTCGTCTGGTGGCCCATCTACTTCACAGAACCCATCATGCCCGCCACAAAATGCTTCTGCATCAGGAAAAATACCAGCGCCGTCGGCAGCGTGGCGATGACAATCGCCAGCATAATGAGGCCGTAATCCGGAGAATAACCCGATCCCAGATTGGAGATAAGCAGCGGGATCGTCTTCTGCTCCGGCGATTGCAGCACGATGAGCGGCCACAAATAATTGTTCCAGCTCGACATGAATGTAATGATGCCCGCGGCGGCGTAGGTCGTTTTCATCGTAGGCATGAATATTTTGAAAAATATCCCCAGCTCGCTCAGCCCGTCAATGCGCCCGGCTTCCACCATATCCTTGGGGAACATTTTCGAATTCTGCCGGAAGAAGAAAATCAGAAACGCTGTCGTAATCGTCGGCAGCATGACCGAAGCCATCGTATCGATGCCAATCGCCGGGAGGCTGCCGGAAATGTTGGCGAACATCCGGTAGAGCGGGATCATCAACGCCGCAAACGGAATCATCATCGATAGCAGCAGGATGCTGAAGACGATATCCTTCGCCCGGCTGCGGTAAATTTCAAACCCGTATCCGGCCAGCGACGCGATGACAATCGCCAAAATCGTCGTGAGCACGGAGATTTTCGCGGAATTCCATAATGAAGTCCATAGATCGGTCGATTCGGCGAGCTTCCGGAAATTGTCCAGAAAGTGACTGCCGGGCAGCAAGCGGCCCTTCGTGACATCCACCGACTTGTTGGTGGCGCTTACGACCATCCACAGAAAGGGGAAAATCGAGACAAACGCTGCTCCGCCGAGAAAAGCGTAGGTGAACACGCGCTTCAGCTTGCTCATTTTTTATCACCTGCCACTTTGAATTGAAGGATCGACAACAGAACAATGATAACCACGATAGAGTACGATACGGTTGCCGCATATCCGAAGTCCGCCGTGTACTTGAAGGACAGATTGTAAATATACTGCGAAATCGAGAGCGTCGCATTGCCGGGTCCGCCCTTCGTAATGTTCATGACTTCATCGAAGAGCTGCAGCGTACCGATCGTGGAGGTGATGGAGGTGAATAAAATGATCGGCTTCAGCATCGGAACCGTAATTTTAGTAAATTGCTTGAATGACGAGGCCCCATCGATCCGCGCAGCTTCATAGATAGAACTGTCGATATTTTGCAGCGCTGATAAGTAAAAGATCATGTTATATCCAGTCCAGCGCCAGGTAATCGCAATAATGATCGTAATCTTCGCCCAGAACGGATCGGTGATCCACTGAATCGGCTCCTGAATGATGGACAGCTTCATCAGCAGCGAATTCACCAGCCCGTCTGCCGCAAACAAATATTTGAACACAACGGAGTAAGCGACAAGCGAGGTAACGCACGGCAGAAAGATCGCCGTCCGGAAAAAACCGCGGAATTTCAGCTTGCTGTCGTTCAGCAGCACCGAAATGAACAACGCGAGAAGGATCATGACCGGAACCTGAATGATCAAGTAAATGAACGTGTTCGATAAGGACGTCAGAAATGTTTTGTCGGATAGCAGCCTTACGTAGTTGGAGCCTCCCGTATAAGTCAGATTGCTCCCCGTTCCGGTCTTGAACGACAGGATCAGCGCCTGAACCATCGGATAGAAATAGAAGGCCGCGATCATGACCACGGCAATTAGGATGAAGCTCCACCCGGTTAAATTGCTTTTGGCGCGGATGCTAAGGCCTGTTCTGTCCGCTTTCATCGTTAGCACGAGCCCCTTTCTGCCCGAAAAATAACCCCGGGGCGCTTCGCCTCAACATGTCTGGATGCAGCTCAGCGCCCAGGGGTTCTGGGTATTTGTTATGAAATGGGCGGATATCCCGCCGCTTTATTTAACCTGAGCTTCTGCCTGTGCCTGCGCATCGCTTAACGCCTGATCGATGCCTTTGCCGTTCAAGTAATTTTGCATTTCGACGATCAGGATATCCTCGATCGCATAAGTGGAAATGCCGTAGTTCACCTTTGGAATCTCGGCCGTCCAGACCGCAAAATCATTGACGATCTGCTGCCCGCCGAAGAACTCATCCGGCTTGGCATAGGCTTCGCCAGCAGCGGCCGCCTTCAGCGTGCCAATCGCGCCGACGTTCGTCAGCAGATTCTGGTACATCTCCACGTCCGATCCGAAGGTCTGGGCGAGGAAATCCGCAGCCGTCTCTGCCCCTGGTATGTTCATGACGTACCAGGAGCTTCCTCCTAAGTTCGTCGCGTGCACAGAGTTCGGCGATTGCGGGAGCTTAGGGATCGGCAGGATTGCCCATTGCCCGGCCTGGGAGGCTTCCGCTTTGACGGACGGCGTAATCCAGTTGCCCGTCGGCACGGTAGCGACATCTCCATTATTGATGTTGGCGATGAACTGGCTCCAGTCCGCGTTCACCTTCACGACGTTCGCTTCCATCATTTCCTTGTACAGCTCGAACGCTTCCTTCAACGCCGCATTGCCCGCCAGGTCAGGCGTCTTGCCGTCCTCCGCCAAATACCATGATCCGGCGGATTGAATCATCATGCGGATGATTCCCAAATCGTTCGGGTCAAGCGTAATGATGTCCTTGCCGGTTTTCTCCTTAACAGCTTTTCCAATCTCGATATATTGCTTCCAGTCGATATTCTTCAAATCGTCCAGCGTGTAACCCGCCTGCTCAATATAGTCTTTGCGGACGTACATGCCCGTGACCCCGGAATCGAACGGTACCCCGTATTGCTTGCCGTTCAGGCTGGTCGGCCCGATTTTGTAATCCGCGAAATCCTCAGAGCGCACCTTGCCGCTGAGATCATAGAACGCGTCCGGGTAGGATTGCAGGAAGCCCTGCGCCCGGTAATCCTCGATCAGCACGATGTTCGGCAGCCCTTTTGTTGTGCCGGAGTTCAGCCCCGTGTTCAGCTTCTGAATGATATCCGCTTGCGCGAATTCTACGATGTTGATTTTGGCGTCGGGATTCTTTTGGCTGTACGCTTCCTTCGCGATGTTCAGCGCGGCAATGTTGAACGCCGGGTCCCAGGCCCAAATAGTAATTTCCTCCGCCTTGCTGCCGGAATCGCCACCGCTGCTATTGCCTCCGCTTGCCGCCGGCTCTTGGCCGCCTCCGCCGGATGAGCAGCCTGCCAGCAGCACCATGCAGCTCAGGAATAAAGCTATTACCTTCTTCATCGTTTCAGCCCCTTTGATCGTATATGAGTTCTATTTCCCCTGCTGGTCTTTGATTTGTAAACGCTTACCACAGGGTCTGAATTTATCGTAGCACCGGGCCAGAAGGCAGCGTTAGCAATTCCTTTAGTGGAATTTGTGATTTTATCGTTTGGGTGAATACGCTTTCAAATGGCGTATGTTTTTTCTTTGGATTCTGGTAATTTTTTTGGCTTCTTCTAAGCTGCCCCACATCCGTTTTAAATTGTTCAGCTCCAAGAATAAATGGATTTATCGTAGTTAGTTTCTGCGGCAAGGAGATAAAAATAGTTTTTGATGGATTGTATGTCGTTAGAAGTGGGGAAATTGCCAATGATGGCTGGATTTTTGGTTTTAAGTGCGTAAAATCCATTTAATCCCCTGGAACATTCGCTTAGGGCGATTTTAGTTACATGAATTCCATTTAGAATAATAACAGCTTGGTACAGGCATTAGGATATGGCATTTTAGCATTCGATGAAGACCAAAATATAAGGCAATTTGTAATTGAATTTAATTTGCTACAATGAGCGGCAGCGTCATCCGTACGCGTGTGCCCTCGCCGAGCCTGCTTGTAATTGTCACACCGTACTCCTCGCCGTAAAGCAGCCGGATCCGGTCATTGACGTTGGCCACGCCAATACCTGAGAACAGTTTGCGCGAGCCTCTGAATTTTGCACCATCCTGGGCATTGCCTGCACCTGCACCGGCCCGAGCACCGCCTGCCTCTGTACCAGCCTGGGCGCTGGCTGCACCTGCACCAGTCCGAGCACTGCCAGCATCTACACCAGCCTGGGCACTGCCTGCCTCTACACTAGCCCAAGCACTGCCTGCACCTGCACCAGCCCGAGCACTACCTGCCACTACCTCAACCGCCCCTGCATCAGCAGCCTCGTAAGCCGGCCGCCCGGCTCTGCCCGCCGTCCCGTGCTCGAGCTCAAACGCCGCCATATCCATGCCATCGCCGTTGTCGGCCACCTCGCAGACCAATTTGGGTCCCTCTTTTGCTACCAGCACATGGATCACGCCTTCCCCCTTCACATTGAAGGCATGGAAAAAGGCATTTTCCATAAACGGCTGGATCATCAGCTTCGGCACCTGGTAATGTGCGCAATCCGGCGCAACGTAATAGTTCACCCGAATCCGCTCCCCATAGCGGATATGGTTAATGAATACATAGGCTCTCAGATTCGCCAGCTCCTGCTCCACGGTAATCGTCTCGCTGACGTTGCTGATCGTATTTTGCAGCAGCGAAATAAGCGCATGGATCGTCTCCACCGCCTTGTCCTTGCTGTTCTGCTGAACGAGAAATTTGACCGAAGCTAACGTATTGTACAGAAAATGAGGGTTGATCTGCTGCTGCAAAGCGGCAAGCTCCGCCTTCCGCTGCCCCTTTTGTGTCTCCACGAGCTTGTCGACATATTCATGGATCTCGTCGAGCATATAGTTATAGGCCCGACCCAGCTCGCGTATTTCGTAGCCGCCCGAGACGTTGACATAGTTATGGAAATTCCGCCGGGTCACCTTCGACATTTGGCGGGCCAGCAGGGTGAGTGAGCGAGTCATTTTGCGGGAGATCAGAAAAACCACGACCAGGGCGACCAGCACGATCGCCAGACAAATGAGGACGACGCTTCGCGTATTGACCATTTGGCCGAGCACCATCTGCTGGTCGATCATGTTGACGAGGTAGAAGTCATAGGAAGGCAAGTACTGGGCCAGCATGAGCTGGTCTTTGCCCATGAGCTGCACTTTTTTGACATCTAGTCCCTGATCTTCGATCTCCTCAGCATAAGACAGCAGCGCGAAGTTTCTTCGCCCGGTCAGATCCGGCAGATTGCTCGTCATCACCGTCCCGCTCTTGTCCATAATGACGACATCGTTTCCTTCGCTTGTAAAGCTGGTATAGAAGGGTTTGAAGTCATTCTCGTCAATGACGATATAGAGCATCCCGTATTCCTGGCCCGTCGTCCGTTCCAGCAGTACCTTTGTCGCCACGATGAACTGCCGCCCAGATGCGTCGCGGTACATTTGATACATCAGCTTGTCGGGATGCGCCTTTGCCTTGGCCGTGAGTTCGCTCTGCTGCAGTTCAAGAGCCGATGGCTTGGCCAAATTGACGTTGCCCGAATAGCTTCGCCCGTTCTTCCCAACGATCGCCACCCCGACGGAATAGGCATCCACCATGGACTGTACCCGTTTCATCTGCTGGGTCATGTTGTAATAGGAATTCATCACACGAATGGATTGCGGCGCTTCGGCCTCCGTCAGAAAGGTCTTGAGCGTCCCGCTCTGCTGCGCTTGATTCGCCGCCAGCACAATCGAGTAGTGGAACGCCTCGAAATTGTTATGAATCTGATCAATGACTTTGGAATTCGTAATGCTGAACGTTTCCAGGAACAGCTGCTCCGTCATACGCAAATTTGTCCATACGACGGACACCGTAATCGTCACAATGCAAATGACCATAACGACGAACAGCTTAATAAATAATCCATGAAATTTCAGCCGCTCAAACCGTGCCCTCATCATCATTCCTTCACCACTCGTTCGGCATATTGTCTCCGGTATTGGGTCGGGGATAGCCCTGTGCTCTTCTTGAACACTTTGCAAAAATAACTGTGATCGCCATATCCCACCCTGCTGCTGATTTCCGAGATCGGGATATCCCGCTTGCGGAGCAAATCGGCCGCCTTGTCGATCCTCACCCGATTGAGGTGCTCCTTGAAGCCTTCATGATGATGTGCCGCAAAGAAGCTGGATAAATAAGACGGGTTAAAATGGAAATGCCTCGCCATCTCCGTTAGGCTGATCGGCTCCGCATAATGCTTATCGATGTAATCAAGCAGCAGCTTCATACTGGGGTTGCCCTCCTGCAGAGCTTGCTGGGCGGCCTGTACGCAATCCTTCGTCTGCCGGCGGAACTCCTCGAGCAGCGAAGTAATGCCGCTAACATGCTGCGCCTCGTCAATGGCTTTGAAGTAGGCATATTTGGCTTCGTCCAGCGCCCTAACATCCAGATTCAGGCTGCCAAGCATATGTATGACGTTAAATAGAATATTTCCGATCAATGACTTAAATTCGAACACCTCCGCCGTATAGGCTTTGGTATGCCAAGCAATATAACGCTCCAGTCCGTCGAACCCTTCATCCAATTGCAGTCTGCGAATCTGCTCCATGAAGGCCTGAAGCGGAAATTCCTTCACCTCTTGCGGCTCCGGCAGCTCGCCTGGCATCAGCACAGCATCCAGCGGCAGGAAGAAGCGATACTGCAGCAGCTTTAGCCAAACGTCCCTGTAAATCCCGCCGAGCTGATCCAATCGGGGAAAGGGATCGCTGAGCACCCATAACAGCTCCCCTTCCTCTGTCAGGGAAGCAGGGCACAGCATCTTCAGTTTGGACGGCAGCGCCTCCCGCCCTTCTGCATCAACATTCAACACATATACGGAAAGCCCGGGATGCCCGGCAATCGGACCGCATGGCAGCTTTGCCGCAGCCATTCGCGGAAATAGCGCTTTCAATTCTTCCAGAAAGGATGAATTCCCGCTGCTCCCCAGTACATAGAAATAAGGGTAAGGGAACCATTCCTCCACCTGTTCGCGATCCAGTTCTGTTTCATATCCTGCAAGCAGCTTCTCCAGCGTTTGCTGCATGGAAACCGATGCGGGATCTGCGTTCTGACGCACGGCTCCGCTTGGAGCAGGCAGCTTCGCCGCTGTATTGCGCAGCACCTCAAGCAGCATTCCCGTCTCCAAGTGCGGCTTCAGAATATAATCGGATACCCCGCTCTGGAAGGTCGAGCGCACATAGTCGAATTCGCTGAAGCTGCTCAGCACAATAACTTCGATCTCCGGCCAGTTGTGCTTGATGAGCCGGGTCAGTTCCTCACCGTCCATGACCGGCATCACGATATCTGTCAGAACGATATGCGGGCGCAGCGTCTCAATCAGCTCCAGCGCTTCCCTGCCGTTCGATGCCTCGCCGACGATCTGAAAGCCGTCCTGCTCCCAGTTCAGTATATGCTTGATGCCCTGCCGGACCAGTATTTCATCATCCACAACGAGAATTCTGTACAGTTCGCGATTCCCCATCTCTACTCTCTCCTTCAAGCAACGTCCAACGATGTGCTCCTGCTTCCTATACATGCGTTTACTCCTATTCCCGCCATTGCCTTCTATTCGTGCTCAGGCTCCCCTGTTCGTTCTCTTGCATCGTTTTTGCGCCCTCGCTTTCACCCGCTATCTCGCTTGCTTTCTTACTTGCTCTCATGCCTCAACCTTGCTAGCTAATACTTGCGGCTGCTGATCTCCCGCTCCGCCGTCACTTCCGTAAACACACTCTCCGGGGTAACGATCCGCTTGGGCAGGGTACGGCCTTCCATGATTTCATTCACCGCCTGCATCAGATTTGGTCCGAGCAGCGGGTTGCATTCGACCACACAGTTGATTTTGCCCTTGATCAGCTGCTCCAGCGCCTTGCGCGTGCCATCCACGGACACGATAACGATATCCTTGCCTGGCTGCAGGCCATATTCCTCCATCGCCTCGATGGCTCCAAGGGCCATATCATCATTATGCGAAAATAAAACGTCGATATCGCCGCCCAGTCGATGGAGCAGCGAACGCATCTTGTCCTTACCCTGCTCGTGGGTGAAATCAGCATATTCACTTCCTAGAAATACAAACTTATCGGTACCCGTAATTGTATCATGGAATCCCCTGCCCCTGTCGATCGAGGGCGTCGAGCCCTCTGTTCCCTTCAGCTCCACGATCCCTATTGGACCGGTGGAGGCGGCCATTTTGTCCAGCACGTACTTCCCGGCCTTTTGCCCTTCCTCATAAAAATCCGACCCGATCAATGTCACGTATTGCGAGGCGTCGGCTGTGTCCACCGTCCGGTCAACGATGATAACTGGAATGCCCGCTTCCTGGATTTCGCCCAGAATGCCCTCCCAGCCAGATTGGACGACCGGAGCGATCGCGATCACATCAACCTTCTGCTGGATGAAGCTGCGGATCGCCTCAAACTGCTTGCGCTGCGACTGCTCGGCATTGTCGAAGATCAGCGTGATGCCCGCTTCTTTCGCCGCCTCCTTTACAGACTGGCTGTTGGCGTTGCGCCAGTCGCTCTCCGAGCCAAGCTGCGAGAAGCCAAGCACGATCGGGCGGGATGGCATGTCGGTGCCTCCAGACTGACCCTCTCTATGAGACGGCATGATTCCGTCGGACGAAAGTCTTCCGTCTAATGACAGGCCTTCTTCAGGCACGGCGCCGCCTCTTGGAATAGCCCCGTCCTCTGGCATCATGCCTCCTGCAGACCTTCCGGCTTCGCCTATCCTATTCTCATGCCTATGCGAACCAGCCGTATCCTCATTCCCCATGCGAACCGTACTGCAGCCGGTAGGCAGTGTCACCACGCAGACCGCCAAGATGAGCTTCAGCAGCCACAAGAAGAGAGGCTTCGAATCCTTGTGATACCCTTTCACCGCTCAGTCCCCCTTATCGCCTTTAAATCTCCTTATTTTGCAAGTCTAACATGTTTTTCGTCCATTTACAGGCAAAAGAGGATATCCAAGGACAAGATGCATTCCCCTTGAATATCCTTCAAATTGACAGCCTCGCCCCTCAGCTTCGCTCTGCCAGACGCCGCTCCCCTAGCAGTTTTTGCAGCAGAATGAACAGCAGCAGAAGCACGCCGATGACGATTCTGGTCCACCACGAGCTCAGTGTTCCTTCAAAACTGATGATCGTCTGAATGACACCCTGAATCATCACGCCAAAAAAAGTGCCAACGACAAAACCTACGCCTCCCGTGAGCAGCGTGCCGCCAATGACAACCGCCGCGATGACGTCGAGCTCCATGCCGCTCGCATGCAGGCCGTATCCGGAGAGCATATAGAAGGTGAACACGACGCCGGCGAGTGAAGAGCACAAGCCGCTGAAGCCGTACACCATGATTTTCGTCCGGGCTACCGGCAGACCCATCAGCAGAGCTGATTGCTCGTTGCCGCCGACGGCATACGTATTGCGGCCGAACCTCGTGTAGTGGGCCATGTAAATGCCAAGCGCGACGACCAGCAATGCGATAATGACGCTGATTGAAACGAAGGTATTCCCCGGCAGCCTGATTTTCGTCTGCGCCATCGTGGTGTAGAAGGCATTATCGATTGTAATCGTATTAATGCTGATCACATAGCACAGCCCTCTAGCCAAAAACATTCCCGCCAGCGTGGCGATGAACGGCTGGATGTTGAAATAATGGATCATCGCCCCCAGCGTGGTTCCGAACAGGATGCCGAGCGACAGCACGAGCGGGATAACTATATACGGCGGCCAGCCCTGCTGCAGAAGACTCGCCGAAATCATCGTCGTCAGCGCAATCATCGAGCCGACGGACAGGTCGATCCCCCCTGACACGATAACAAAGGTCATGCCGACAGCAGCAATCAGCAGGAACGAATTGTCGATAAGCAAATTCATCAGCACCTGGAGGGAGAAAAATCCGGTATACCTGAACGATCCGGCAGCAAAGAGCAGGACAAACAGGCCAACCGTCACAAACAGCGGAACATATTGGCGCTTAAGCATGGGGGTTCACCTCCCGGTTCGCCGGATAATTGCCGGCTTTGCCGCGCCCTCCGCGTCCGCGGAACAGCCTCCGGAATTTATCCGATTGGACCAGGCAGACGGCAAGGACGACGACCGCTTTGACGACAAGCGTAATTTCCGGCGGAACGCCCACCATATAAATCGTGGTTGTCAGGGTCTGGATAATCAGCGCGCCAATCAGCGTCCCCGTTAGATAGAACCGGCCGCCGTTCAGCGAAGTCCCGCCGATGACGACGGCCAGGATCGCATCCAGCTCATACCACAGTCCAGCATTATTCCCGTCGGCGCTGGATACATTTGAGCTTAGAATAAGCCCGGCCATTCCCGCGCACAGGCCGCAGAACATATAGACGGCAAGCATGACCGTCCTTGAGCGGATTCCCGCCAGACGGCTCGCCGTCGGCTTGCAGCCGACCGATTCGATGAACAGGCCCAGCGCCGTTTTCCGCGTCAGCAGTGAAGCGGCCGCAAACATGACGGCCACGATAAAGATCGAAAAGGGCAGGGTAAACAATGAACCAGCACCGATATATTGATATTTCGGACTGAGCACGGTGATGATTTGCCCGTTCGTGATCAGTTGGGCGATCCCCCGGCCGGCGACCATCAGAATGAGCGTCGCAATGATCGGCTGAATGCCGAAGCCTGCCACAAGCAAGCCGTTCCACAGCCCGAGCAGCGCAGATAATAGAAGAGCAGCCAGGACGGCAATCAGTACCGTTATAAGTGCGTTCTGGTCGACGCTGCGGCTGATGCTGAGACAGGCCATGGCTCCGGTAATGGCCACGACCGATCCGACCGACAGGTCAATGCCGCTTGTCGCAATCACTAGTGTCATTCCTATGGCTACCAGGATCAGCGGCGAGCCGAAGTTGAGAATATCGATAAGGCTGCCGTACAGATGGCCGTCCCTCATTTTGATGGAGAAGAAATCCGGCGAATAAATGAGATTAAATAGCAGCAAACCGGCTAACACGCATATCGGCCAAAACAAACGATGCTTGATCATCTCGGCTCCCCCCCTGCAATCGCCTGCATGACTTGCGACTGTCTTGCTGCTCCGCCTTGCACTTCCTGCACCTTGCGGCGATCCCGCATAATGGCTACGCGGTCGCTCACCCGCAGCACTTCCTCCAGCTCGGAGGAAATGAACAGGACGGACATTCCCTTCTCCGCCAAAGTGACAACGAGCTTCTGGATTTCCGCTTTGGCCCCGACGTCGATACCTCTTGTTGGTTCATCTAAAATCAACAGGCCAGGCTCAGTGAGCAGCCAGCGCGCCAGCAGCACCTTCTGCTGATTGCCCCCGCTTAAGTGGCGGATAAGCTGCTCGGGTGCGGGCGGACTGATGTTCAATAGGCGGATATATTCTTCGGCGATTTCATCCTGGCGCTTGCGGGGGATCGTGCGGAACCAGCCCTTCGTCGCCTGAAGGGCAAGGATGATATTCTCCCTCACAGTGAGATCGTCGATAATGCCCTCCGCCTTTCGATTCTCCGAGCAAAAAGCGATCCCCAGGTCTATGGCATGCCGCGGGCTGGAGATCATTCCGCTAAAACCGCCTAGCCGGACATGACCCTCATCGGCGCGATCCGCACCGAACAGCAGCCTGGCGAGCTCCGTGCGCCCCGAGCCGAGCAGTCCTGCAATGCCTACAATCTCGCCTTTATGAATGCGAATATCAAACGGTTCAATCGAACCCCGCTTGCCAAGGCGGCTCGCCTCCAGCATGATCTCGGCGCATCGCTCCGCCCCCTCTCCCGGCTGCTTAGGCAGCTGTTCGAGCAGCGAAAGCTCCTTGCCGATCATTTTCGCTACCAGCTCTATGCGGGGAAGATCCTGCGCCATGTATTCCCCAACAAATTCTCCATTACGGAGAATGGTTATTCGATCTGAAATTTCATACACCTGGTCCAGAAAATGCGTTACGAACAAAATCGCCAACCCTTCGCTTTTCAATTTGCGCATGATCTTGAACAGCTGGGCAACCTCGCTTTGATCAAGGCTCGAGGTCGGCTCATCCAGAATAAGCACCTGGGCCGAGACGCTTAAGGCCCGGGCGATCGCGATTAATTGCTGAACCGCTACCGAGTAGGACTGAAGTGTTCGCGTGACATCAATATGCAAATGCAATCTGTCCTGCAGGAGCTGCTCCGCATTCCGGTTCATTTCCTTCCAGCGGATACGCCCCAGGCTGCGAGGCTCATTGCCGATATAAATGTTCTCGGCAACCGACAGATTAGGACACAGATTTACTTCCTGATACACCGTGCTGATGCCGGCGTGCTGAGCCTCCTGCGGGTTGTGAACAGCAATCGTCCGGCCGTTCATTTCAACGCTGCCTGCATCGATCGTGTATACACCCGTGAGCACCTTGATCAGCGTCGACTTGCCTGCGCCATTCTCGCCCATGAGCGCATGAACTTCCCCCGGGAATAGCCGGAAGCTGACGCCGGACAATGCCTTGACGCCGGGGAACTGCTTATGGATGCCAGTCATTCGTAAAATAGGGTTATTCTCTGTCATTTGCACAGTCCTCTCCCTTCCATAGTAAGCAGCTCCGGACGCTTGGCCAGGCCAATTGTCCGGAGCCCCATTTTTCCTTGCCATCCCCGTCAGTACTGGCGGTTCGGCAGCTCCCGCTTCGCATCCTCCGAGGTGAACACACCTTCTACCGTAACGATCCGTTTAGCCACATCCTTGCCGTCTACCACGTCGCGTACCGCATCCATCAATTGCGGGCCGAGCAGCGGATTGCACTCGACGATAAAGTTGATTTTGCCTTCGCTCGCTGCGACGAATCCGTCCTTGACGCCGTCAACGGTAATGATGATGATGTCCTCGCCGGGCTTCAGGCCTGCGGCCTCAATCGCCTGAATCGCGCCCAATCCCATATCATCGTTGTGTGCGTACAGCACGTCGATCTTCTTATGCGCCTTCAGGAACGCCTGCATGACTTCCTTCCCTTTAGCCCGCGTGAAATCGCCCGTCTGGGAAGCGATCACCTTCAGCTTCGGATTGAAGGCGATCTCCTCGGCAAAGCCCTTCTGCCGGTCGATGGCCGGTGCTGAACCCGTTGTACCCTGCAGCTCTACGATGTTGATCTCTTCCTCGGTATCCTTGTATTGTTCGACCAGCCATTTGCCTGCGCTGCGCCCTTCCTCCACGAAATCGGAACCGATAAATGTTTCATATAAAGACGTATCTTTGGAATCCACCGCACGGTCCGTCAGAATCACCGGGATGCCAGCATCCTTCGCTTCCTTTAATACGGTATCCCAGCCCGACTCAACGACCGGGGAGAAGGCGATCACATCCACCTTTTGCTGAATGAAGTTGCGGATCGCTTTAATCTGGTTCTCCTGCTTCTGCTGGGCATCGGAGAACTTGAGCTCGATTCCGGACTCCTTCGCCGCATCCTGGATCGATTTCGTATTGGCCGTTCTCCATCCGCTCTCCGCCCCGACCTGTGAGAAGCCCAGTGTAATTTTCCGGTCGCTGGCATTCTTCTTGTTCACCGCCGGATCTTGGCTGGACTGGCTTACCCCTGGCTGCTGGGCATCCCCGCCGCCATTGCCGCTGCCATTTCCCCCAGCGCTTCCGCCGCCGCCGCAAGCCGCGGACATCAGCAGCATCAGCGCGGCCGCAAGAATAATTCCTGATTTCCTGAATACCTTCATTGTGTATCCTCCCCTTTTGCTAATCACCAATTTGAATGGCGTGACCAGATTATAAAACGCTTCCAAAACAGGAGGATATGGAGTTTCATCGCGGCTTGATGCGATTTTTTTTGCATTATTGCGGCCAGCCCGCTTTTTGTTTGTTTTCTTGTGAAGATGGTTCAATTTTTTATTATCGATTGCGTTTTTATAGGGGATCATTCATAATTTAATTTACATTATTTATAAGGAAAGGGTCCGACTTCCGATGAAGCTGATCCACTCGTTCTCCTCCAGCCTGCGGGCGAAGCTGCTTGCTATGTTCGTACTCCTGACCGTCATACCGTTAATCGCCATCGGACTGATCTCTTACCAGAAGTCGTATAATACGGTGTACGAGAACAGTAAGGCTGGCGCCGTGTTAATTGCTGAGCAGCTGGCTCAGGATTTGGAGATGCTGTTTACGGATACGGGCAAGCTGCTGGAGCTAGGCAAGCATCCGCGGGTGCTGCACTTCCTCTTCTCTCAGAACGACACCTATGAAGATGCCAAAGAAGTGCTTAAATTGATGGATTCATATCGGCAAACCTACAAATATGAAAGCGTTCTCAATATCTCGATGATCAATTTGTACGGCCGGGGAATCAGCGAGCGTCGCGGTGTCTTCCAGCTGGATAAAAATCCGCTGCGCAATCCCCACTTTACTTTTTTGCTGCATCATCCGGATACCGTGCTCTATGTTCCGCCGCCGGATGCCAATCCGCTGGACCGGCTGGACGGCTTCGCCGAGCCGCATGCCATTTCCATCATGGCTGCCGTGAAGCAGCGAATCACGCACGAAGTCATCGGCTTCATTGTGATCGATCTGGACGATGCCGTCGTCAAGCAGTTTTGCGACAATGTCACCATCGGCGAGACGGGATTCTTCTACGTCATTGATCAGAACGGGAGGCCGATCTTTACGCCCGCGCGTTCAAGTCGGGAAATCCAGCTCCCCGCGCAGGACAATTTAACGAGCTTAGCGGCCGGCTCCATGACGAGCTACGTAGATACATCTCGGGGCAGCCCTAAATTTATCTTTACCTCGGCTTCCAAGGCCACCGGCTGGAAAATCATCGGGCAAGTGCCGCTCCAGGAGATCGTGTCCGAGGCGAATTCTATCCGGCAGTTGATCATCATTAGCGTCATCTTAAGCATCGTGTTTGCGGTGTCGCTTCATTTTTTCATCTCATCCAGACTCACTAGACCTCTCCAATTGTTGAAAAATAAAATGCGGCTGGCTGCTTCCGGCTTCCTGGAATCGAAAGTCGCTCCTACAGGCAATGACGAAATCGCCGATCTCGGCCAAAGCTTCAATATTATGCTAAGCAAAATCAAGACACTGCTCGAGCAGAATATCCGGGAGCAGGAAGAAATGAAAAAGGCCGAGCTCCGGGCGCTGCAGGCGCAAATCAATCCGCATTTTCTGTATAACACGCTGGATTCGATTCTTTGGATGGCCGAGGCCGGCAAGACCGATAAAGTGATTCGCCTGGTCGAGTCACTCTCCCGTTTGTTCCGGATCAGTCTGAGCAAAGGAAAGGACTGGATCAGCCTGGAGAAGGAAATCGAGCATGTGCACAGTTACTTGATTATTCAACAAATGCGTTATCGCGATATTCTCGAATACGAGATCGCGGCAGAGCCGCATCTTCTCAGCGCTCCGACCTTGAAAATGCTGCTTCAGCCTATCGTGGAAAATGCGCTTTACCACGGAATCAAGAACAAGCGGGGCAAGGGCCTTATTCAGATTAGCGCCCGTGCCGCAGACGGCGGGGAGATGGAGCTCCGAGTTCAGGATAACGGCTGTGGAATGAACGCGTACAAGCTTGGACAGCTGCGCGCCAATTTGGCGAATCAACGGCTTCCGGCAGAAACCGGCGAGGAGGTCTCCGGCGGCTTCGGACTGCATAACGTGCAGCAGCGAATCCGGCTGTATTACGGACAGCAGTACGGCGTTCAGGTCGACAGCATTGAAGGCGAAGGTACGACCGTAACGATGCGAATTCCGATGAGGGGACGTGATTAAGCAATGAAGAAGGTATTTCTAGTCGATGACGAAATTCTGATCCGGGAGACGATCCGGGACTGCGTCCATTGGGAGCAGGAAGGCTTCCTCTACTGCGGCGATGCCTCGGACGGCGAGGTCGCGCTGCCGCTGATCGAGGAGCTTCATCCGGACATTCTGATCACCGACATTAAGATGCCTTTCATGAACGGCTTGGAGCTGTGCACTCTCGTCCGCCAGCGTATGCCGGATATCAAAATCATCATTTTGAGCGGACACGGCGAATTCGAGTACGCCCGGAGCGCCCTCAGCATCGGGATCGAAGAATACTGCCTGAAGCCGATCAGCTCTGCGGATTTGACCAGCCTGCTGCGGAGTGTCAGCCGAAAGATCGATAAGGAACGCAGCGAGCAGGCGCAGCTTGAACGTCTCCGGCGGAACGAGAGCATGGGCAGGGTGCAATCCCGGGCAAAGTTGCTGGACGATCTATGCAGCGGCTTCCTCACGACACCGGAGGCGCTGCATGCCGCGTCCCAGCTCGAGGTGCCCCTGGTCGCCCGTTATTATGCGGTCGTGGTGATGGATCTGCGCGAAGCCGATGACCCGGCAGGCGCACACGTGCCGGAACAACAGGCCACCGGTGAATTGACCAGTACCAAGAGCCGTGCAATTGAAGGCCATGAGACGGGAGCCAAGGAGGAGACGCCGGAGGGACTGTTCCTTGATGCTAGGCTCCTGCTCGGGCAGGCTGCAGAGCTAAGCACGGTGAATAGACAGCTAATGCAGCAAATCAGTGCCTGGGAGGAGGACACAGCTCTCCCCTTCCGCCAGAGCCGGACAAAGACCGGCTGGATTGTCAAAGGCGATACGGTCGATACCCTGAACGAGCGGATCGAGCCGTTCCGAAGGCTGCAAGAGAACGCGGCCGAACATGCCCGCAGCAGTGTCATGGCGGTCGGTATCGGCTCGATTCAGGATCGGCTGCAGGGCGTTCATCTGTCTTGTCTGGAAGCGGAGGAGGATATGCACTGGCAGCGGCTGTCCCGGCAGAACCGCCGAAATTTATGGGAGGCCACCCGCAGTACCTTACACAGAAACATTTTTCTGGACCGGCAGGCCTTCATCGGATTTCTAAAGGTCGGCTCTCCCCCGGAAACGCCAGGCTTCATCAGGGATTTTGCAGCGGTGCTGCAGCCTATTGACTGGAACACCTCATTGATCGGTTACTACATTCTCAACGACATCACACTGGAAGTCATTCGCACGGCGGAGGAGCTGTACCGCCAGCCCGAGTCTCCTGACAGCTTCCTTCGGCCGTTTCAGAGCGACATTGAGTCAATCCGAGACTGGGAGGATGCGTGCGCTTATCTGACCCGGCTGGCAGAACAGTTCTGGCTCTGGCGCACCCGCTCCTCCGACCGCTACGCCCACCTGCTCGTCCAGGTCAAGGCGTACATTCAAGCCAACTATGACAAGGACCATATTTCTCTACAGGATGCGGCTGATTACGTGAATGTAAGCCCGAGCCATCTCAGTAAAATATTCAGCCAGGAAACGGGACAGACGTTCATCGAATTCCTGACCCAGACCCGGATTCGCAAAGCGATGGAGCTGCTGCACTCCACACAGGCCAAAACGTATGAAATCGCCTTTCAGGTGGGTTATAGCGATCCGCATTATTTTTCTAATCTATTTAAGCGAACTACCGGGATGACCACGACGCAATTCCGCAGGAAGGGAACGCTCCCTGCAGCGTTGCACCGGGCAGAAGGAGCAGCAGATGAGAGCAGCCAGACAATTTCTTTATAGCCAGGTCCTGCCAGTCGCAATAATGCTGTTTAGCTGCTTGGTCTTTGCAGGCTGCCAATCTGCCGCGACCACGGAATCCAAATCACAGTCCATCAAAGTTGCTGCTGCGAGCGAAGATGAAGGGCCAAGCTATACCTTCGGCATCATATATCCGGTTGCCCATCTGTTTTATGAGGAGATTACCCGTTTAGCGGAGGAGGCGGCAGCTCCTCATTCCATACGGCTTATCGTGAAAGCGCCGGAAAGCTTCAGTGCCGACCAGCAGATCCATATGATGGAGACAATGATCCAGCAGCAGGTTGATGCCATCGCCATTGCTCCAATCGATGCGGCCGCCCTTGCTCCGGTCATCGACAGGGCGGTTGAGGCCGGAATTCCAGTCATTTGCTTCGAGTCGGACTCGCCGGGAAGCCGGCGGCTCTCTTTGATCGGTACGGATAACGTCAAGGCCGGGGAGCAAATGGGCCAAGTCATCCGGCAGCTGCACAACAACAAAGGTATGCTTCTCATTGAATCCGGCGTGCAGAGCATGAAAGTGAATCAGGAGCGTCTCGAAGGCTTGCTCCGGTATTTGCAGGATCATACGAATATTCAAGTGCTTGAAATCCGCTATCATGGTGGAAACAGTGACAAATCCTTATCCGATTTGGAACAAATGATCGACGATCACCCGCATTTCGATTCGTTAGTGTCGATAGATCCAATCTCCAGTTCAGCATCCGTGCTCGTCTGGAAGGCCAAAGGCTTGAACCGGTTTGCACTCTCTTTCAACATGACCCCGGAAATGAAGGAAGCGATCCGCAACGGACAGATCACCTCCGTCATTTCTCATCACGAACAGGATTGGGGACGCCTGCTCATTGAGCATCTGCTGCGGGCAGCCCAGGGCGAGCATGTTCCTCCTTTCGTTGACACCGGAATCCAAGTGGTACAGGGCCTGTCATCGGAATGATACATGGCTGTATTAGAATTGTAATTGAATGGATTGATGAATGAGAAACGTGAATAGGGGCGTATTTATGACAAATAACCACAAAATAGCCATTATCGGCGGGACAGGAAAAGTAGGACGCCATATCGCCGCAGCTGCGCTGCGGAAGGGTTATCAGGTGCGCATGCTCGTCAGAAGTCCGCGGAAGCTGGATGGCCAAGACGGCAGAATCGAAATTCTGCAGGGAACTGCGGAGAATAAGGACCATATACGGCAGCTGCTTCAGGATTGTCACATTGTGGTGAACGTTTTTGGTCAGCCGCCGGGAGAAATCCCGCAATATAGCTCCGTAACCGGCATGGTTCTCGAAGTGATGAACGAGCTCGAAATCAGCCGATATATCGGTGTAACCGGAGGCTCCCTTACTTTGGAAGGGGACCGGAAACGATTCATGAACAAAATCGGTGCGCTGCTGTTCAGAATCTTTTTCCCAGCGATGATCAAAGACAAGCAGAAGGAAGCGGCCATCATCCAACAATACTGCAATATCGAATGGACGCTGATCCGGCTGCCGTTCGTCGTCGAGGGTTCAGAAAGCGGCGGCATCAAAGAAAATCTCACCGATATGCCCGGCCTCAAAATTTCCAATCAGGACATCGCGAGCTTTATCGTCCGCCAAGCGGCAGAGGCCAAGTATATTCACAAAACCCCTTTTATTGCTACATAGAGATTGCAATTGAAGAAATTAAAGTCCCCGTCTCATTCATGAGATAGGGACTTCAAGTTCGGCTTTATGTCCGGCTTCGACTTCACTTCGAATTGGATTGGGAATCGGAATCGGATTTGGATTGGGAATCGGATTTGGCATTAAGCCAATTGCAACAATTCCTGGATGCTCGATTGGACAACATCGATAGAGTCCGTCGGCTCAAAACGGCGCACCACCCGGCCCTGCTGATCGATCAAGAATTTGGTAAAGTTCCATTTGATCGCATCGCCTACCAGCCATTCCGGCGCTTTTTCAGACACCATCAGCTTCAGCAGCTTCGCGTTGATATCACTCTCATCGAAGCCTTGGAACGGGGCCGCCTTCTTCAAATAATCGAACAAAGGATGCGCCTCCTCCCCATTGACCTCCACCTTCGCAAAAATCGGAAATTTCACGCCATAATTGACCTGGCAGAAGGACTCCGCTTCTTCATTCGTACCTGGCTCCTGTTCCCCAAACTGATTGCATGGAAAACCGATGATCTCCAGCCCTTCGGCGTGAAATTGCTCGTAAACCTTCTGCACATCGTCAAACTGGGGCGTAAATTTGCATTTGCTAGCCGTATTCATGATCAGGACCGGCCGGCCCTCGAGTTTATACAATGGGAACCGCTCTCCGTTCGTCTTAAGCACGTTGAAGTCATAGATTGTTGGCATGGATTTCTGTCACCTCATGATTGTATGTATTGATTTTCAACATATAATAGATTTGCAAGAAATGCAATAAAACTGCGATCCATAACCACTGTTTCACATTGCCAGCTGCTGTTTTGTAACCACCTGAAGTATAAAAATTCTACAGCATGCCCTCAGGGATTGTGAGTATCTGCTGTCACCAGTCCTTACGGACATGGGAGACCTTATTTGTAAGAAAAAGAGGCAGACTCGTGTGCTTACGGACACAGGATCAGCTATTTGAGCATTTTCACACGTTTTTGCTGCTGTAATGATGGAATAGCGGAACTAGGGTCCGATAGCCTGTGAAATTTGCTGATTTGGGACAAATAGCGGAAACAGGGTCCGTTGGCGGCGGCTTACAGCCGTGGAGGTGCCGAGAGTACGACGTGCCGAGTGTGCGACGTACCACGTGTGCGATGTACCGCGTGCGCAATGTGCCGAAGTGTGCGACGTGCCGAGCGTGCAATGTGCCGAGCGTGCAATGTGCCGAGTGCGCGATGTGACGAGTGTGCGATGTACCGCGTGCGCGATGTACCGCGTGCGCAATGTGACGAGCGTGCGATGTGACGAGCGTGCGATGTGACGAGCGTGCGATGTACCGCGTGTGCGATGTACCGCGTGCGCAATATGCCGAGCGTGCGATGTACCGGGCGTGCGATGTGCCGAGCGTGCGATGTGACGAGTGTGCAATGTGCCGAGAGTACGACGTGCCGCGTGCGCGATGTGCCGAGTGTGCGATGTGACGAGTGTGCAATGTGACGAGTGTGCAATGTGACGAGCGTGCGATGTGACGAGCGTGCGACGTGACGAGTGTGCGATGTGCCGAGTGTGCAATGTGCCGGGCGTGCGACGTGCCGAGTGTGCGACGTGCCGAGTGTGCGATGTGCCGAGTGTGCAATGTGCCGAGCGTGCGACGTGCCGAGTGTGCGATGTAACGGGCGTGCGATGTACCGCGTGCGCGATGTGCCGAGCGTGCGATGTGCCACGTGCGCGATGTACCGGGCGTGCGATGTACCGCGTGCGCGATGTGCCGAGCGTGCGATGTGCCACGTGCGCGATGTACCGGGCGTGCGATGTACCGCGTGCGCGATATGCCGAGAGTGCGATGTGCTGCCTGTGTAACTTGTGAACGTGTGTGAACAAGCAGCGCAGGTGCGGGGCATGTGGCGATGGGGTTGCTGCATTGGGTCATGCGAGGTATAGGCTCGCACAGCGTGCAGGCGCACAATGCAAAAAAGCCCCGCCCCTTCTCCCTGCAAACGGGAGAGGAGCGGGGCCGTGTTGCCGAGCCAGAACAGCCCTAGCCCGGCAGCAGCCAGACTAAGCCATCAGCTGCTGCAGCTTGTCCAGGCTCAGTTCGGCCGTCGAGGCAAGCAGCAGGTCGGCGGCGCCGAGCTGGGCGGCGCTTCCGATGCCGACGGCCTTCATCCCGGCGGCCCGGATGGCGGCAATGCCTGCCTCGGCATCCTCGACGCCGATGCAGTTCGCCGGATCTGCGCCAAGCATTTCTGCGGCCAGCAGAAATATTTCCGGATCCGGCTTGCCTTTGCGGGCGCTGCCAGGGTCAGCCACCGCCTGGAACCAGGAGCTGGCGCCTAGCCGCTCCAGGATGAACGGCGCATTGTGGCTGGCCGACGCCAACCCGACTGCGATTCCCTGCTCTTGCAGGCTCATGAGCAGCTCGCGGATGCCCGGCAGCAGATCGGCAGGCGTGATATGCTCGATCATCCGCTTATAGCTGTCGTTTTTCCGCTTCGCCAGCTCCGCCTTTTCTTCGGCGGTATAGCTCCGCTCACTGTCCTCGAGCACGATTTCCAGCGACTCCATCCGGCTGACGCCCTTCAGGCGTTCGTTTTTGGCACGGTCGAATGGAAGGCCTAGCTCCTCGGCCAGCTCCTTCCAGGCCAGATAATGGTACTCTGCCGTATCGGTAATTACACCGTCAAGGTCGAAGATAACGGCCTCCAATTTTTTTACAAATGGCATTCTCACCGGTTCTCCAGGCAGCAGGTTTAAGATATCTCCTTTATGCCTAATCTCCAAGCCCTCCGCGCTATCGCTCTCCAGCAGGGTATATACGACGCCCTCCTGATCAACAAAAATATCAACCCGTTGGCCATGGTTCATTATCTTAAAGCGATAACTGTCCCACTGCGCCGGCAGCTTCGGATCAAAACTGAGCACTCCATCATACGCGCGCATGCCGCCAAAGCCGTTTACAATCGACATCCAGGAACCCGCCATTGCCGCGGTATGCAGGCCATCCTTCGCATTGCGGTTCACATCGTCGAGATCCATGCGCACCGTGCGGTCGAAATAGGAATACGCGCTTGCCAAATCCCCGATTTCCGCGGAAATAATGCTGTGAATGCATATGGACAGCGAGGAGTCGTGTGTTGTCAGCGGCTCGTAATAATTGAAGTTGCGGATTTTATCCGCCAGGGAGAACCGGTCTCCGAGCAGGAACATCGCGAGTATTAGATCAGCCTGCTTAAGTACCTGATGGCGGTAAATCACCAGCGGGTGATAATGCAGCAGCAGCGGATATTTATCTGCCGGTGTGTTCTCGAAATCCCATTTTTTCTTCGTTAAAAATGTATCGTCCTGCGCATAAATGCCCAGTTCTTCATCGAACGGAATGAACATCTTCTCCGCTGCGTTCAGCCATCCTTCGAATTCTTCCTCCGTCAGCCCGAGCTTCCGGCACAGCCGATCGTAATCCTGCGCATACTGCTCCCGCAAAAACGCCGCTGTCTCATAGGCGTAGATCAGCTGTTCCTGTACCATCAGATTCGTGTACGCATTGTTGTTGACGATTGCCGTATATTCGTCGGGTCCGGTTACGGCATCGATGCAGAAGGCCCCGCCGCGCGCCGGATTGTAATGGCCGAGGTCCGCCCAGAAACGGGATGTCTCAAACAAAATTTCGGCTCCTTTGGTAACCAGGAATTCGATATCCCCGGTCGCCTGCACGTACTGCTTCATCCCGTAAGCAATATCCGCATTGATATGCGCCTGGGCCGTGCCTGCCGGGAAATAGGCCGAGTTCTCAGCACCATCGATGGTACGCCAAGGATAGAGCGCCCCCTTTTGCGACATGACAGCTGCCCGCTCCCGCGCTTTATCCAGCGTGTTATAACGAAACTCCAGCAAGGATCTGCCGATTTCGGGCTGTGTATACGTGAAGAACGGTAAAATATACATTTCCGTATCCCAGAAATAGTGCCCTTCATAGCCCTCGCCGGTAAGGCCCTTGGCCCCGATGTTTGTAACGCCGTCGCGGCCTGCCGATTGCAGCAGGGCAAAAGCGTTAAAGCGAATCCCCTGCTGCAGCGCCACATCGCCGTTGATTTCCACGTCGGCCCGCTGCCAGAATCGCTCCAGGTAAGCGCGCTGCTCTTCAGCCAGTAGATCAAAGCCGCTGTCGCTCGCCTGCCGCAGCACTTCACTGCTGCGGTTGACCAGCTCCTCCTCGGCATAATCCCGGGTCGTATGATACGAGATGTATTTGGTCAGCCGCGCGGTCTCTCCGCCTTTTAGCTGCAGCTTATATTTCGCCGACATCCGCTGCTCGTTCTGCTGCACCGACATTTCGTATCCCCAAGGGGCTTCGATGCGATGGCTGATCCCAGTGAGCAGGGCAAATTTCGTATAACGGGTACGATGCCTCATCCATAACATCGCTCTCTCATGCCCGGTCTCTTCGAGCAGCAAATTCGGCTCAGCGCGCGCTCCGCCAAGACGGGGATCGTCGGTCGCTTCCGGCTCGGCGATTTTGCCGTCCACCCCTGAAATCAGCGCGACGCTGCCTTCAAAATTCAGTGCGGTCACCTCATATTGGATCGCCGCCAAATGCTTGTGCTGCAAAGCGACCATCCGCTGAATCCGGATCAACACGCGATGTCCCGCCGGCGACTCCCATTCAACCTCGCGCTGCAAGATTCCCTTCTGCATATTCAATTGCCGTTTGGAGCTATGCACCTTGCCGGAGTGAAAATGAAACGGATGCCCCTCGACTCTCAGCTCGATCCATTGCGCGTTCGGAACATTGAGCATAGACTGGTTGCGCGACGGGTACCCGTAAGCCCCCTCGGGGTATACAATCGGATCGGAATCGTAGAAGCCGTTTAAGTAGTTGCCGACAACCGATTTTCCTGCCTTGCCGTAATACCCTTCCTCATAATTGCCGCGCATCCCGATATATCCGTTGCCTAAAGCGAATATGCTCTCATTTCTTTGATTGTTTTCTTCATCATAGGACTGTTCAGTAACGTGCCATTCCTCATAAGGATACAATGCCTTCGGATGCTCGTATGGCTTCATTTTCATCTCTGCCAGGCCCCTCCAATTCCGTAATCATTCTCTTGTTGATTGCAGCCCATGGTTAACCCTTGACCGATCCGCCCATAAGCCCTTTGACGAAATATTTCTGCAGCAGGAAGAAAATCGTCAGCGGCATCAGCATCGAAATGAATGCGGCCGAGGTCAGCAAATGCCAGTCATTGCCCCGCGAGCCAACGAGGTCGGCAATCTTCATGGACATAACCTGCACGTTCGGCTGATTGCCGATGAAAATCAGCGATACGAGGTAATCGTTCCAGACCCATAGGAACTGGAAGATCGCTATTGAAGCCAAGGCTGGTACGGACAGCGGCAGAATCAACCGGCTGAAAATCGTAAAATGGCTAGCGCCGTCAATAAACGCCGACTCGAACAAATCTTTAGGCAGCTGGCTGATGAAGTTATACATAAAGTACGTCACAAGCGGCAGACCAAACGCGGTATGCGCCAGCCAAATGCCCAGGTAGCTGCCATTTAGGCCAAGCGCCGTGTAGTCCTTCAGGATCGGAATAAGCGCGACCTGAATTGGAATGACGAGCATGGCGATGATGATGACAAATAGCGTCTTCCGGCCCGGGAATCGCAGCCAAGCAAAGGCGTATGCCGCGAACGAAGCGATCAGTACCGGAATAATGGTCGCCGGCACGGCTATTGTCAGCGTGTTCCAGAAGGCCTGGGACAGGCCGGTTCCTTTTTGCACCGTTTCGCTGCCGTCCCCGAGCTTCAGCTTGTATTCCTTCCCGGACAGCACGTTCTTATAGTTGTCCAGCGTAAAATCAGGCTTCACTTCCCAGCCGCGCTCCTGCATATTGATCGTACGGGCTCTGCGGTTCTCCCATACGAGGCGTTTGTCGCCCTCAGTAACGCCAGCCTTCAGCTGGTCATCCGTGTAGGTTGTGCCATTGACCTCGATCGGCTCGCGCAAATCGACGTCCTTAGACAACTGCACTGTTTCTCCGGCCTTCCATTCCTGGTGGGGGAACACCTTCCACCAGCCGGTCTGCAAAATATCCGCCGCAGGCCTGAACGAGGAGATGAAGAGTCCCAACGTCGGGAGCAGCCAGATGAAGCAGATGATGCCGAGCACAACGTTGACTACGGTCTTGTTTCCTTTTCTCTTTTTACGGCCGACCATTTAGAATCCCCCCTGCTTGCGGAACTGGCGCAAATTGATAATGATTACAGGCAAGACCGCGATCAGCAGCACGATAGCCAGCGTAGAGCCGTAACCGAAGTTGCGGTACATGAAAAACTGCCGGTAGAACTGCGTCGCAACAACCTCTGTATCGTATTGACCTCCCGTCATCACCATGACGACGTCAAATATTTTCAAAGTGAATACAATAATGGTCGTAGTGACCGTCAAAATCGTCGTAGAGATATATGGAATCATAATGCCGAAGAAAATCTTGACTTCTCCCGCACCGTCCACGCGCGCCGCCTCCAGAATATCCTCGGGGACGCCCTTGATTGCGGCGGAGAAAATAACCATCGCAAATCCCGTCTGCATCCAAATCAGGATGATAATCAGAAAAAAGTTATTCCATGGCTGGAGCATACTTGTCCAGGCCTGCGGCTCACCGCCAAAAAATGTAACAATTGCGTTCAATATCCCGATTTGTTCATCGCCAGGCTGATAGTAGTAAACGAACTTCCAAATAACGCCGGCAGCCACAAAGGAAATCGCCATCGGCATGAAGATTATCGACTTAGCGATTCTCTCGTAGCTGCTGCGGTCAGCCAGAATCGCAATCAGCAGACCCAGGCTTACGCAGGCCAGCGTCCCGACGAACACCCATAGCAGGTTGTTGCGCAGCGCCGTCGCGAGCAGGCGGTCGGTAAAAATAGCTGCATAGTTGGCCAGACCGACGAACTTATCCGAGGAGGCATTGAAGAAGCTTAAATATAGCGTCCGCAATGCAGGCAGAATAAGCAGCCATCCCAGGACAAGGGTTGCCGGACCGACGAAGACGTAAGGCAGAACTTTCCGGCGGACATGCTCCGGGTACTGCTCCACCGCCCAGTTAAACGAATAGTAGATTTGATAGATGCCGACGACTCCCCATAGCACAGCGAATACGGCCGTGAGCAGCGGATTAAGCGTCGAATCGCGGAAAAACAAGAATATCAAACCGTGTACGGCGATATTGGCCAATAGTACAAGCAAGGATAAGAGCACGGCTTTCATGCTAATTCTTGGTTTTGCTTGTGTACTCATAATAGCTCCTCCTATAAGTTTTGCGAAGCAAAACTATCTTCGTAAGCATACGCTTGTTTTGCGAAGCAAAACTTGTCTTCGTAAGCCTTGAATTACTTCGTGATCAAAAGTTGATAAGACAAGAAAAGAGGAGCAGCTAGCAATTAAACCACAGTGCTCCTCTTTACCAGTTAACAACGTGTGAAAAATGACGATAATTGCAGATTAGTTATCCCAGCCGGACTGAATTTGCTTCAATGCGTCATCCAAGGAAGCCGTACCGCTCACGTAGTCGGTCATCCCCTTCCAGAACGTACCTGCGCCAACTTTACCAGGCATCAAGTCAGATCCGTCGAAGCGGAGCGTGGATGCATCCTGTACGAGCTTCGCCATGCGGCGGTCGGATTCGGAGCTGTACCAGTCGAGAGATGCGTCGTTCATAGGCGCGATAACGCCGCCGGATTGAACCCAAGTTTTGATGGATTCGCCTGTCGTGAAGAATTCCATGACCGCGCGAACCTCCGGACGATCGTTGAACATCGCGTAAATATCGCCCGCTACAAGTACTGGCTTGCCGTATTCTTCATCAATAGATGGCAGGTAGAACCAGTCGTAATCTTCATCCACTTTAGCCGTTTCTGGGAAGAAGCTGGTGATGAAGTTGCCTTGACGGTGGAACCAGGCTTTTGGAGGGTCCGTGAACATTGGAGCCGGAGCATCACCGAATGCCGTAGTTACGATCGATTTCGTGCCGCCGTATACATAATCTTTATTCATCCAGATGTCAGACATAATTTCTACAGCACGCTTCACTTCAGGAGATGTGAACGGAAGCTCGCCGTTTACCCACTTGTCGTAATTCTCTGGAGTTGTAGTGCGGAGCATGATGTCCTCCACCCAGTCCGTAGCTGTCCAGCCTGTGGCTGCACCGGACTCGATACCGATACTCCAAGCAGGGTCGCCGTCTTTGGCGATTTGCTCGGTCAAGGCCATCATTTCATCCCATGTCTCAGGAATTTTGTATCCTGCTTCTTCGAACTGCTTCTTCGGATACCATACCAAGCTCTTCACGTTACTGCGGTTCCAGATCCCCGCCAGAATTTTGCCGTCTTTGCCGTCCATCGTTCCCATGTCCAGCCAGCTTTGGTTGTAGTTCGCTTTTAATTTGTCCTGGTCAAGAATGTTGGTCAAGTCGATGACTTTCCCCGTTTTTGCGATAGAAGCCAGCAGACCCGGCTGCGGGAAGTCAGCGATGTCCGGAGCATTTCCGCCGTCTACGCGGATATTGATCGTCGCTTCGAATTCTTTGGAGCCTTCGTATTGAATGTCGATCCCGGTTTTCTCCTCGAATTCTTTAATGCTGCTTTCGAATTTCACTTGGTCAGCATCTACGAACGGACCGAACATCGTTACTTTCGTTCCTTTGTATTCGCCCTTCAGCGCAAGCTCCAGAGGCGACAGATTCTCGTTGCTGCTGCCTTCGTTTGCTGCTCCCTGGTTGTTGCCCCCTGTATTCGCTGGCGGCTCACTTTTCGGCGTATTGCCGCCCCCGCCACAGGCGCTCAGCACCATCGTAAATGACAGCAATAGTACGAGAAGCAATGACATTTTTCGTCCTACAGCGTTCTTCATCTTATGAACATCCCCTTTAGTTTAGTAAATCTTGCGTCCCTAGTTGCAGGGTCTTGCATTCTTGCTTCTTCCTCGCTTTTTGCCCGCTAAACGGATCATTCTTCTCCAGGATCACCCCCTTCAAGAGCTTCAATCTTCGTTTCTTAGGCTAAGCATATCATGATCTACAAGGTCGCATACGTTTACATTTTGCTGATTCCTCATTCAAATTTTTACGATTTCCCGATTCTGAAAAGCTTTTCAGAATCGACAGAAAAATAAGTAAATCTTACTTTTCTCGGCAGGAATCCCGTACAATGAGCCGATGGGCCATTTTTTCTCGTAAAATGTCGATGCTTCCTGTCGTGACCAGTTCATGCACCTTCTCTGCCGCGCGATAACCCAACTCGTAGATCGGCTGCGCAATCGTCGTCAGCTTTGGAATATACATGCCCGCTACCCGCAGGTTATCGAAGCCTATAACGGATACTTGCTCCGGAACGCTGATATTCCGATCGTTCAAATAAGATATTGTCCCCATAGCGAACTCGTCGGCTACGCAGAAAACCGCGGTGATGCCCGGGTGCTCCGCAAACAATTCGCCGGCTGCCTCATACGCATGCTCAAAACGGTGGTTCGCATATTTGACCTTCTCCACGTTATGCTCCAGTCCGCACTCCGTAAGCGCTTGCAAAAAACCTTCGAAACGTGGCGGTCCGGCTATGGAATTCTCATGGTTGAAGCCAATCATGCCGATTTCAGTGTGGCCAAGCCCAATTAAGTATTTGACCGCATCATATGCCGCCGCCTTATCATCAATCTCCACGCTCGGAATGTCATATTCATAGGAGTGGGAGGAGACAAGAACAAACGGGATTCGGCTGCCGGCCAGCTTCTCGTAATACTCTGGAAAAATAATGTCACTAGCAAAAACGATACCATCCACCTGTTTCTCATGAAACGCGTCGATGTAGGACAGCAGACGATCCTTGTCGCGGTCCGTATTGCAAATCATAAGACTGTAGCCAAGCCTGATGCAGGCATCCTGCACTCCCCGAATGATGCCGGAATAGTAAATGTTCTCGATATCAGGGATCAGCAGGCCCAGCGTAAATGACTTCTTGTAAATCAGGCCCCGTGCAAAAGAGTTCGGCTGATACTGCAGCTCCTCGATCGCATCCAACACCCGCCTCCGTTTACTCTCAATCACTGTATCCGGGGCGTTCATAACACGTGATACCGTGCTGATGGATACTCCTGCCATCTTGGCAACATCCCGAATTGTAGGTTTCATCTTCGTCTACTTCCTTTTTTGAAAAGCTTTTCAACGCCATTATAGCAAGCCCTTTTTATTTTGACAATAACTTTTTAAAACGCTTTCAATTTTGTTTCCTATGAAAATAAATCTGTAAACTCTCACTCTAAACGAGAAGTATAGGCCCGACTGCGGCGTAAAAAATGAAACCCGCCAGGGTTTACCCCTGACGGTGTATAGGTAGCTTATTCGCTCCAAAGTCCGAAAGTGAGTCTCGTTTGCCTACTCCAGATTGGCATGCCGGGCAAACATATCAGCGTCGGTCTGCCCAGTCTCCCGCTTCAAATCAATGATGATGCTGTCATAAATCAACCAGCTCAACTGTTCAAAGGAAGATCCCTTTGTCTGGATGGACTTCGCGTTATCCCCTTCTTCCTCCACCTTAGAGGTGATGCCGGGAATTTTAATGCAGGCTGCAGCCATTGAACCAATCGTATTCGAAGGAAAAATCGTCAGCGTAGCCAGCTTTGCTCCCTGTTCGACTGCCTTTTGCGCCATCGCCTTCAAACTGGCGGTTTCGCCAGAGCCGGAGCCGATAATCAGGAGATCGCCTTGCTGAATGGACGGTGTAGTAGGTTCTCCGACAAAATACGAGCTATAGCCCAAATGCATCAGGCGATTGGCGAATCCTCTGGCCGCGAATCCGGAACGGCCGGCCCCTGCCACAAATACCCGCTTGGCTTCAGAAATCAATTTTTTCACCGTGTCGACCTCTTCCCCATTCACCCGCTTCGCATTCTCTGAAAGCTCTTCCAATATCGCCAGCAAATTACTGCAAGGTTTCATTGATTGCTCTCCTCCTTCAGGCTCTCCGTTCTATCGCTTCCTTAATCAACCGGGCTTCCTTGACCGGATCCTCTGCATGGGTAATCCCGGTGCCCACGATAATGATATCGGGCTCCAGCGCAACGTATTGAGCGATCGTGCGGCTGTTAATACCCCCGGCAACAGCGATCTTGGCCGACTTGGCATGCGCCTTCATCACCTTCAGATCATCAATCGGCTGTCTGCCGGCCGCCTGCTGGTCAGCCCCCGTATGAACGGCCAGCACATGGACGCCCAACTGCTCCAGCTCATCGATCTTGGCCGGCAAATCGTCCACGCATATCATATCGACCACCAATTGCTTGCCGAACTCGTTTGCGGCCTTCAGGCAGGCTTTGATGGTCAATATATCGGTAACCCCAAGCGCTGTCACGTATTCGGCTCCAGCGTCAAAAGCGAGCTTCGATTCAAAAAAGCCACCATCCATAATTTTTTCATCAGACAAAATTTCCTTGTCCGGAAAGCGCTCCTTGAATCTTTTAACCGCATTCATGCCCTCGGCGATGACAAAGGGAGTTCCGATCTCGATAATGTCGATATAGTCTTTGACCTTCTCGGCAAATTCCAGCGCTTCCTCCAGCCTCAGCTCATCCAAAGCCAACTGCAGCTTCATCTTTCTGTCTCCTCTCCATGATTCTTTATTTGAAGGCAGGGCATTGCCCCGGATAATCCAAAAGCTCCTTCAGTTCCTCATCCAGCCGTACAATCGTTAGCGACAAGCCGTTCATATCCAGGGAAGTCACGAAGTTCCCAATCAAGGTGCGATCGATCCGGTGGCCCTGTCCCGTCAGGATTTCCGCCACCTTGTCATACACTACATACAATTCCATCAGTGGGGTCGCGCCCAAACCGGACAGCATGACAGCCAGCTCCTCCGATTTGCTGAAGCCAAAATCCTGCAGGATGGCGCCGGTCATTTCGGCGGCGATTTCATCCGCCGTCTTCAGCGGCTCCACCCGGATTCCCGGCTCGCCATGGTGGCCGATCCCGAATTCCATCATTCCTTCTTCGATGGTAAAGTTGGGAGAGCCCGCTGCCGGGATCGTGCAGGAGCTGAGTCCGACGCAAATGCTCCGGGTATGGTCGACGGCCTTCTGCGCGGCAGCGATCACTTCATCCAGGGAGCCGCCCATCGCCGCCCTCGCACCTCCGGCCTTCCACATGAACAGGCCGCCGGCAATGCCATGACGCTTCTCTCTTGTCTCGGGCGGGGAGGAGGCGATATCGTCCGTCGCAGTCACGTATTTAACGGGAATTCCCTCGTCCTCCGCAAGCTGTACCGCCATTTTGACATTCATGTTGTCGCCCGCGTAATTGCCGAACAGGCAGGCCACCCCTTGGCCGGAATCGGCTTCGACGATTGCATCCAAAAACGACTGGGCCGGCGGTGAAGCGAAAACTTCGCCGATGGCGGCCGCATCCACCAGTCCCTCGCCGACATAACCGAGGAATGCCGGTTCATGGCCGCTGCCGCCGCCCGTCACGATGCCAACCTTGCCCTCTATCGGGGCCTGAATCGTCTTCACCACACGATCATTGCGCTCCGACAGTTGAATCGTATCCCCATGAGCTTTGACATACCCTTTCAGCATATCGTCTACGATGAAATCGGGGTTGTTTACAAAACGCTGCATTTCACACCCTCCTTAATCGGCTTTGACCAGCCGGAGAGAAGCCTCGGCCAAGGCTTCCAGAATGATATAGCAGGAAGTCGCTCCGGCGTCCTGATGCCCGATTGCGCGTTCTCCGAGACGGCTACCGCGGCCGACTTTGGCTGCCATCTCCTTGGTGGACTCGAGTCCCCGCTTCGCAGCATCAAGCATATGACTCAGGCAGACCTCCATATTTCCGCCTTCAGCGGCAGCTTCCTCGTAAGCCTTCACCGCTGGGTTCAGTACATCGATCAAGGTTTTGTCACCCACCTGCGCGTTCGTCAACATGGCGATCCGACCGTAAGCCTTCTGCAGCATATTCAGCATGACCGTAGTATTTATGACGGGTTCGTCTTTCGAAGCCGTGGCCATCCCCCTGAAAAAGCTGCCGTACAAGGGGCCCATCGAGCCGCCGATTTTGCTGACCAGCACTTTGCTGAGCGTCAACAAACCTTCGCTCATATCGGCATCGAGTTTGCCGAGCTCCTCGCCTGCCATGGAGAAGCCCTTGCTCATGTTGATTCCATGATCGCCATCCCCCACTAAGGCATCGATGCGGCTCAAATAATCCCGGTTAGAGCAAACGGCTTCAATCATGGCTGTCACTACGGCGATGCCCGCCTGGTTCGTAAATTCCATCAGTGCTCATCCCCTCCCTTTTCATGCTGTCCGGTACAATTCTTCATAATGCTTCAAAATGCCCTCATGCAATTGGGTCGCCGCCGGAATCCCGGTATAATGCGTAATCGCTGCGCCGATTCCGTGCTCCTCTACATACAACCGCAATTCTTCGCATTGGCTGTCCGCATCGTTGCGGAAGAGAAACGCGGCGGCGATGCCTTGCTGCAATCGGCTGTTCTTAAGCCCGTATTCTTCACATTGCAGGCAGGGCGCCACCAACCGATCGTCAGCTTGCAGCTTGCGAATCGGCGACCTGCACACCCGGTTGATCGTATCGACGATGCCTGGCGTTTGAAAGCGGGCAATCGCAAAGTCTACATATTCAACCAGTTCCTGGTTAGAGAAGCCGTACTTCCGCTCCAGCATGCTCGCCGACTCCAGCATTGTCTCCCGCACTTCCTGTACCAAGGTGTCATGATGAAATACATCCTGGATAATCTCATAGCCGTACACATGGCCGATATAGCCGGCCCAGGCATGGCCGCAATTAATGATGTACAATTTCCGCTCTAAAAATTTTTGCAGATTATCGGTATACACGGCATTACGAATCGGCTTCATGCCGGGTTCGGCCAGCTTGTTTTGTTCGATGACCAGTTCGTAATCTTGCCCGATGTTAATGACCGCCTTGCCTTCCTGCTTACCCTCCAGCACCATGCGGTCGACAGCTGTATTCGGAAATGAAGCAATCTCTTCCAATTCTTTCTCCGATAGACTTCCCTCCAGCTCCAGTATGCTTTTCTTCAAAATATCGGAGTTGAACATGGCGTTCTCACAGGCAAGGATATTCACCTTGCTTTTCCCTGCCTCCTGCCTGGCCCGTAATCCTTTCAGCAAAACGGGCGCGATTCGCGGCAGATTGTCGGCCCATACCGAGGTTGTAATGATATCCGCATTCGCCAATGCCGCAACGGTCTCTTGCTCCTGGGTAATGGAAGAGACGGCGCTCACATGATCAATCGTTTTTCTGAGATAATTTTGTTCAATTAGATATAAATCGTAAGCCTTGTCCCGGTTAATCTGAGCAATGATCGCGGGATCTACATCGACAAAGGTGATTTCGTATCCCGAATCATGCAGCAAATCCCCGATAAAACCTCTGCCGATGCTGCCGGCTCCAAAATGCACCGCTTGCAAAGGTACCACCTCTTTTTGTTATGAATTTATTGTTGTATTCTTCCTGGCGTCCAAGGGCTTCTCTTAAAAAATACCGGTAAAGGCTCCAATGATGCTTACAGCAATGATGATAAGCATAATGACGGTGAAATTCTGGCTCTTCTTATTAAGCCACCAGTACAGGCCGAGTACGGCCAAAAGAGGCAACAGGCCGGGGATAATCCCGTCGAGAATGTTTTGCACCACAAACGGCTCGTTGCCGTTGCCGAAATCGAACTGCAGCGGAGTACTGAGCTTGACATAGGTGGACGACAATGCCCCCATCATGAACAATCCGAGTGTGCTTGCCCCGACGATCAGATCCTTGATCCGCCCGGAGTGCAGCAGCTCCCGGATGGACGCCTTGCCAGTGCGATAACCGTACACGGACAATCTGAGGCCGATCATGATTTGAATCAGCGGCAGCAGCAGGAGGACGAAGGGACCGATGATGCTCCCGGTCGCGGACAACGTCGCCGCAAGCGCGAAGATGATCGGCTTCAGCGTAGCCCAGTCAATGGAATCGCCGATCCCCGCAAGCGGCCCCATCAGCCCTGTTTTCATCCCGGTGATCGATTTGTCGGTGATCGGCTCTCCCTTGGCCTTCTGTTCCTCCATGGCGATGACGATGCCATTGACCGGCGACCCGAATACCGCCTCCGTATTATAGAAAACGAGATGCCGCTTCAGGGCTTCCTTCATATCCTCCGGATCGGAATACAGCTTCTTCAGAACCGGGATCATGGCCGTTGTAAAGCCGAGCGCCTGAAGCCGTTCGTACGAAATGCCCATCTCCGCTACCATATAGTAGGTCAGCCAGTTGCGGCGGATGTCCTTCTCGGTAATCAATTTACCGGTTTCCGTGCCGGCTTCTGCTGTTTTCTGCGTTTCCGTCATTTTCATCACACCTCCAAATTCTTCTTATTATTGTTGTAATAAGTGATTAGAAGAACTGCGCATAAGCCGAAAATAGCTGCTCCGATCACAGGAATTCCGCTGAATTGAACTAAGAAGTAACCGATGACGAACCACGGAAAAAGTTCTTTTTTCCCAATGACGAACATCGTCAAAGCGAAACCGAGAGCTGGCAGCAGACCACCGGCCACACTGAAACCGTGAACCAGCCATTCCGGAATGCTGTTCATGAAGGAGTTAACGGCATCCGCGCCATAGAGAATAGCGAAAAACGGAATCGGAAACCGGAAGAAAAAGCTTAAAGCGGTAGGATAAACGACGGAAGCAAGCACAATCTTTCGGGTATTTCCTTCCTCCGCATACCGGTCGGCCATATGAACGAATATGACATTGACCGTCTTGCGCAATTGATCGACGAATACGCCCATGACACCTACGGGCACGGCTATGGCAACTGCCAGCGCCGGTGTAAGCCCGGAACCGATCGCAATGGGAATAGCGATAAGTCCTGCGAGACAGTCATCGGCGGGAAGATTGGAGCCCGCGGCAACCAGGCCAATATAGAGAATTTGCACAGCGGCCCCGATAATCATCGCCTGCTTGACATCGCCCATGATTAGCCCGATGGGGAGAGCGGCAAACAATGGCTGCCGTATCGCATGGGTGATTGCATAACCGATATCCGTTTTACAAATCCAATACCACAAACCCGCAAATATACTTACGACCAGCAATTCCATCGCTTATCCCCCCAATTTTTTCAATGCTTTATCCAGCGATAGCTTGGTTTCCTCCGGGGTCACCTGGAAGTAAACCTCAACTCCCCGATCTCTCATGCAGATCAGATTGTCTGCATCATCCCGGTCAATGGAGATTCCTTTAACTACGGATGTCCGATTCCCGGCTGCGCCAAGTCCGCCAATCTGTACCTCGGCAAACACAATGCCCCTCTCCACCGCATTCCGTACATCTTCAATGTTCTTGAACAGTACGAGAATACTGCCGCTGTCATACTGCCCGGCGTTAGCCTGCTCGACGAAAGAAGCGATGGATAGCACTTGCACCTTGATGCCGGGAGGGGCCGCCATCACGTAAATATCCGCCATAAACTCGTCTTCGGAAAGCTCGTCGTTAACAACGATGATCGTTTTGGCCGTGACGGTATTGCTCCATTTCGTGACAACCTGTCCGTGAATCAATCTAAAGTCGACTCTCACCAGTTTGATTCCGTTTAACATGCAGATCCCTTCCTTTCTTTAATGATTTTGGTGATATTGCGTATGCCTTCAGCCCCGAATTCAATAATTTTGTCTTCGATGCCTTCCCACTCCCCCAACGACCTACGCGTTTGCGCCTCGATCAGCATCGGCAAATTAACTCCGCAAATGACGGAGTATCCATCCTTTTTTGCAAAATAGGCACCGATATTTGATGGAGTTCCTCCGTACAGATCGGTCAGGAAAATGGAATCCCGCGGGGCATCGGTTAACTGGGAACCAATATGTTCAATCAGCGCTTTGCTTTCCATTCCTGCCAATAAAGAAAAGCAATACACATCCTCTAATTCTCCGATAATAAGTTCCGCGCTTCTCTTTAATTCCTCACCGAATGTCCCGTGCGTGATGATGATAATCCACGGTTTGCTGTTCATAGCTATCCTCCTGTCTTAGCCTCTAGACTTACCGCCAGTAACATTTACAATCGTGCCTGAAATATACGATGATCGATCAGATAACAGATACGTAACCAGATCCGAAATTTCTTCCAACTTTCCTCGTCTACCCAAAGGGATCATTTTCATATATTCTCCGGAAACATCTCCGGACTCTATACCTCTTGTATAGGCCAAAGCCTTTACATGCTCAGGATTGCCCATCGGCGTAGGCTCATTGATCCCGGGAGAGACGCCGATCACTCGAAGATTGAAACGACCGAGCTCCTTCGCCCACGATAGTGTGAAGGAATTCAGAGCCCCCTTGGTTGCGGAATAAATGCTTTGCCCTTTGGAGCCTTCCATACCGGCTTCGGAGCTAATGTTTACAATAACCCCGCTTTTTTGCTTGATCATTATTCTTGCGGCCGCCTGGGCACAGAAAAAGGCGCCTTTGACATTAACGTTGAACATAAAATCAAAATCTTCCTCGTTAAACTCGTGATCCTTGTCGCCGTAATAATAATCCACTAACAATTTGGGCCGGTTGACTCCGGCATTGTTAACCAAGCCATCAATCCGGGAATATTTCTCCGTTACCTTGTCTATCATTTCTTCTACCTGCAGCTTGTTTGTGATATCGCATTGGATAAAATCAACGTTATTGTAAGCGGAACCAAAAATATCAGCGATTACGACCTGTGCCCCATTCTCACTGAGATTTTGCACTATTTTAGCCCCAATACCCGAGCTTCCCCCTGTAACGATGATGACCTTCCCCGCCAAATTCAACCAGTCGCCTGCCATTTGTCAATTCCTCCTTATTATGCAGCTGATAAGACATCGTGACGTCGTGACATCCTACTGTTATGATTACACTGTTTTTTTTCTTTGTCAAGCGCTTTCATAGAAAAAAAGGACAAAAATAAACCCATCGCCCTAATTTCACGTCTTGACGGAAAAATTAAGCGACAGGTTTATCATTTTCATTATATTCATTCACTAATAGCCGTTCATTCCTTATATCTCAAGCGTACCTTGAACCGGTTAAGATCGCCTCTGTCTCTGGAAACAGAATATTCAATGGGCCTATCTTTGTCATCATAAGTGACCGTCTCGACCAATTGTATGGCAAATCCTGGATCCACCTTCAATATCGCGGCATCCTCGGCGCTGGCATTGATCGCCCGAAAGGTCTTGTTCGCAAAACTGATTTTAAGAGAATAATGCTCTCTTAGTGTTGCAAACAAGGAAACTTCCGAAAAATTAAACCGTTCCAGCCCAGGTGTTATATCCGCCGGAACATAAGTTGTCACCAGGACGGAGGGCTCGTTCTCAATAAATCGCAGCCTTTCCAACTTGTAGAACCAAGCCGACTCCTTTTCGAAAATGCCCTTCAAGGCATCATTCGCCATAACGCGCTCGCTGCTTAACAGTTCCGTTCTGGCGCTCAGTCCTTGCCGACTGGCTTCCTCATTGAAGCTTCGCAATTCCGCGAGATCCCACTGGTTTAGCTGCTGCTTGGTGACAAAGGTTCCTACCCCTCTTCGCTTTTCCAGATACCCTTCGCTAACCAGCAAATCAATAGCCTGTCTGACCGTAGTTCTGCTGACTCCATACATCTTCATTAATTGTGTTTCGGGAGGCAAGCTGTCATTTACTTTGTATTCTTCGTTTCTAATTTTATGGATCATATCTTCTTTAAGTTGAAAGTATAAAGGAATTGGACTGTTTTTTTCCAGTTCATACTGAGCTAAATTACCCATTGTGTCCTCCTAACTGATTAAGATGTCACGTTGTCCGTACTTCCATTATACAGCAACTATGAATTGTTGTAAAAACAGCTTGTCAAACCCAATTAAGGCTCGATTCCCCAGACCAGATCTCCGTTGTTGTATAATGTTACTTTGTTCCAATCGGTATATGAAGTCTTGGTGGCATCGAAGGAGTAGTCGTTGTTCTCATTAAAGTTGGACCAGTCGGCTTTGGAGATCCGCAGTTGGATGTCCCCGGTCTGCCCGCCGGGAGCAATAGAGCCTGCTGCGGCCGTGAAGCTGAGCTCGACGTAGGTGTCTGCATTCGTGCCAGAAACGCTGCCGAAGGCCGTTTGAATGTTGCTTGAACCCACCTGAGCCCAATCGATCCAGGCGTTCATCGTTTGATTGCCGTCTTTCGTAAAGTAATAGCGAAGCTTCAGGCTGCTTAGATTGACAGGGCTCGTTCCGTTATTTTTGATGTTAAAATACGGTTTGATTTGATTGTCGCTGGAGTTTGTATCCCCAGCCCGATATTGTAAAACGAGGGAGCTGGAAGGCACTGGTGTACCTTGGGGAGTTACGCTGGCCTGCGTGGAATGGGAGCTTGTTCCGGCGCTATTCGCGGCGCTCACCACATAATAATACGTATTGCCGTTCGTCAATCCCGTATCCGTATAGCTGGTAGCTGCAACGTTGCTGGCAATCGTCGTGTAAGGCCCGCCGCTGACTGCTGCTCTCTTGACCGCATAACTTGTCGCCCCGGAGGAAGCATTCCAGCTCAATACGGCTTGTCCGTTCCCTGCCGCAGCTGTTAAGCCTGTTGGAGCGGCCGGTACTGTTGGCACCGGAGTATTCCCGTTATCCGGAACCGGCTGATAACCAGGCGTTGTGTAAATTCCGCTAAGCTGAGATGTGGCGAGTGTGCCATAGGTGCTGTTCACTACGGTTTTACCCCAGTCCGTCAAGCTTCCCGCCGGGCCCGTTGCCAGATCCAAATATTCGACGCCTCCGCCGTTGCCATACCAGGACCAGGCCAGCCAGCCAACGCCTTTCTGCTGGGTATAGCTCAGGATCGTCGCCTCATCCACATCGCCGCTGGAATGCTTATGTCCAAATTCGCCAATGATAACGGGAATATTTAGGGCCAGGGCATTATCAATGTTGCTCTTTACCGTTGCTGCGTCGCCGCCTGCATATTCGTACATATGGATAGAGAAGATCATATTTTTCAGCGGATCGGTGCTCGCAACAGCCAATCCTTTTTCAAAGATCGAGTTCGGATATTGTCCCCAGCCTGCCGCATCCACAACGAGCGTGTTCTTAATGCCAGCATTGCGGAGAGCCGGGATCGCCGCCTGATAACCGCTTGCCCAGCCATCCGAACTCCATGACCCGAACCATTCATTGGCAATGTTGACGATGACGCGATCCTCTTTTCCGATTAACGCATCTTTAATGCTGATCCAATAGTCAACGGCACGATTCAGCGTAGAGGCAGAATCCGAGCCTGTCGCATCATGTACTTCGAGCATCGTAATGAGATTATATTGATCACATAAGGCGATGATATTCTGGACCGAAGCGACATCGTCCCTCGTCCACTGTCCCCCATCCGACAGTACGATTCTTACGGTGTTCGCGCCTGTCGCGGCGATCGCGGGTATAGCTGCTGCCAAATCATTCTTGAACCAGGTGTGGGCATGATTGACCCCTCTCATGACAAATGGCTTGCCCGTCGCATCATAAAGCGTTGTACCGTTCACATAAAATCCCTTTACAGGCGTAGCTGCCGCGGATGCTTGCCCGCCGGAAACAATAGCCGAAGCTGTGATGACGGCCATAGCAAGAAGCATTGTGGCAAAAGACTTCAACCGTTTTCTAGCCATAAACAGAACCCTCCAATTCAATAGTTTGGATTATAGGTAAGCGCTTACTTAATTGGCGTTACTCCGAACCTCCTTTCTGCGAAAAAGTAGATAGAAATGGAAATTACACTTTTCATCATACATTAATTGTAAAAATATTTCTACAGTTTATTATATTTTGTTAGCGTTATTATGATAACAAATTTATCGAGCTGCGGTGACAAAGAAGGATGCCCCAGCCACTATATGAATAGTTAACGGGGCATCCCTCACCTATGAATGAATGAATGATATGTTGACTATTCTGCTGATACAGGTTCCTCTGTCTCACCATGACCGCGGTTACTTGCCAATTTTGCTGGCAGCTGCCAGGCCGTTACTATGGCTAATAATACAAAGATGATATCCATCCCGCTGAACATCGTTGAGAATAGATTTGGAAACATGCGGATGACATCCATGCGGAACATCGACAGAATCCCTTCCACCTCACCAATTACATAGTAGCCATTGCGTAAGTCTACCGAAGTTTATGAATGATAAAAGGCCACAGTCACCATTGCGGTGCTATGGCCTTTTCAATTTTATAGTGGAATCGTGTAGAAAATACGCTTGCCTTTTTTATCCGCAAACCAAACCAGCTTGCCATCCATGAGGATCGGGTCGCATTCGGAAAGTACAAATTGAGAAATTCTGTTGATTGCACCAACTGGATTACCTTTGCCGTCAACTTCGACATACTTCACATCCAGCGGCGAATTCTCGCGGTCAAATTCCTGCCACAATACCATGAACCGATTATCGTTTACTTTTACTAATTTAGGGATGGAGCCAATAAGATCCGTACCTGATGTATATTTCGCTATAGTTATGTTATTAACTGCACTTTCGCTCAAATTAGAACGAGGCACTACAGCAAGCATGATATCACGAACATCCTTATCCAGCCCGACCATCTCAAAATTGGTATAGGACTGCACCTTAGAGTGGTCAACCTTGTTATAGGCAGTTATATAATGCGTAGAGGAAATCTCGAATCCCCCGAGAGAAACTCCAGTCGCATTAGCACCAATACTACCAGGAATATGAAATAAATCTACTTCTTTATACTGTGATCCGTTTCCTTTATGAAGCACGATCGACCGGGGGTACGCATCCCCATGATCCACCAGGACATGTTCCTTCCCGTCATATTTAACAAACTGGTTAAAGGAATGGCTTACATGGTTCTTCTGAAATTGTCCTAAATAATTAGTTATGCTCATATTCGACGTATTAATAATTAAAGTAAGCTGAGACTGATGATTCTTGCCATCTGATGTTAGATACCTCAATCGTGACGTATGTAATACAAGCTCATCGCCATGTTCAGCCATTCTAGGGGCTGCGGAACGAAACGGCTGAATGGTGAAGCTCTCTCCGCCCTTAATAGAGACACTGTCAACCCGGTTGAAATTTTTATCATAGCGAACGACTCGAATTACTTCCTTACTGTCGTTCTCTTCCTCATTTTCTTGGCCATAAGCAATATAGTTGTATTTCTCTCCACTATAAAAGGCTCCATAGAGCGGCATTTCAAGAGGGAGCTCTTTGCTTGAAGTTACCTCATAATCCTTGTTGTACGTCTCGATTCGAACACGCTTCTCATCCGCGATTATACTGCTGAACGTACCATCGCTATTCTTTATTAAATGGGAACGGATCGGCTCGCCCCTTCTTGGGAAGTAAGACTGAACAATATTATTTTCCCCTACTCTTGTTCCTGCCGCTTGATACGCATTTTCAGGCAAGTATGGATCTACAACAATACTATTGGTCGCTGAGTCAAATGAAACATCAAATTTTAATGCTTTGGCCAAATCTCTGAGTTGAAAATAGGTATTGTCATCAATATTATAAGCCTGTATCGAATGAAGCTCCCCATCAATCATAACCTTGGCCGTTGATAGCTTGGCTTCATACCCTTTGCCAGAACTATAGTAAGGGGTACGGAAAGATTCATTGGCTGAGTAAGCCTTGCCTGTAGTTAATTCAATCGCATTCTGACCATTGTTCCAGGTAATATTAAATTGACTATTCGTTCCTGATAAATGATTTGCCAAATCACGCAAACGAAAATAATTGTAATTCTGAATATTAAATCCGGAGCTGCGAACAACCTCGCCATCGATGACCACATTACTAGTGCTTACCGTGGCTGTTACCTTCCCTTCTGCATAACTTACTGATGCCCCTAGGAATAAAAAGAGACATAATGCCAACAACAACATACTAATCTTTCTCATCTTGTCCTCCACGATTAAACTGTAGTATTGCTTATCCTACGATGAAATCTGATCTTATTCGTCAGACCGTTCGCAAGATAATTCTCATCTCTAAATCTGGTCCCCTGCCTCAATCCCTCTAGCGACTTAGAACCTTAGACCTATTAAAATCAGTTCTATCATATCACAATACTTTGGATATATCTGCCTATTTTCGACAATGAAAATAATAGATGCAAGATGTGAGATAGCATATTCACTATTCCCAGCTGTCTCCAAGCTCTGGTGCTATCGGCAAGATGAAGCTTTTTTAGGGCTTATGATAATGTTAAAAAGCCATAGTCACCGTTTTCGGTACTGTGGCTTTTTGCAATTGGTCAAAACTCTACTAACTGTCCATTTTCATCTCTTTCCGGAACGATCACTCCTACGCCAACATATTCTGGAGTATGCCATTGCGTTCCAAAGGAGTGACTGCGTGTGAAGCGTGTGAGACCTATAAAAAAGCATGTAAAGCAGTCGGCAAGAAAGCATGCGAAACCCGTAAAAATACGAAGTTTAAGCGGTGGCGGTGGCAGTTCGATTTCAACGACCCGAAGAAACGAAATCGCGCTGCTTTCCGCCGTTTTGTTTCTAATCGCCGCCTCGCTCAGCTTGTACGTAGCTTGGAATGATTTAAAATCCGGCGGCACCTCCGAAACGCTCATCTAACTACGCAGAGACGCCAAGAAGAACCGGCGTCTTTTCGCATAAAACAAAAAAAGCACAGCACCCTCCCCCAGGAGATTGCTGTGCCTTTCGTTTCGTACCCCTAAACCAATTTCACCAAATGGTATTTCTTCTTCCCTTTGCGGACAATGATGAAGCGGCCTTCGATCGCCAGATCGGCCGTAATCTCGAACTCCAGCTCATTGACCCGCTCCCCGTTTAGGGAGATGGCCCCGCTCGTAATATCCTCGCGCGCTTGGCGTTTCGAGGGTTCAATGCCTACGTCAACGAGCCAATCGACGATATTCTTGGAGTCTTTGGCTGCTTCGAAGGTCGGCATTTCTTTGAAGCCTTGTTCGATTTCATCAGCGGTCAGAGACTTAATATCCCCGCTGAACAGAGCGGCAGTAATTCGCTTAGCCTCGGCCAGCGCATCCTCGCCGTGTACGAACCGGGTCATTTCCTCGGCCAGCGTAATTTGCGCTTCGCGTTTATGCGGCTCGGTCTGTACCTTCTCAGCCAGAACCTCAATCGCCTCTTTATCGAGGAATGTGAAGTATTTCAGGTATTTAACGACATCACGGTCATCGGTATTTGCCCAGAACTGGTAGAACTCGTACGGTGTCGTTTTCTTCGGATCAAGCCAGACCGCACCGCCGGCCGTTTTGCCGAATTTCGTGCCATCGGCCTTCAGCATGAGCGGAATCGTTAAGCCGAAGGCTTTCGCTTCCGGGCCTACTTTTTTGCGAATGAGATCCAGCCCGCTTGTAATATTGCCCCATTGATCGGAGCCGCCGATTTGCAGCTGAACATCCTCTTCCTGATACAGATGCAGGTAGTCCATCGACTGCAGAATTTGATACGAGAACTCCGTGAACGAAATTCCGCTATCCAGCCGGCTTGCTACGACATCTTTGGCCAGCATCGCATTGATACTGAAATTCTTCCCGTAATCCCGCAGAAAATCAATCACGTTCAACTGATGCGTCCAATCATAGTTGTTCACCAGTCTCAGCTCATTGTCCCCGTCGGTCATAAACAGCTTCTTCATTTGCGCAGTCAGCGCCTCAACGTTAGCCTGTACCTGCTCCATCGTCTGCAGGCTGCGCTCAGTCTGACGGCCGCTTGGGTCACCGATCGTTCCGGTTGCGCCGCCAATGAGAATGACAGGTTTGTGCCCTGCCAGTTGAAATCTTTTCAGCACGATAAAAGGAATCAAATGCCCGATATGCATGCTGTCTCCCGTCGGGTCCACCCCGCAATACAAGGAGATCGCCTTCTCCTCGGTCAGCTTGCGGAGCCCCTCCGCATCCGTCTGCTGATTAATCGCTTCGCGCCATTCCAGTTCATCGATAATATTCAACATGTTCACTCCCTATACTCTCATAAAATAAAAAACGTCCCCTAGTCTGTTACAGACTAAAGGGACGATTGATTTAACCGTGTTACCACCCAATTTGTACGATGATCTCAACATCCGTCAGCCGGCTTCGCCATCATACCACTCTCAGCTCGCTATCGTGAGCCAACCCGCTTGGCATTACCCAAGATACTCCGGAGTGTAATTCGCAAGGTTCAGTAATGCTGCCAGGTCGCATCAACCCCTGGCTTTCTGAGAACAGTGACTGCCCGCTACTTCGTTCCATCATCGTAAATCACATATAAGTTTACAGAAAGTATAGTGAATTGATTTTCGATTGTCAAATGTATTTTTCCCCTGAGGAAATGAATCATAAATCTTTGGTTATCATGATATCCATTTCCTTTTGCTGACGCTTACGGAGAGATTTCCGGCCTCTTACCCACTCTTCTATCAAAATAATCAATCCTATTAGAAGTAATACAATATACGCAATCTTACTTTCAATTCTGTTGGTTGTAAACATCCATGTGATCACAGCAGTGAACAGTATAGGGATGACGGCACCGAGTATGAAACTATTTCTGCTAGCCATAAAATACTGAACAGCCGACATACTAACAATGATGAAAAACACCGTTAAATCCGGCATCTATATCCCTTTCCTCTCTGCATTATATTTCTCGATAATAAGTCGTGCATCTTCTAAGGTAATACGTTCCTCAATGGCAAGTTTCTTAACGAAATTAACCAAAGGTTGTGAATTCTCGTCCTGAGCTAGTTCAATTTTTTGAATCAGTCTGTCTAATCTGATGCGAACAGTAGGATAAGAAACCTCGTACGCTTTTGCAAGGTCCTTTAAGGAGCCAGAATTAATAATGAACTTACGCATAAATTCGATATCTTCTGAATCCAACGATAAAATCCACAAAGGAATATTCCTCTCCCCCATCTATCTCCCTCCCTTGTTTCCTAGGATAACCAAAATATTAATAAAAGTAAACAATATTTTTGTTTATTTCTTAACTTTGTTTAATAAAAATTAATTTTATTCAATAAATCAGGAGTTGTAAAAAGAAAATTGTTAATGGAATCTTTGCGGAAGTAAATAGCGGATGCAAAAAAGAAGGGGCTGTTTTAGCCCCTTCTTCATCATATCAACCGGTTGGTCATGAATGTATTTGGTGTGGTTAATTACACTTATAGAGGACTTTCCTTAGCTCGACTGCTTGCCGTCAATTGCACACAACAATACGCTGGCAGCAAGACCAAGGCGGCGATCAAGCGTCTGAGACGGGTCGCTGGAGAAATCAACATTAATTTTCGTGACAAACGGATTGAAATTTTGTTTAAAAGTAGTCACCGTAATGCCATTTATTTCCACGTTATAAGTTTGCGGAATTAAGCTGCTGAGGAACCGCCGCAGCAGTGCTAGCAGCCTGCTATCCTCTTTGATCCGCCCGATCTCGGCCTCGCCCGCATTCAGTATGATCCATTCATCTTTCAAAATAGACTTAAATCCCTTTCTGCGCAGGCTTCCGACGCGCTCGCCCGTACGCGCATCCTGAACATCGTAGGTCGCGGAGAAATCGATCACATTACGCGCCTTGATCGTCAGCAATTCCTCGCTCATGCTCTCATCACTGTACAGCCGAATATCCTCCTTTAGCTTAAAGGCCTTCATTTGAGAATACATGACGAGCTCTTGATTGGCATTATAAATATGAAACCTGGCACCCAGTACGGAGATTATCTTTTGTCTTACCAAATATTGATCATAGCTGAACTTATTATCCACTTTTCGCGATGGCCTCCCATGAGCTTTATTATTGTTTATAATACGACAAGCTAGAGGCTCTGTATATAAAGTTCATGGCAAATTTTCCGAATTATAGTTCCTAAAGAAATGTGTTTTCCCAGTGGACTTTTCATACCGAAATGTCTTTCAAATAGTGGACACCTGAAATATATCTGCACCATCCGGGAATATCTATATATAGATTTTTATAATATTCAAACACAATATGCAGTATGAACTATGCGTTGAATGATGATCTCCCCTGTGTCCTCATTTGCATGGACATTCACAATTAAAACGTCCACACTATACGCACAAAAAAACCATCCCCTAATTAATAACGAAATTCCCGCCTCGTCGCGACCCCAGGTTAGCGTTTAATTAAGTTAATTCAATTCAATGCAATATATATATGAATTTCTGCATTGTCCATATCTCCACCGCTTTGATACTCCTCAAAATCGCTGCTGAATTTTCTATCCAGCTCCATCGACCACAGCTGCATCCAAAATTCAGCCACCGCCTGCTGCATATGGCCCTGCACAATAAACTTAGCATATTTCCCCGCAGGGATCGTTTCGATCTGAATCTCAGTCTCTTCTAAACTTTTTTTGGCATCAGAGTCCCCCGCTTCTTGCACTTCGCAGCATACGATCACATCATATTCGCCATGAACATCCATCTCATAATGGGTGTATAAGCCTATGCTTTTATCATTCCGTTTGTCAGGTATCGAGTGGTAGATTCCATCCTGATAAAACCGCTGCCAGAGCTCACCTATCTTTTGGCTCATATATGGATCGTTGTTGCTGGTTCTAATCTGAATCCCTGCGACTCTTTTTTCTTCTACATGCACTATTTCATAATTCATAGGCTATACCTCGTTTCATTTGATATTGAGGTCAGTATAGCAGCCTTAATTAGACAACAGCATGTCATATTATAAAAACTAGCTCATGAATATTTTCTTAAACTCGCCTCCAGCCTTTGCTTTATGATATTCCGGACATGCTCCGGTTCTATCACCTCAGCAGCAGCACCGTAAGACAATATGTACCCGTACACCCACTCATCCTCGACATAGGTAACTTCTACTATAAAGCTTCCGTCCGGAAGTTTAGTTATACCATTCTGGTCAAATTCGTCATAGACTCTATAAGCCATGCTGGACTCCATTTTTAAAACAAGCTTTACCGTTCTATGATTCATATTGGAGGGATAACTCCAGACTTCCCCCGGCTTCTCTCTGCTAAAAGTTTCTTGAGAGTATGCCAGATTTTTGATTCGGGTCACCTTGAACATTCTAAAGTCATTTTTCAACCTGCAAAATCCATAAATATACCAGCCTTGCCCTTTAAAAATCAGCTTTATAGGCTCTGCGATTCTCTCGGTTTTAACTCCATACGAACTATAATAATCAAAGGCCACTACATTTCTGTTTAAAATCGCCGTTTTCAGCAAGTTGAACTTCTCCTGCTCCGAAGCATCAGAGCCCCACCGGGAGAAGTCGACATCAATCCAGCTCGTAGACTCTTTGTTGAATATGGCTGCGAGCTTACTCAGCACGGGCTCGACATCTGGAACATTCAAGGCATTCAAGCCTTGAAGCGAAGAGAGAATGTCTACCTGCTCCTTGTCTGACAGCATCGATTTGCCCAGCACGAATTGATCAAGCAGACGAATACCTCCGCCCCTCCCCTTATTCGTATATATGGGGATTCCCGCCGCACTCAATGTATCTATATCGCGGTAAATCGTCCGCTGCGATACTTCGAACTGCTCGGCCAATTGCTTGGCGGTTACCTGCTTTTTATCTAATAAAATATACACAATTTCAAGCAGCCTGTTTATTTGCATCACTGTCACCCCAGCCTATTTTACCAAAGTGTATGGGCCGATGTTGTAACCAATAAGTTTCTTTCACGTATATGATGTAAGCATCATCCGTCCACTAAACAACTAGAAATTGAGGGAAGCCAACAATGAATGAGTTAATTACAATCCAAGCCAATACGTGGTATCAAAGGGCTGAGCAGAAGGCAGTTCAGTATTATGCCTCTCTGCAAACGCGGGCTATGGATCATATGTATGTTCAAACTCTGACAACTGATTTTCAACTGTGGAAAAAAAACCATGTTCCCCGCTCCTGGCATTCCTGGCTTCCACGCGGCAGCAAGACGCCCGATGTACTGGGCTATCATCAATATATCGGCTGGCTGAATCGCACCGGCAAATTGGACGGCTATCTAGATCGAAGCATTTCTTATATTTACATGCGTGACCTGGGCAAGGCTCTGGACTCTCCAGATACTCAGGCTCGGATAGAGCAAACATCAGCTGACGTTAAAAAATACCTGCTTCGCTACACCGGTACCAAACAGGGAGACCCGCCTGATTTTATGAGTCTGGCCGGGCTGTACCGATGGGCTCAGAAGGAGAGCATAGAAGACGCCGTTATCTGGCTAATCGATAAACTAAACCGCGTATCCGCCCATATCCCTCAGGAAATGGATGCGGAGCATGCCCAGAGAAAGCTGATGAAAATCATCATCGGCGTAGTGCTTCATGTCATGGATGAGCTGGATGACAGCCTATCAGCCGACGAGCGTTCGAAGCGGCTTGATGAAGCGATCCGCCTCGGTTACTCCTATGGCCTGACCTATCCTTTTATTGACGATCTCCTTGATTCAGAAATTCTGAATACCGGGGAGAAGGAACAATTTTCCCGCATGATCAGAACTGCACTGCTTACCGGCTCTGTTCCGGAATCCGGAGAGTGGGACGGCGAGAACAGGGAATTTATTCAGTATGTATATTCAGAGCTTCGGGAAGCTTTTGAATATATTAGGAACTCCCAGCCGCCGGAAACCATCAATATCTTCTTTGAGCAAGCTTATGTGTTTTTTCAGGCTCAGGATCTGGACCGTGCGAAGGAGCTGTCCCATCCTGCCTACACCAACGAGGAGCTGTACCTGCCTGTTATTCTAAAATCCTCTTCTTCCCGATTGATTGTCCGCTCCGTCATTGGCGCACCCGGGGATGAAAGCTTCGAGCGGCGGACGTTCTACTACGGGATCTATAACCAGCTCGCTGATGATTTTGCGGATATGTTCGATGATATAAAGGCCGGAGCCGTGACGCCCTACACCTATTATTTGCAGTACAGCAAGCAGCGTCCGGACCTGATGAATCCGTATGAATTGTACTGGACCGTCATTTCCTATTTGATCCACGACGTGTATTCTTCAGATGCCAGAACACGGGACATTATCCTGAATCGTGCCATCAACGGATTAAAACGCAGCAAGGAACGCCTCGGGGAGATCAAGTACAATGAAATCATAAACATCTTCGCCTCGGGAAATCGGGAATTTAACCGGCTCGTCCAACGTATGGTTCAGCAAGCGGACGATGTGGACTTCCTTGACAAGCTGCTTCGAGATCAAATCATAACCGTACTGAGAACCAGCCGGAAAGAGAAGGATCGCTTCATCGATACGATTCATTCTGTCCGCCGCGAGATCAATCAACAATTGCAGATTCCTAAAGCGGGAGAAATGCCGCCCGTCACGAATTCGCTAATTGATGCCGCAAACTATAGTCTTCAAGGAGACGGCAAACGCCTTCGGCCTATTTTAACGTGGGTTATGGGGGTTCATGAATATGGCCTGGAGCCTGCGGCGATTATGCCGCTGCTGAAATCATTGGAGTATATGCATACAGCTTCTTTGATTTTCGACGATCTGCCTTCACAGGACAATGCGCCTACCCGCCGGGGACGCCCCACTCTTCATCAGGTTCATAATAGCGCCACTGCGGAGCTGACGGGGCTGTATCTGATTCAGAAGGCCGTTGAAGAGCAGTCCTCCCTGAGCGGTTTTGAGGCCACGGCCGTACTCGCCTTGATGCGATATTCATCCCAAAAGGCCGGCGAAATCTGCATGGGTCAGGCCATGGATTTAGAAGCCAGAGGACAGATGTTAACCCTTGAGCAGTTGAATACGATATGCTTCTACAAAACAGGGATCGCCTTTGAGGCTTGCCTGGTGATGCCAGCCATTCTGGCTCAAGTCAATGAGACGGAGATCACAGCTCTAAAGAAATATGCCTACCATGCAGGCATTGCCTTCCAGATTAAAGATGATTTGCTGGATTCGGAAGGTGAAATTAGCTTATTGGGAAAGCCCGTTCGTCAGGACGTTGAAAACAATAGTTCGACCTTTGTAACCCTTCTAGGTCATGATGGTGCCCGAAGGGCGATGTGGGAGCACTATTGCCGGGCCGTGGAAGCATTAAACGATATACCGCGGGACAATGCTTTCCTTAAGCACTTATTACATTATATGGTGAGCAGAGATAAATAAAGCGATAACAGCAAATCATTCTGTACGTTAGAACGTCATGAGTTGAGGATTCGTGTGAAAGAGATCGAATATCCGATCCATGACGTCTAACGTATTTTTACCTTTTGAAGCTAGTTCATTTCATAGCTTTGCTGGATTAAAGATCTGGCTTCCTCCAAATGATCGGTCGTCATAATTGTAATTTCAAGATCCCCCGTTCCAAAATGTCCAATATTCCTTACATCCCGCGTAAAACCAGGCTTAAGCTCAATAGAACTTGGATCCACTTTGACAAAAACCGTAATTGCTTTCTTTTGAGGGTGAATTTCTACGCAGGCAAAGTTCTTGATTCGTTTAAAGGCAATATAATCCTGAAGTATATTCAGTTGTACATCGTCTCCAATGGCTAATATAAAAGCCTTGAGATCCTCATACAGATTAGTCAGTTCTTCGCTTGCTTGCGCAAGGTAATCGGAGACTGTTTTTGAATTTTTACTGTTGCCTTTGCTGTTGCTTGCAGTTTCAGCGGATGCCGTAGATGGGCTCGCTGTTGTTGCATTCACCAGATCAAGTAAAAACAACTCTTCACCAAACTTTTTGTATGTATACAGCTCTATATTTCGATTTATTTGCTGTACGGCGTATTCATCGTACTTTGTGAAGCCGCCGGCAATACATAACAGACGAGGAGCGCTCCAATCAATCGCATCGGCAGCCTCCACTCCAAATCTCTTCTGCACAAGCAAAGTAAACTCAGCTTGATGATCCATCAGCCAGTCCAAATAGTACAGCCCTTGATTCATGACATTCTCATTTGTCGTCCTTTTATACTCTATAATGACTGGCGAATTGTTCTCATCAATACCAAGTGTATCTATTCTGCCGTTGTGTCGCTTCCCTGTCGTGTATTCCGTAGCCAAAAAACGAATTCCCAGTAATTCCTCCAAATGCCGCTCCATCATCGTTTGCAGCGATTTCTCAATCGTTGCGGTTTGACCAGCTAACTCTACGGCTCCACTAGCCGTTATACGAAATAATTTAATATCCCCCATTGTTGCCCTCCAGCTACTAAATGATCATTTTTAGTTACGATAATATTAATTTTCCTTAGCTAATGAAATTCGACAAATTTCAACCCTCTCCTCCCGCACTAAGCTTCCGGACAAACACTTTATCCGCCTCAGCGAACTCAAATAAACCAAGCTCACTCTTGGCTATCCAGCAGTATTCATCATGATCGGCTAATGTAATTGTCCCGGCCTGATATGTTGCCTTCCAGGCAAACAGCCTGATATGCACATCTCCATACCAATGGTCATTGACGCCAACAAATTCATACGGTTCAATCGCAATATTCATTTCCTCCATGAGCTCCCGGCGAAGGCACTCTTCTCCAGACTCGCCTTCTTCGATCTTTCCGCCCGGAAATTCCCACAGCCCCGCCTGGGACTTCCCTTCTTTTCGGCGTGCTATTAGCAGTTGCCCTTGTTCATCCTCAATGATTGCTGCCGCTACTTGGATCATACTGCTCTCACCTCTCGTTAATTCTGGCACAAGTATACAACAAAAAACACACCCTCCTCCAATCGAACCAGCCGATCTAAGGATGGTGTGCTGACACCGACATAAATATACAACGACGCTAAGTTAACCGTCCTGCGGTTCTTGCTCGCATTTTATAGAGTTCCGGCAGCATGACCCCAAGCAGCACGATGATGACCCCGCCCCATTGCAGCATTGTCACGTGCTCGCGAAGAACGAACGAGGAGAGCAGCACGGCCACCGGAAGTTCTGCAGCTCCGAGTATGCCCGCCATTCCCTCGCCGATGTGAGGCACGCCGACCGCGAATAGCACCGGAGGGATAAAGGCTCCAAACAGGCCAAGCAGGAAGCCGAACAGGAGCAATTGGCTCCATAATAAGCCGTTAAACAAGAAGTACGGCGGAAACAAGATGAACACAAGCACCAGCCCGCCGGTAATCATCCAAGCGCTGCGGTAAGCCGGGTGAACCGACGGTATCGCTTTACCGCTAAATAGAATAAACAGGGTGTAGCTGACAGCCGATAATAGTCCCAGCGCAATGCCAATCGCGGGGAAACTGGTCTCCTTCTGCTCCATAAGTCCAGCAGCAAGCAGCGTACCTCCGAGCAGCAATACCAAAGTAAACAGCATGATTCCATTTGGGCGCTGCCGCTTGCTAACCGCTTGAATTAAAACACTGATCCAAGTGAATTGAAACAGCAGCACAATCGCCAGCGAAGCCGGAATATAGCGCAGCGATTGATAGTAGAGCAATCCCGTAATCGCAGTAGGCATTCCAGCCAGCATCAGCAGCAATCTATGCTTCCAGGTCAGCTTCGGCGAATGAGCCGCCGTTGCTTCCGATTTCTCCGAACCTGCTGCCGACTCCGCTACTGCCCCCAAACGATTGCCCTTGCTGCGTTCTTTCCAGGCCGTATACATGGCCAACAGCCACGCCAAGATGCATCCCGTCAACAACTGTGTGCCCACCACTTCGCCAAGCTGATATCCTTGGCCATATGCGAGTACAACAATCGTCGACAATATGCCGTAGCTGCTCGCTCCAATTAATACAGACAATAGGTATTTCATTTTCATTTCCTTGCAAATCCTCCCCAACGTATATCAAAATAAGCCCAGAAACGCAAAAAATCCTAGCTGCGAAATAAGAATCGGCAATACCGTTCTCATTCTCGTAGCTAGGAAGTTACGGCTTCCAGTAGAAACCCTCGCTCCGATTTAATGTTAGTTCAGCGAGGTTATACGAAAAATAATCTATGCGATGCAATTGTCACACTTATGTCTGGCAGCTGCAGCAAACCACAACGTAATAACCAAGACACATCTTACATGACAAGCAGGAGACTGTCAATCCCTTTAAGATGGATCCAAAACCAGCTTCCTCCATGCATCCTCCAGATTTAATTTTACGGCTTCATCATGCCTTGACCTGCTGAATCTGAAGCAGGTTGGTCGTCCCCGCCTGCCCTAGCGGCAAACCGGCGGAAAGTACGACCGTGTCGCCCGGGTTCACATAACCTGTCCCCAGCGCCCGCTGAATAGCTGTTTCGAACATTTCATCTACTGTAGCCACATGCTCCCCCAGGAGGGGAATGACGCCTGAAAGCAGACAAACCGCAGGCAGCACATGCCGATCATAAGTAATCGCCAGAATCGGCGCCTGGGGACGGTACTTCGATACCATTCGGGCGGTGAAGCCGCTCTCGGTCGAAGTAATAACCGCTGCGGCATCCAGCTCCAGCGACGCGCTTACGGCGCCTTGGCTGATTACCTCCGTAATATCGGCGGCATGCTGTGCTCTCTTCCGGTTGAATTGCTCGCGATAATCAATCATAAGCTCTGCCTTCCGGGCTACCCGGGCCATCGTCTGTACAGACTGCACCGGATATTTCCCCGCCGCTGACTCTCCCGAGAGCATAACCACGTCCGCACCTTGAATGACTGCGTTATAGACGTCGCTGACCTCCGCGCGTGTCGGGCGCGGATTAACCTGCATCGACTCCAGCATATGCGTCGCGACGATAACCGGTTTGCCGGCCAAATTGCATTTATCGATCATTTCCTTCTGCATGGCCGGGACGTTCTCCACGGGTACCTCTACGCCGAGATCGCCTCGGGCAACCATAATGCCATCGGATGCCTCAATGATATCGTCCAGCTCCATGACACCTTCTTCATTCTCGATTTTGGAGATAATCTGCACATGTCCGGCGCCGCGCTCCTCCAGAACCCGCCGTACTTCCCGAATATCATCGCCCTTGCGGACAAAAGAGACGGCGATCATCTCGATCTCCTGTTCCAGTCCGAAGCCGATATGGCGGATATCCCTTTCGGTCACCCCCGGCAGAGTCGTATGAATTCCCGGCAGGTTTACGCCCTTTCGCGGCTTGAGCTGGCCTCCGCTTTTGATGAGACAACGAATTTCCGTACCTTCGACATCCATGACACTCAGCTCAATCAGGCCGTCATCGATCAGAATGCGGTCATTCTTCCGGACAACCGAGGGCATTTCCGTATAGTTGACCGAAATCCGGCGCGCATCGCCTTCGATTTCCTCGGTTGTCAGGATCAGCTCCTCGCCGGCTGTCAATTGACAGGATGCATCCTTCAGCTTGCCGATGCGCACCTCCGGTCCCTTAATATCCATCATGACCGGGATATACGCATTCAGCTCCCTGGCCGCCTCGCGCAGACGCCGAATACGGCCTGCGTGCTCCTCAAGATCTCCATGCGCCATATTCAAACGAGCCACGGTCATGCCCGCATGGATCATTTCCTTTAAAGTCTCCACCGTGTCACAAGCGGGCCCGAGCGTGCAAATGATTTTTGTCCGCAGCATGAAATTCCTCCTTCTTCTGAAATTGCCATATTATATTCATTACCCTAAAAACATCATCTATCCTCTCTCACTTCTGAATACAATGCTCACGAAAAATATGTGCAATATCTTCAAGGGAGTACTTTCCGGTTACGATATCAACCATGAAGTTAACTGCAAAGCTTCTCTCCATTTTTAAATGATAACCATTTATAAGCAGAAAGGTCTTAACAGACAAATAAGCAGTGCGCTTATTGCCGTTGTGGAAGCAATGATTTTTAGCTAAAGAATCGACCAGTTCAGCTGCTTTATCAAACAATGACGGGTAAGCATCCTCACCAAATACGGTTTGCCCCGGTCGATGGATCGCTGACTCCAGCAAAGAATAATCTTTAACCCCTGCTTGCTCCAAATCCTCCATCTGCTTCATCATAAAATAATGCCCGGCAACGACTTCTTCCTTGGTTAAATACTTTACCATTTACCGGTCCCTTAAATCGTCTAAGATGTCCCGATCCTCGTTGAAAATATCATAGAAAGCTTCGAGCACTTCTGGGCGAACATGATCTGGCAGCTTTGTCGGAATAACTTTTCTAAGGACCACTTCGCCTTTATTATTTTCTATAAATTCAATTTCATCGCCTTGCCCTACATTAAGCTTTTCTGCTAAAGCCTTTGGTATACTTACTCCCAAACTGTTTCCCATCCGGCCTATTTTACGTGAATATCTCATAGCCTTTGATCTATTCGTAGTTCTATCCACCTTAGCTACACCACCCAACTCAATATCCTCCTCAATAGTATAATCATCGCACAATTAGTTATACCTTATAACTGTAATTACATAATAACATTATAACTCGAATTCATGTAAAATATAGCAATAAAGCGAGATCGAGTAGTAACAATTATAACGATGTATACTTAGCCATTTTTTTAAAAGAATGAACTTTTACCCCGGTTCGTGACTCTTATAGGGGAGTGAGGTGAAGCAATGAATGCGGTTCGATACGTAAAAAAAGCAAAAAAAGGGAACAAAGAAGCGCTCCTCCAACTGATCCTGGCCGAGAAAGACGACTATTACAGACTCGCACTGACCTATATGGGAAATTCGCATGATGCGATGGACGCCATGGAGGATATGATCGTCAGATTGTACGAGAACATCGGCCAGCTCAAAAAGGAGGAAGCCTTCTACAGCTGGAGCCGAACCATTCTGGCCAACAGCTGCAAAGCCTTGCTTCGCAAGCGCCAGAAGCTGGTGCCGCTGGATGATGCGGCCATGAACAGCAAGCTGACAGAAGACCTGGACCTTGCCCTTCCTAACGATCCTTACCGGCACAGTGATCAGCAAATGGATATCCGGCAAATGCTGCTCCATTTAAATGAACAGCAGCAGGAAGCGATCCAATTGAAATATTGGCATGATCTCGATTACCAGACGATTGCGGATATGATGGGCGTGCCGGTCGGGACGGTGAAATCGCGTATTTTTCAAGGATTAAAAAAAATGAGAGAGCTCTATGGGGGTGAAACGGATGGATAATATCGAAAAGCGGCTAACAGAAGAGAAACGGCGCCTGAACACCATCGCCGCACCGGAGGAGCTGGAAGCCCGGTTACGAAGCGCCCTCGACGGGGCTGCCCCAGCAAGAACAAAACGGATATCCGTGGTCTGGAGAGCCGCGGCAGCCGCTATATTGTTAATCGTTATTTTTGGCTATAACTATAATGCCTTTGCTTTCTACGGCAAGAAGCTGCTTGGCTTCGACGAGTTGATCAGCAGTACGCTGCAGGAGTTGAACGATCAAGGGATGGGGCAGCTTGTGGACAGGAAGGCAACCTTAAGCGACGGAACGGAGCTGACGATCAATGGCATCATGACCGATGCCAACCAATTGATCCTGTATTACACCTTGATGAACCCTAAGGGGATCGATAATTGGAGCGACCCTCCGTTCAAGCCGTCCAAGATTACCGGCTTCCTGACGAACTCCCATTTGGAAAGCGGCGTATCGCAGCCCAACGAGGGCCAGACCGAGGTGAAGGGAACGATCACCTTCGAGCCCGTAAGCCCTTTTGCCAAAAAACTGACGCTGCATTATTTCGAACCTGGGGAAAACAACCAGCTCATCGACCACGCCCTCTCCTTCGCCTATGATCCGAACCAGGCGATGCAGACCGAGGTGAAGCAGTCTATCGGCAAGAAGGCACAAGTAGACAAAGGCACGATAAACTTCCAGTCGATCACCGCTACGCCAACGATGACCATGATTGAAGGCTCGTTAAACGTAGATAACTTTGACCGCCTCCCTAGAGCATTAGACGGGATCGAGCTGATTGCCAACGGAGTGCCTGTAGAGATGACCGGAAGCGGGCATGGATCTTCTATCCGAGGCAGAAAGTTTGACTTGCGCTACAATCCGCTGCCCAAGCCCTTGAAATCCCTGGAGCTCGTTATGAAAGAATTCGCCGGTTACCAGCAGTTGGATCAGAGGCTGCCCCTCGCGTCGGCTGGCGAAGAGCCCTTCACATTGGAAGGCAAGGAGCTATGGGTGAAAAAAGTAACCGTCACGGCCCAAGGCGTGGAAATCACGATCGCGACCGAGGAGGATGTCCTGCTTGACGGCGTCTCGATCGAAACGCAGGGCGAGACCATTTCTTTACGTACGACCATCGGCCAGATCGAAACCAAGCTGGAGGATGGAACGATCCTGAAGGAACGCACCCTGCTGTTTGATTCGCAGGCCAAGCCGGAGTACCTGCGCATCAAAGGGATGCATTACATGAAGGAATATAATGTGGTTGTCGATATTCCCATCAATTAACAGAGCCGCCGCTTTCGGCGGCTTTTTCTTTATTCTTGTGCAAAAAAATAAAGGAGGAGCATGCTGCTCCCCCTCCTTCCAACCCTTTTCATCTAACTGCTTACTGTGTTACCCCAGCATAACCTTCCGTCCGCTCTTCGCGCTTTCGATTGCTCCGAGCACCATGGCCATGCTGTGGATGTTATCGCGGCAATCGGTCTCGGCCGGACGGCCTTCCTTCAGAGCCAGGAACATTTCATCCAGGCAGCCCTCATGCCCCGGCTTGCCGTTCCAGCGCAGCGGCGCCTCCACGCGCACCGTATCGCGCATGAACTTCTGCTCCGCCTGTTCGCCGGCATTTACGACCTCCGCATAAGGCGCCTGGACGCCGTCCCAAATCGCCGTCCCTTTCTCGCCGATGATCCGCCATTCAGCCTCCCAGGACGTCGGAGCGCCTTCCGCGCACCACGAGCCCCGGTAGCTGAACACAGAGCCGTCCGACATTTCATAAATGCAGACGGCCGAAGCATTGCCCGCATACCAGGAGCCCGGAGGGTTAAACTCATGGCAGTAGACCGATACGGGGTCGGCGCCGGCGATAAACCGGGCTTGGTCAAAAGTGTGGATCGCCATATCCAGAATCAGCGGACTTTCCATCACATCGCGGAACCCGCCAAAATGCGGCCCCAGGAAGAAGTCCGCATTGATCATGCCGGGCCTGCCAATCGTGCCGGAGGCGATCAGCTCGCGCAGCGCACGGATATTGACGTCGTACCGGCGATTCTGCATGACCGATAACGACCTGCCCGTAGCATCCGCTGTTTCAATAATTGTCCTGGCCTGCTCCATCGTGGCGGCCATCGGCTTCTCGCCAAAGACGTGGCAGCCCTGCTTCATGGCCGTCGTGCTGATCTCGAAGTGACTGTCCGGGATCGTCACGTCGATGACCAAATCCGCGCCTGTACCGGTAATCGCCTCCGTCAGTCCGGTATAAACACCGCACGCCAGCCCAAAGGCGTCCCGGACTTTCTCCGCCTGGCCAATATGCACATCGACCAGCCCGACAACGAGGGCATCGTCCCGCTTCAGCAGCTCCTTGATCCACACGTTCGACATTCCGCCGCACCCGGCGACCACGATCCGATGCTGCTTGCTCATTGTTCACACCACCTATGATTCAACTTGTATGCTTCGGAATCCATTTCAAACCCTTGCCAGATATCCACGTCGCTAAGTCCAACATGGATGATCACTCAGCTCTCCCCTACACCGGGTTTGGCACAAAAGCCCCGCCGCGGCACTGCTTCAAGTAATTCAGCGCATGCACCTGGCCGGTCATTTCCAGCTCGCCCTGATAGACCGGATCATGCCAGCCCTCAATATCGATCGTGCTCTTATACCCGGCTTGACGTAAAATCGTAATAATGTCCGTCCAGTTCGTGTCGCCAAATCCCGGCGTCCGGTGCCAGACAAATTCCTTCGGTCCGTGAATGCCGTATTCCTTGACGATATCCCAAGCTATCGTCGCGTCCTTGCCGTGCACATGGAAGACTTTGTCTACCCACTTCCGCAGCTGCGGAATCGGATCGATCAGACTGACCATCTGATGGCAGGGCTCCCATTCCAGGCCCAGATTGTCGGCCGGAACCTCGTTGAACATCATCTCCCAGGCCTGCGGGTTATGAGCGATGTTCCAATCTCCCTTCCACCAGGTGCCGCCCATATCGCAGTTCTCGAACGCGATCCGCACGCCCCGGTCCGCTGCGCGCTTCGCCAGCTCCCCGAATACTTCCTTGAAGCGAGGCAGCGACTCATCGATCGGACGGTCCGTCAGACGGCCGGTAAAACCGCTGACGATATCTGCTCCGAACAGATGCGCGTGATCGATCGCGCGCTCCCAGCTGGCCAGCGTATCCGCATTATCCCCTTCTCCAGTCAGCGGGTTGCCGAACACCCCGATGCTGGAAATGACTACTCCGTGCTCATCTATAATCTCCCGCACCTGCTTGGCAAGCTCCGCCAAATCGATGCCTCCCGTTGTTTGCCAGAAGGTGAGGCTGAATGACTCAAAGCCATGCGGCAAAATTTGCGGAATGACCCGTACCGCATCCTGTCCGCCCACCAGCGTGCCTATACGTAATAAATGATTGCCGTTTTGCATTTGCCAACCACTCCTATATTGAGTATATTGTGAAGCATAAGCCCATTGTATAGCGCTTCCCTGAATATATCTCTATACAATCTTGTGCTTTTTGGGTTCTATATTGCGCTAGAGGAGCTGTGCCTGACATGACGCATCCCCAGGAATTGCGGGAGCATACGTATTTTAATGATCCATCCTATCCGTTTAATATATTTCGCCTTCGCCAGGAACAGCAGCAGAAGGGCACCCCTTCGTTTTATTTGCATTGGCATGACCATTTCGAGATTCTGCTGGTGGTTGAGGGAAAGGCCGTTTTCTTGATCGACAGCAATCCCTATGAAGCACTGCCCGGCGATATCATTCTTGTCCCCTCTGGAGCTCTGCATGCAGGTTACGCCGCTGACGAAGGGCTGCTGGAATACTATGCCATCGTGTTTAACGCGGCGCTGCTCCGGCATGGCAAAACGCCCGACCCGAAGCACGCGCTCTATATTGCGCCTTATCTGGACGGAGCTCTGCTATTTCCTATCAAGCTAAGTCATCAAGACGAAGAGAACCTGCGCTTCAAGCATATTCTAGAAGAGATCATCCGCGAATTCAAAAGCAAGCAGCCCGGATACGAGCTCATGGTCAAAAGCCAGCTGTACATGCTGTTCACCCTGCTCTCCCGCCGCTTCATGCCCGGCGATCAGCGAGGGCGGGCGAATCTGGCCCATACTCGTAACACGGATCGCTTCAAACAGCTGCTGCTCCATATCGATGAGCATTATGCCGAGCCGATCACCGTATCCAAGGCAGCGGCGATGATGAATCTCAACCCGTATCATTTTTGTAAAATATTCAAAAAAACGACCGGCTCCACGCTGATTGAATACGTCAACTTCATTCGCATCAACGAGGCCATGAGACTGCTAAGCGGCAGCGATCTCACCATTACGGAAATCGCCGGACAGATCGGCTGCGGCAACCCGAATTATTTCACCAAGCTGTTCAAGCAATACAAAGGCCTGACGCCCTCCCAGTGGCGGAAGGAGGCTGCGGGACCCGGCTTGCAGCGCCTCTAAGCGGAAATTGCAGCTCCGTTATGCCTGGCGGTCTGGCGGTCTGGCGGCCCCGCAGTCTAATGGCCTTGTGGCTTCGTCTTCGGGCCAGCAACCAATTGCCGTATGATCAGGTTATCCCGTTCCCAATAATAAGGGAACATCCGGCCCGGCGATTACAACCGCTGCTGCAACATTTTTTACAAAAATATAACTCCAGAGCAAATAAAAAAAGAGGCAAACCCCTGAAAGCACAGGGATTTGCCTACTCCTTCCGCTCCTTAATCAATTCCAGAAACTCTAGTATAATATCCGAAACGGCATCTTCCTCCGACGTGTGAATATACTTGCTTACCCGCAGAATATCCCCTTTATAGAGCTCGATGAGCTTCAAGGTGGATTCCTTATCATTCTGCCTTGCTTTATCCAACAGGTTCAGGAACTCACCATCCGGGACAATTCTTTGATCATCTTTCGCTTCCATTTGTTCACCCCTTGCTGACTCATGTTCAACTCACGGGCAACCTCCTGCTCGGTTTTGTCTTGGATATAGATCTTGAAGATAATCGATCGGCCCGTGTCAGACGGGAGGGCATTAATCAACTGTCTTACGACGATTTTGTTATCAGAAGATGAGGTGAAACTGGTTGTGGCCGGTTCCATTCCGCCAAATGAACACTCCCGCTTCCGCACGACCTTTGCTCGATACTGAATCCGCCAGGCGATCCGATACACTTCTCTGCGATATTGCTCGTACACGGTTTGTTGTTCTTCCAAAGCTACCTCCCCCTTTCAAAATCATCTTCTACCTATAGGGAAAAATTCTTAGAAAATTAACAACTGAGAAATCACCTTATTTATTGAAATTATAACATTTATTTCTATATTCTTGGTTGTAATTCTCCCTTATTATTTTCTCTATATAGTGAAAGGACATTTAGAAGAAAGGAGGGAGCGATGATGCAGGTTGCTGATATGGTTACTCTAGTCACAAACGTCGGTTTTCCCGTTACTCTAAGCTTTATCCTGATCAAATACTTACTGCAAACGATGGGCGAAAAGCTGGACAAAATGGACGATACGATCCACCTCTTAAGCCAGCAGGTCAAGAGCCTTGAAGCTCATGCCGATGCTGCTAAAGCTGCAGATCATGCGGACACGAAAACGAAATGAGGAATACAGGCGACGGAAACAGGAGTAGACTCATAAAGCTGCTGCTCGGGAAGCACTCCCCCTTAAGCATCGCTCCAGGCGGGCCGCTTCCTTTCCTATCATCTTGCTCGCAATCTCTTTAATCTTTATAGAGCCTATAAGGTGCGGCATAGTTTGTACCGAAAAAAGGGGCATTTGTTTATACATTATATGTGCATTAGCGGAAAAATATGACTCGTATTTAATAAGACGTAAAATCCCAATTTTTGTTTCTGAGACCAAATAACTGAATTTTTCATACGGCAAAAAGGCCGCAGATTCCAGTGATGAATCTGCGGCCTGCTTTGATGCTTCAGGGTCCGCGCCGTTCTGTTATCGTCCGGCTGCCCGGGCGACCTGCTCCAGCAGATTTCTGGCAGCTTCGCGTACATTCGCCGCCTGTGTAGCCGCAGAGATGACAGCAACGCCGTCCGCGCCTGCTCGCACCACCTCAGCAGCACGCTCAGCGTTAATGCCCCCAATACCGACGATCGGCAATTGGATCCCTTGCGCCCGCATGTCCTGGATCATTCCCGTCCCCTGCACCGGGCGCGCGTCATCCTTGGAGATCGTCGGGTAGACCGGGCCGACGCCGATATAGTCGGCGCCGTGAACAAGCGCTGTCCGCGCCTCCTTCACCGTGTGCGCGGACACGCCGAGGATGCGGTTGCCGATCCGTGCGCGAACGGTCCCCGCGGCTTCATCGTCCTGACCGACGTGGATGCCGTCCGCCCCGATCCGGGCGGCTAGCTCCACGTCATCGTTGACGATGAATGGCACCCCGGCGCGGCGGCAGGCCGCTTGCAGCTCGAGAGCGAGCGCAAGCTTGGCCTCCCCGGTCAGCGCGCCCGGGCCCTTCTCGCGGAACTGGATCATCGTCGCGCCCCCGCTCAACGCTTCCTCCACGACGCGCAGCGGCTTCTCCCGGCAGTTCACGCTGCCAATGACGAGGTACATCCGCAAGTACCGGCGCATTTGTTCAGGAGAGATGCTGCTGCCGCTCATCGCTCCTGCTCCTTTCTGCGGCGAAGTGCCCAGTGATTCGTCGGGCCATGTCCCTGCCCCAGCTCCAGGCTGTCCTCGATCGCAGCCTGGATATAATCGCGGGCCATCTGCACCGCCTCCAGCACTGGCAATCCCTTCGCCAGTCCGGCAGTTATCGCCGCGGAATAAGTACAGCCCGTTCCGTGCGTATGAACGGTATGAATCCGCCGGCCCTTCAGCTCCGTGCAAGACGCGCCGTCGTAGATCAGGTCGACCACCTGCTCGCCATCCTCGTCGTGTCCGCCCTTGATCACGGCAACTGCCGGGCCATAAGCGCAGATGCGCTTGGCTGCCTCACGGCGATCCGCCATCGAGCGGATAGTCATGCCGGACAATGCCTCGGCTTCCGGTATATTCGGCGTGACGATCAGCGCCAGCGGCAGCAGCTGCTCCTTCAAGGCTCGCACGGCTTCCGGCAGCAGCAAATCTGCTCCGCCCTTGGCGATCATCACCGGATCAACGACGACATTGCGCCAGCCATGCTCCTTGATGCGTCCAGCCACCGCTTCAATAATCTCGGCGCTGAACAGCATCCCCGTCTTCAAGGCATCGACGCCTAGATCGGTGCTTACGGCATCGATTTGCTCTACAGCAGCTTGCGGCGGCAGCGGGTACACGCCCTGAACGCCCAGCGTATTCTGCACCGTGATGGCGGTAATGGCCGACATGCCGAAGACATCCAGCTCCTGGAATGTCTTGAGATCGGCCTGTATGCCCGCACCGCCTCCGCTATCCGAACCGGCAACCGTAAGTGCTCTGGCTATGCTCATATCAATGCCTCCCCTGTGGCGGAGGCCTGAAATTCGCGAACCGCAGCATGTCCCTTCAGGGAGTGAGGGTGAAGTTTGGCCAACTCATCGAGAAAAGCGACTTGGAAACTGCCCGGGCCGATTTCAGATGTGCGCTCAGCCGCCCGTGAGGCAGCCGCGCCGTAAAAGGCCAGCCCAGCTGTACCCGCCAGCAGCAAATCCTTCTCCACCGCGGCAAAAGCGCCCAGCACCGATGTCAGCAGGCAGCCTGCTCCCGTCACCTGGGTCAGCAGCGCATCCCCGCCGCTAACGATCCGGCACAGGCTCCCGTCCGAGATAACATCCTCCTTGCCTGTAATCGCTACGATCGCATTCAGCTGCCGCGAAGCCCGCAGGCCAAGTCCGGCGTTCTCATTGTCGGCGCCATCCCCGGCGTCAACGCCTTTGATTTCACGCGACTCGCCGATAAGGTTGGCGATTTCCGCCGCATTTCCCCGCACGAGGGAGACCTTCACCTCGCGGAGAATCCGCAGCGCCGATTCCGTGCGGAATGCCGTTGCCCCTGCCCCAACCGGGTCAAGCAGTACCGGTACGCCATGCTCATTCGCCGATTTTCCGGCAATGATCATCGCCTCGACCTGCTCCTTCGTCAACGTGCCGATATTGAGCACGAGCGCCCCGGCGATTTTTGCCATATCGGCCACCTCCTCCGGCGCATACGCCATGACGGGAGATGCACCAAGAGCATATAGCCCGTTTGCTGTAAAATTGGTAACTACTACGTTGGTCATATTATGAATAAGCGGTTTGGTTCTCTGAACCTTTGTAAGAAGTGCTGTTATATCGTTTTCCAGTGTATTCATTATGATCCGCCTCACTTATAATGCGTATTCCGCCGTGTTCATGGACACCGGCCAATCCTGAACGTTATAGGCCATATCCCAGAACATATACTCGAGCTGGCAGCTCAATAGATAGTGCTCGGTCATTTTTTTGCGTTCAAGCTCGGTTGTCATTTCCGCCCACTTGTCCAGACGCTCGGAGAATTTAGCGGTCGTATTCGTCCGCGTCTCATAGAAATGGATCCATTCATAGAATGGATGGGCCTCGGTCGGCTGCACTTCTCTCATCAGCTTCTCCCCGATCTCCAGGTAAGTCCACGGACACGGCAGCAGCACCGCCATAATTTCAGCCAGGCTTCCTTCATGGGCCACGTTCAGCATGTGGCGGATATAGTGATGTGCCCCCGGAGCGAGCGCATAACCCTGCATTTCATCATAGCTGACTCCGGCAACCGCACAGAAGTTATTATGCGGATGAACTTCACTGTTCAGAATAAAAGAGATTTGCTGATTAAACATTTCGATCTCGTCGCGGCTCGAGCATTTGGATATGGCAATGCCATAAATCCGCATATACGCCGTTAAATATTCATGATCCTGCTTGACGTAGTGAATGAGCTGCTCCTTCCGCAAGTCGCCGTTAGCGATTCCTCTCACAAAAGGGTGTTCAAAAATAGCCTGAAAGATACCGTCCGCTTTCTGACGAAGCTCCTGCGTAAAACTCATGGTTCCCCACCTCCGGATATAATGCGAACATGATCAGGAAGCCGTTAGGGACGATGCCGCACATGCAAAAATACCAAAAAGGCCGCTCCATCAATGGAGCGGCCTCATTCAACGCCACCTTTACACGGGCAGCAAGCTGCAATAAGTGTCAGGCATCGGATTCCGACTCCACTTTCCTACGCTAGTACGAACTAGATCAGGTTCAAAGGGTCCAAGATTACGATCTTGTCTCAGCCGCTGCCGGCTCCCCTAGTGGACTTCCTATTCATTTTCACTATTACTGTATCTGTCTTTACAAGTGTTGTCAAATTTTTGGCATTTCATTTTACTTGCCGCAGCATTTTTTGTACTTGAAGCCGCTGCCGCACGGGCATGGTTCGTTGCGGCCGATTTTGGTGACGGACACCTGGCTTTTGTTCAAAGGACTTAGCTGGCGATGCGCCGCTCTCAGCTCCACATTTCCGGAAATCCGGTTCATCTCAGAAGGTGTATGACCTCTGTGCATCCACAGTCTTGTATGGTTGTACACATCGTTCATTAGAGCGATAACCGTATCCGCCTGCTCCATGCTTTGGAATTTCAGGCCTCTTCTCTCGAATTCATGGATCAGCTCTCCCGAAGTCGCTTGCATCGTGCAGGCTAACTGTATATCGTCGATAAGATAGTCGATCATTTCCGCATCACGGGAAATTTCCTTCATGATGTATGCTCTCAGCTTTGTCAGCTGCGGCGTCATCTCGAAGTAATCTTCATCGGCATATTTCAGCAGTTCTTCGCGTTTCGGAATGAAATAAGGCTTGCCTTGTACTTGCGCCAGCAGTTCTTTAAGCTCTCCTTGCGAATCCTCTAGAGACAAATATCCGTCGACGATGAAGCCGTCCTCTATCGTATAATTCTGTTCTCTGCTCGTTAACTCTCCAAGCAGCTCCTTGAACCGTTTCTGATCGAGCTGTTCGCTGTTCTGCGCATTGTAAATTTCAATGACCTTATCCGGTTCGATCACACCGTATAAGTGCGTCATAGCTAATATATACTCATGAACGAGCTGTACACTCGCCCGTTGTTGATGGAATTTTGCGTGATCCAGCTTGGCATAGGCTTCTCTAATCTCGTCCGGCAGGACGACATAAAGCTGACCCTCGCTGAAATAAGTAAATACTAGCCCACGGTTCATTAAATACCAGTAGTGCTCAATTAGAATGAGATTGTTCTGCAGAACAGGTTGACGAAGAAGCGATTCGAACAATTGCCATTCCAGGCCGCCGACAATCAGCAGGGCGGATTGCAGATGCTCCGCATCGGTCATGTATGCTGTTAGCGCTTCTATTAATTCTTGCTTTTTCATCTTGGAACGTCCAGGCAAATTGCAGGCCGAAGCAAGCGATGACAAACGGACCTTCGTCAAATCTTGAAGAATGTCAGGCAGGCTTGTCGTCACTTCCCCGATAATCGCATGCTGGATATTCATTTGTTCAAGCATTTCATTATAATCTTCCAAGTTCAGTTCTCCTCTTTCAATTCCTTGTTTCCTTTGGATTTCCTTTTGCCTCATACCATCATTATACCACCGGATAATTCTCCTATTTCGGGCTCAACTACATATACTACCACATAAATGGCATCTAGGAGAGGGATTCTCAGCAAAATTCATAATTTGGTTGTTAGGTTTACCATCGGCATTGAGATGCATAAACACCAAACGCAGCACATTAAATGGAAATGACGCATCTAATTAAGCATAAGACAACTATTTCTGGAAATTAGATGGATTTTTACACCTTAAATGATGGATTCAGACCATTGCTGGCAATTTCCCTTCTTCTAATGACAAGAAATCCATGTAAATCGAATTTCCCTGTCTTGCTGCAGGAACTAACTGCTATAAATCCATTTATTACGAGTTAAACAACAAAAATGGATAAGGGCAAGCACGCACAATGTTCCTGCAACTGCTTGGCTCCTAGATCGATTTCTGCAATGATATCGTACAATAAACCTAAAGTATTTACTTCCAAAATATGGACTTGAAGGATTGCCAGCCATCCGTTATTGTCAATGGTTGATCAGGTATCGTAATCAGAGTGTTCAACATTTAAATAAGCAGAGGTGATACGAACTTGGATAAAGACAAAAAGATCAGAGAACTGGAGGAAGAATTAAGAAAGATCAGCGAACAACTGTCTGAGCTGAAACTAGGCGAAGGACCCGCATCAAAACCTATGAACCCGGTACTAGAAAAGGAAGCGGACCAGGATCCCGCCCTTGATCCGTCCCTTCGGGCACAGCGGCAAAGTCAGCAGTCCGGACCACCGCCATGGAACCCGCAAGGCCCACAACAGCAACAACATCAGCAAGTTTACCGACAACCAGAGCAGCAGCAGCAACAACAGTATCTAAACGACCAACGCCGGCAATCGGACCCGCAACTAAAGCAGCAGTCCCAACAACAGCACTACCAGCAAGAACATGTCCAAAATCAAGACACATTCGTTGGCATGCGGCATAACCAGCAGCAGACTGACCACCCTGGGTGGGGTCCGCATCGATCGCAACAACATCAACATCAGTATCCACACCAGCATGAGCAACAACATCAACATCAATCTCAGCACCCACACCAATATGAGCAACATCAGGAGCATCAACAAGCGGGGCAACAGCGGAACTTACAACACGATTATCAGCAAATGTACAATCAACAGGAGCTGCCACATAACGATCAGCAGGGGCACTCTTTAAGTCAGGAAGCATCCCCCGATGCTCCGCAGTACAGCCAGCAGCAACAGGCACAGTTCCTGAACCAGGCGCCTCCTGCGGGAGCGCCATATCCAGGCCAACAGCCGAAATTCCAGCAGCCTTCGTTTGTGAAGCCTCCGGCGAATCCCCCCCGTACCTCGCAAGATTGGGAATACGCGATTTCACGGGTATGGCTGCCGCGGGTTTTCATCGTCGTGTTATTGCTTGGCGTACTCTGGCTGTTCATGGCCGCTGTCAACGCCGGATATTTAAATGAGCCGCTGCGCTGCCTGCTAGGAGCCGTCCTCGCCGCAGTCATGTACTGGTTTGGAGACAGGCAGGTTCGCCAGCAGCGTGAGGCGTTGGGGCAGGTCCTACTAGGCGGAGCGAACGCCGTGCTGGTGCTCACTCTATTTGCCGCGCATATGCTCTATAACTTGATACCGCTTGGCATTGCCTTTGTCCTGTACATCATGTCCATCGCCTTTGGCGTGTTCATAGCGGTTCACCATCGATCGCAAACGCTGGTCATCATTGCCTTGCTGTCCGGATACCTCATACCGTTTCTGGTCAAGTCCCCGGCCAGCCCGTGGATGTTCGTGCTGTACGAGGTCATTTTTTCTATCGCCATGATGCTCGTAGCAATCCGTTTCAATTTCCGGGCCGCTTATATCGTAGCCATTTCCGTCCTGCATGTACCGCTCCTAATCCTGTATGTGCAAGGCCTATACGATAAGAGCAAATATCTCTTCTTAATCGCCGTATTATTACAGCATTTCGTATTATATGGAATTACAGTGGCCCGCCGCTACCGGCACAAGCTGGATCAGATGATTTTGCTGCCGATTGGCTTTTTCCTGCTCTCCCTTTGGGTCATCGGACTGTACTCTGGAGAGGAAGGTTATACATTCAGCATTCTAATGGCTTTATTGTCCATCCTGTACAGCGTGACCACCGTGCTGTCCTTAAAGCACAAAGAAATGTCGCAGCTATTTGCTTCCATTGCTACATACGGCTGGGTCGTATTTATCGTCGACAGCGTAGGCAGCAACTACAAGGCCAGCGTGCTGCTTGTCTTGGGCATGCTCTCCTTGGCGCTTGGCATTAAGCTGAGAAGCCTGCTGCAGCAAATCGTCGGCTTAACCTTATACTTGTTTAGCGCATTGCTTATTTTATTCAGCCCTATACCTGCGTTTTTCTCCAGCGAGACGCTGGCCTGGTTTTTGCTCGTCATCAGCATGCCGATTCCGTATTTTATGGTAAAAAATGAACAGGAGCCTAAATGGATCCATTCTCTTTGGAACGTCTTCAATTGGGTTGAGGCAGCGCTTTGTCTCATTTTCCTCACCCAGATTGCCCATGTATTAGGCAAATCCTTCAGCAGCGATGTCCAGCATTTGAGCTTGTCCGGCGCATGGATTCTTTATTCGGCCGGCCTGATTATTTTCGGGCTGATCACGAACCGCTCCCGCGTCAGACTGGCAGGCGTTATTTTCTTGTTTGTCATTTTGCTGAAAGTCGTTATTATTGATTTGCCATGGGTATCGATCGGCGTAAGGGCTGCATTATTTATCGCCTTGGGGCTTGCGGGAATAGCTACCTCGAGATTGCTTTATAAGAAGAAGCAGGACGAGGAGCAGCCCATGTCCCCGGATGCATAAACAAGAACCAGAACAGCAGTCCTGTGTGTAAAATATTAGCTGATTTCTTGGCAGTGTCAGAGGAACCGTCTTTTAGGCGGTTCTTTTTTCTGCAATACAACCGCACTCCGCATATAAATTGCCACCAGGATTATGATATAATCACGGCACGATGAAATTTATGTAATTTTAGGGAGGCAGTACATGCTCACGTTCCAACAGAAGATCCACATTCTTGAATCCTTTCCCCAGCTTGAGCGCCGGGACGTATCGCTGGGTCGCGTCAACTTCCACTATGAAGGCAGCATTTATGACAAAAAAACGGTCGGCTATCATCTGCATCCAAACGGCAACGGCTTTATTTATGCCGGGCGGCTCGATCGGTCCGATGTGAATGATAAAGGCTTCGTCAACATTCGCGACTTCACGGAATCCGAGCTTCGCCAACTGGTGCAGCAATCGATCGATTCACTGTCCGGGCTGAGTGCAAGTTATTCCGGTTCCCCAGTACCAGGCACAGGAGCCGCTGCAATAAGCGGTGATACAAGCGGGTTAGGTATACAAGCGGCAATATCAGGCGAGAACTCCAGCGAAGAGCTTTGGCTTGACCCGGAAGGAACCAGCCTGCTGCTCAAGCCAGCAGACGACTTATGGTATGTTTACGCCGGCTCCGCCATTGAAATGGTGTTCGAGACCCGGGAGGAAGCAGAGGAATATTTGCGCGAGGAAGGCTTTGCACCTTAGGGAAGGCAGGGCTGCCCATTTTATATAACTTCAAAATGATGCAACAGCAACTGATAACCACAGTCCAATGCTCTTAATTGGCTGTGGTTTTTTCGCATACAAATATTTTTTGTCAAGATGAATCAAAAAAGTGTTTGAAATTAGACACAAAATGTTTAATAATATGTAATAAGGGTGACACAAATTGTTCACAAATTATGAATTCAGCATTCACAAGGAGCTGATCCGTATGCAAAAGCCAAAAACAGAGTATAAAAACGAAAGCAACATCTTTGCCTGGATTGTCGCATTAGGTACATTCTATACACTGTTCTATACGACCTTTACGATCCTGGCCATTCACGGTTAATAACAAACAGAACATAAGATTTAGGCCTTTCTGAGAGCCAGAAAGGTCTATTTGTGTGGAACGGTTTCTCAGGCACTACATGCTTATTCGAAGGATCGTCGGATGGGGCTGCTCCGAATTACCAGCCGACGCTTTTAACCATTCTTCCATTCAGCACAACACAGTACCCGAACAACGCCTAATGCTGCCAGCCCACCAATAAACCGCCGAACCCGTAAGTTCGTTCGGCCGTTATCATATTATAGGAGCGAGTAAGCTTAAATTGCGCTATCAATCACGTCCTGCGGAATTTTTATCTCATCCAACACATTGTGATTGGAAATTTGACCGTTCGAGCTCATTACCCATAACGTGAATTGATCTTCGATTTCCATCTCCAATTCCAAATACATGTCGATTCTCGTTGGAAGATATGTTTCTTTATCTATAGCATTACTGAGCATGATTCTTTTAATCGTAAGCACTTCCAGCATTGCTGCCATTTCTTCTTCTTTACCGATGGCTACTTGACCTATTAGGCTTGCTGCCAATTTTTTATATTCGTCTCCCGAAAGGTCGGCAGACAATATATATTCATCCTCTTCTTCGGTAACTGTGACTTCCTTATTCATTAACTTGAAATTCTCCAATCGAGCTTCCAGGCTAGATGCTTGTTGCATTCTCGAAATCAAACCTTCCTGTACAACCTTAGGAATCCTAACCCAAGCACCATCCGTTAAGATATAGATACCTTCATTCGTTATGTATTGCTTAATCACTGTCTTACCTTCTTCCTCGGCGTCGTTTTCGAGTTCCTGGTAAATGGCGAATGGCTTCTGTTGAACGTCTATCATCATAACGGCCTTGGTGTTATTGCTTGTTTCTTGATCGCCTTGCTTTACCGTCATCTTTTGATTAACATTTCCTTGCATCGAATAGCTCTTTAGAGCTTTGGCAGCTTCAGCTGATCTCATAATCAATTCGTCGACCGTAGGCAAAGGACCTTCAGCTGAAGCTGAAGCAGAACCAGCTTCGTATACATCTGCGTTCGTTGCAGGTGTATTCACGCTTCCCGCCTCCTTCTCCTTTCCACAAGCTGTGATGTTTACTAGTAACATTGCCCCCAATAGTACTGCTGTGAATTTCGTCAAAGATTATTTCCTCCTAATTACTTAGTACTCTAAACATAATAATCAAATTGCACCGATACTGAAATTATTTTTCCTGTCAGGTAGCTATCTCAAGAAAGCTATTCTATGATTATAAATAATCCAAAAAATTTTAATAGAACGAAGGAGTCCTACATTGAAGAACTTATTCGTGACCGGTTACCGGGCTCATGAGCTTGGCATTTTCAATAATAAACATGAAGGAATCCCCTATATTCAGCAGGCGATCCGGAACAAGCTGATCCCTCTTCTGGAGGAAGGCTTGGAATGGGTGATCACTCCCGGACAATACGGCGTCGATCTTTGGGCTTGCGAGGCCGCCATTTCGCTAAAGACGCAGTATCCGCAGCTAAAATGCTCCATTATTACGGCATTTAGTAATCCAGAGGAAAAGTGGAGCGATGATAAAAAAATATATTACGAAGAGCTGCTGCGAAGTATCGATCACTATGCCGCGGTAAGCAAAGAGTCTTACGAGGGCAAATGGCAGTTCATAGCGAGGGACGAGCTGCTCCTGCGTAAAACGGATGGCATCCTGCTCGTCTATGACGAAGAGATGGGCGAGGCCAGCCCCAAGTTCATTAAGCAGCGGGCGCTTCGCAAACATGCGGAAGAAGGGTATGAAGTCCTTACCATCGGCGCCGAGGAAATTCAATCCTTGGCCGAGGAAGAGGCGGAAGCCCAGTTTAATGATGAGCAAGCTTATGAATGGCTTGATCCTGGGCAGGAATCATCAACATAAACGGATAGTCACGGCCCGAGCAGCGAGAAACTTTACTCAACCAGCGAGCGAATTTATTGCTTTTTGCAGGAGTTTTTACTCGGTCATTGGAGCCAATGCTCCTTCAACACGGTCTATAGCTTCATTCAATGCTCGGTTCTCTGACTATCCAAGTTAATTGGATTTCGTGCATTTATTCTATTCTGATCAGACAATAACGAGAAAATAGGTGGATAGCGAGTATCTATAAACGCTGGATTCATCGGATTCGCTTTCTTTCTTCGCTATTAAAGACACGAAATCCAGTTAATTATGCGGTTTACGACTACATGTATATTTTAAATACCAGAAATCCATCATTATCCATTCGCTGTTACCGGAACTTACCTACTAACCCGTTGAACCTATTTTTTTGACGCAAAAAAATGCCCCCCAGCCCAATCCGGTCGACCAACCGCCGTCATGCAGCGAACCCCGCGCGCTGAGAAGGCACGCGGGGTGAAAAACAGTAAGATGGCATCGAATCTACAAGTTCAACTCGAGCGCTCCTGCAGTTCCTTCCATACTTTCTTGTTGCTATATTCCTTATTCGTGCTAATGTCCAGACCGAACCAGTCCGGCGGCGTAAACCCGACCGCTTCCTCTTCGGATGCAAACTCCACCTCAAGCACCATCAAATCAATTTGATCATACAGGTCGACCTCAATGATTCGTCCGTTCCAATTCGCCGTTACCCGGTTCTTTGTTAAGGGCACTGCCTGGTGTATCCCTGTAATCTGTTCGTAGATCCCTTCCGATATTTCGTACTCTACTTCCTCCCGAAGCAGACCATGCCCCTTCTTAAAGGTATGCGTATATGTAACCTCGCCTGTCGACAAGTCCTTGATTTTACGCACGCGCAGTTCCTGATCGCCAGCCAGCGCCAGATAGGTCTGCTCGATTCGATGCTCTGATTGCAGTTGCAGCTCCCCTTCTTCGATTAAAGATTGGGGAATCTCCTGAAGCAGAAATTTACGCTCAATTTCGAATGACATTTGCTGACACATCTCCTTCTCTATGATGACTTACGATGGAGAGTAGCCCGAAGCCTACTTAAACCATCCCTTCTCTTTAAAGCGGGTAATGGCCTCGATTCGATTGCTTACTCCCAGCTTATCCAGGATGACGGAAATATAATTGCGAACCGTCCCTGTAGTAATGAACAGCTCGCTAGCAATTTCCTTGGTATTTTTCCCGTCGGCGACAAGCCCCAGTACTTCTTTCTCCCGCTCGGTTAACGGGTTCACTTCCCCGTAGGCCTCATCGACAAGCTCTGATGCGTAGATTCTGCGCCCCGCCATAATACTGCGAATGGAAGTTGCCAATTCCTCGCTGGGACTGTCTTTCAGCAAATACCCGCTTGCCCCGGCTTTAATCGCCCGTTCAAAATACCCCGAGCGAGCAAAGGTCGTTAGAATCATCACTTTACAGCCGGAGCCTTTCAGCTCTTCTGCCGCATCCAGACCATTCTTCACGGGCATTTCAATATCCATAATACAAATATCCGGCTTATGCTGATGAACTAGCCGGACTGCATCTTCCCCATTGCTGGCCCTGCCGACTACCGTCATATCTTCCTCCAAATCAAGGATTGAAGCTAGAGCTCCGAGCAGCATGCGCTGATCTTCGGCAATGACAATTCGGATCATATCGATGCCTCCTCTACGGGTTGTTTTAGTGAGCTGGGTACTTTAATTGTCAGCACCGTCCCTCCATTTGAAGCAATTTCCATGCTCCCGTTAACAAATTCGAGGCGTTCCTTCATCCCTCGCAGACCATTTCCCTTGAAATAGTAGGAGTTGACGGCTATGCCTACCCCATTATCCTGTATTGTAACGATTAATTCACCGCGAGACGGTCTAATTGCAATAGAACAGGCCGTAGCGCTGCTATGCTTGACGATGTTCGTTACAGCTTCCTTAAGACACATGCTGAGCACATTCTCATTCATCAACGAAATGTCCAGCTGCTCAGGATCCCCTTCCAGCGAAAATTCAATTTGAGCAGCCTTCAATATTTGCTTGATCCGAAATATCTCATCCTGTAGTCTCGTTCCTCTCATCTGAGTAACCAACTCGCGAACTTCCTTCAATGCCACTCTAGCTGTCTGGCGCACATCAGCAATCTCGGCCTGTGCTCGGGAAGGATCTTCATCCATCAGTCGGCCTGCAAGATCGCTTTTCAGACCGATTAAAGACAGCTTCTGGCCCAGCGTATCGTGCAAATCCCGAGCAATCCGCTGACGCTCCTCCAGCTTCACCAGCTCCGAAATCCGCTTGTTGGCATCCTCCAACTGTCCCTGCAATCGATCACTCTTATTGCGGTTATACGTCGTAACCGGCAGCAGAATAACGCCGATCAAGCTGACAAGAACGAATGGGAGCTGCGTAATGAACCACGAGGTTTTCGTAAGAAATCCCCAATTTATCGTTACCACCGTTGTGACCAGGTGAATTGTATACAACGTAATAAAGCCTACCTTGTTTTTGATATTTCCTATGAAGAAGGCCAGAAACAAAGAGAAATACACATAGCCGAATAACATCGTCATCGTAATTGAAATAGCGATCTGCAAGCTGGTCCAGAAATATACCTTCCAGCCCCTGGACACAAATGACAGAACATAACAAACGAAGAAAGCGATGATCAACAAGCTTCCCAACACCATCTGGTAAGGCGCGGACGATCGGAATATGAAGTAAAAGGGCAAAATGTAGAAAACAACCCAGATGTATGGACTCAACCCGGTATTTCTTTGAAAAATCTGATACCATTTCTGCATTTTCCCCGCCACCTTTTGTTAAGATGATTCATTTTTTTCAATACCCCATTATGCAGTTAGTATAAACAAAGAACAAGCCCATTACTATCCAAAATAAAGGGCTTGTTCTTCTTTATTTCGCTTGAACGCTTGGTAGCGGACTAGGATTGTGCCCAACGGTAGGTTTGCGCTGAACTTCCTTAACCTCCTTAAGCTCCTTAAAAGAAATAAACGTCTTGCTCCGTTCGTCCCACAGACGGAAGCGCAGCGATTTAAGACTTGTTCGGATCGTGATCGTCGTCGCTTTCTGCAAAGGCGGCGTAGCCTCATGGGCCTTCTCCAGATTGTAGTTCGGCACCTTCGGGCTCAAATGATGAACATGATGGAACCCGATGTTGCCAGTAATCCATTGCAAAATTTTCGGCAGCTTGTAATAGGAGCTTCCTTCCACCGCTGCGTTCACATATTCCCATTCTTCATCATGCTCAAAGTAAGAATGCTCGAACTGATGCTGAACATAGAATAACCAAATCCCCAGCATACCGGATACAAAAAAGATCGGCAGTTGTACCAGCAAGAAGGCCTGCCAGCCGATCGCCCATATTAATAATCCATACAAGCCGACTAGCGCCACATTGGTCACGTAAGTGCTAATTCTTTCTTTTCTCCGCGCATCTTTACGATTAAACCGATAAGCCACAAGGAATATATAGATCGGTCCGATAACAAGCATCATAAACGGATTGCGATACATCCGATAGACGAATTTCGTCCAGGCCGAGGCAGCCATATACTCATCGATCGTAAGGAGCCACATGTCTCCAACTCCGCGCTTATCGAGATTGCTGCTCGTTGCGTGGTGGATCGAGTGGGTATTTTTCCATTGCTGATAAGGACACAGTGTGAGAACACCCGTGATCGTCCCAAGTATTTCATTAGCCAACCGGCTCTTGAAAAAAGACTGATGACAGCAGTCATGGAATATGATAAAGGTTCTGACTAGAAAACCGCCAGCAATGATGGTGATCGGCAAGGTCAACCAATAGGATACCGAGAGGCTTAAATAAGCGCCATACCATAGAAGTGCTAAGGGCAGCAAGGTATTAATCAGTTGGCGGACACTTGATTTCATGTCAATCTCCTCGTAAGGAGCTACGTTTTTCTTCAAATCTGACAGACGGTTGGATTTGTTCATCTTTCATTTTCCTCCCCGGGCCTGACGCGCCATTTATTAATCTAACGACTGGAACGCCGCAATCTTTGATGTATTCTAATTATAAAAAATACGGCCTAGGTGAGACAGATATATCCGTCAGTACTTGAACATGATAAATGTCATGTCCGTTTCCTGTTTATTCCGTTGATTCACCTTTCAACTGGAACTACATACAGAACATAACAAACCTGCTGCAAAAAAGACCAACACAAATAACGCCCGCCGGAAGGCGAGCGCTAGATTTAAGCTATATCCAGCTTCTACGACGATTGCCGCAGCGGCAGCCTCACGAAGCGCTCGATGCGATCCACGGCCTCCTGCAGCTGGGACATGCCCGTGGCATAGGAGCAGCGGATATAGCCTTCTCCGCCTGCCCCGAACACCTGGCCGGGCACGGCGGCTACTCCCGCCTCCTTCAGCAAGCGCTGCGCGAACTCCTGCGAGCTCAGGCCGGTGCCGGCAATTGACGGGAACACATAGAAAGCTCCCGCCGGCGCGTGACATGGAAGGCCAATATCCCGCAGTGCGGAGACGAACCACTGCCTGCGCTGATCGTAGGAGCGGATCATTCCCTCCATCTCCTGCATACCGCGGCGCAAGGATGCGATCGCTGCCACCTGTCCCATCACTGGTGCGCACATCGCCGTGTATTGATGGATTTTCAGCATGGCTGCGATCAGTTCGGCAGGGCCGCACACATAGCCGACCCGCCAGCCTGTCATGGCGAAGGCCTTCGAGAAACCGCTGATCACGAGCGTGCGTTCCTTCATCCCAGGCAGCGAGGCGATGCTGACGTGGCTCTGCCCATAGCTCAGCTCTGCATAAATTTCATCCGAAATGACAATGAGATCATGGGCGACAGCCAGCTCGGCGATCGGCACCAAGTCCTCCCTCGTCATGACGGCCCCGGTCGGATTGTTGGGATAATTCAATATCAGCACCTTGGAACGGGGCGTGAGATGACGCCGGAGATCCCGGGCGCGCAGCTTGAACTCCTCTTCTGCCGAGGTCTGCACCTCTACAACCTTGCCTCCATGCAGCTGGGCGATTGGCGTATATGCAATGTAGCTTGGCGTCGGTACGATCACCTCATCCCCCGGCATCAGAATGGTACGAAGCGCCAAATCGACCGCCTCACTGCTGCCTACGGTTACGAACATTTCATCCGCTGGGCCGTAGTCTAAGCCGAATCTTGCCTGCAGATAGCCGGCGATTTCCTCCCGAAGCTCCATAAGCCCGGCATTCGGGGTGTATCCCGTCGTCCCGCGATTCAGCGCTGCGATGCAAGCCTCGACTACAGGTCTTGGCGTTACAAAATCCGGCTCGCCTACAGCGAGCGATATGACATGCTCATCCGCCGCACCGACAAACGCCCTGATTCCAGATGGAGGTATCTCCTGTACTACCGGATTAATCCAGTCATTTCTCATTTCAGCCCACTCCGTCCCATTCATTTACTTCCCGCTGGAGAATCAATCATCATCCACAGGGTTGAGGCGAGGTCACGTTTGAGTGAACATCTCCCTGGCCGCTTCACCGATGATCCTTATCCCCGCTTCGATGTCCTCGTCGCTTACGCGGGAGAAGCCCAGCCGCATCGTATGCTGCCCAGTGCCATCCGTATGGAAAATATCCCCCGGCGTAAATATGACGCCCCGCTGCTTGCAAATCTCCAGCAGTTGTCTCGTATCCGCACCTTCGCTGAAAGATACGAACAGATGCAATCCTCCGTCTCCCGTCAGCCGGTTATATGGCAAATACGCTTCGCAGCACTGCTTCGTCCATTCGTATTTCCGTTTGTATTCCGTCCTGGCTTTGCGCAAATATTTATCCAGGTTGCCATTGAGCAAATATTGATAAAGTATCGATTGATCCAGTGTTGATGTATGGATGCTGCGGGCCCGCTTCAGGCTTTCCAGATAGTAGATCAGCTCCTGATCCGCCAGAACCCAGCCTACCCGGAGACCGGGAAACAGCACCTTGGAGAAGCTGCCCAGATAAATTACCCCATTGCCCTGGCCAACCGCTGCGATCAGCGGAGACACATGGGAGCCGGAGTAGCGAAGCTCTTCGTTGAACCCGTCTTCGATAACGGGAACCTGATAGCGGGTCAGCAGCTTCATGAGCTCCAGCCGTTTCTCCGGGGACATAACGATTCCGGTCGGATTGTGGTAGGAAGGCACCAAATAAGCACAATCGAAGGATTGCCGCCGCAGAGCCTGCTCCAGCTGCTCCAAATCGATGCCGTCTCTTTCCATGCCGATGCCAGTGATCTCGTACCCATGCAGCCGCAAATTTTTGATCGCGGTATGGTGGGTCGGATTTTCACATATAACGGCTCCGCTCCGCTTCGTCAAGGATGACAGCACCAAATCCAGGCCCTCCGTGAAGCCGTTCGTAATGAGCAAATCCTTCCCCGCCAGGTCCACGCCTTTTTGCTCCATATACTGCTTCAACAGATCAATTAGCGGCTTGTAGCCTTTGGCGTAACCGTAGTTGAGCAGAACTTCGCCTTCCACCGCCATCCGGTCAAGGAACGCCCGCTTGACGTTGCCGAGATCAAACAGCTTCTCGTTCGGGGCAATGCTCGTAAAAGAAATCGTGCCCCGCTCCGCGCGTATGCCGTGCTTCATCAGGTCCATTGCCTCGGCCATCCGAGCTTGTTCATTCATGCGCTCCTGCCAGTCCAGCCGCCATGATGGCGCGGCCGCGCTAGCTGTGATCTGGGCAATGTAGCTCCCTTTCCCCTTCACGGTGTAAACCAGGCCCTCTTCCTCCAGTCCCAGGTAAGCCGAAATAATCGTATTGCGGCTCACGCTCATCAGTTCGCTGAGCTCCCGGGTTGAAGGAAGCTTCTGATGCGGCTGGAGAACGCTTTTCATGATCATGCGCTTCAAGTATTCTTTTACCTGAACGTAGGCCGGCCGGCCTTCCACTAATTTGAAATCCTGATACATCTTTATCTCTCCTATCCCTATAGTGGCATAGAATCTATATTGGCAAAAGAACCACAGCCCTGCATTGTTGCCAAGGTTGTGGTTCCCTTTCATCTATAACCGATCCGTTTATATTTTCACTATTATAAGTTGAAACATTGCAATCCCACTTATTAGTTCATTTTATATAAGCTGCGTGTCCACTAAGCTGTGTCGTAAACTAAATGGAAATCATGTATCTAATCATGCTCTAAACAAATGTTTCAGAGGGGTAGATGGATTTTATGCATCTAAAATCAAGAATCCAGCCCAAAATAGCCTTCTTCCTTCTTTTAATGACATGAAATACATTTAAATCTGCTTTCGCTTCCTTAGCGTAGAAACTAACTGCTATAAATCCATTTAAAAATGTAAACAACTATTGAAATGGATGCGCGACAAGTGCTGCTGCTACAATGATGGGGGGGGCAAGTTCCGCAAATCTTCCCCGATCGCTGTTGCCCCCCGTTTTCTTGGATTATATAGATTCGTAAGAGGTACGAATCCGATCACAAAGGCGACCGGATGCCTAAACTCTCGAAGCAGCTTTAAGGCGATCACATGCTATGCTTCCGAAGCAGCTTTCTACCAGACATCTTTCAATTTCTTCAGAAGCATTTTTCTTCCTTGCCTGCATCCCACTTTTTTGGTTCATCTTTTATATCTCTTTCTGCCTATCAAAATGACAAAATCGAAGGTTATGACAGGCTGCTTGTTCATCGTCTGCATCAGGCGAAGCTGCTCCTCACCGGCCTGCCAGGCCAGCGGAGTCATCTGCAGCAAATCCGCCAGATCTTTCTGCTCTATTAGAAGCTCGTATTTTACCTGCTGCATGTCCACAAGCTCAAAATGACGGCGAAACAGCTCAACCGTCCTGTCATTGGAATACGTCCGCCGCGCTGTCTCGCTATGCAGCGCCCGCCGTATTTCCTGCAAATACTCCGTGCCCGGGATCACCTTCATCACCAAGCCATCATCCGCAAGCATACGGTGAAACTCGGAGTAATTCGCCGGGGACAAGATGTTCAGGATAACATCGAAGGAACCGTTGGCAAAAGGACATTTGGCAAGATCGGCAACTCCCCACAGCATTCCGGGATTGGCCTTAGCCGCCAATTGGATGCCGGCTTTGGAAATATCTATCCCTGCGGCGACAAGCTTGCACCCTGACGTGCCCGCCAGATGGCGCACCAACGCCGATAGATGGGAGCCTTCTCCGCAGCCTGCATCCAGTATCGCAGCAGCGGTACATTGCCTTTCCCCTGGACTCTGACCCAGGCTGGGCCGCACCACTTTTTGTTGTACCAGCTCTCCCCGCTGCCGCGCCTGTCGCTCAAGCACTTTATTCTGCAGCTCCTGCTGCATGGCAGCTTGCCGCTGAAGTTGATGCTGCTGCATTTCCTGCTGCTGACGTTCTCGCTGCTGAAGTCCTTGCTTCTTCAGCCCATGCGATCGACTCTCTCGCCGCTTCAAGTCCTGACGCTCCAACTCGTTCCGGACAATCTCGCCCAGGCGGTCGGTCAGCCCGCGAAACACCCCTGCCCGGCTAACTCGGGCACGCGATTGAAACAATCGCTTGTCGTATTTCTCCTTCGGAGCTTGCAGCAGGAAATTGACGTACCCCTGCTTTGCGATATCAAAGCAATGACGGTTTTTGCAAATTAGACTATTGTCCTGTAAATCTAGCGGACCCGAGCACACCGGACAAATGACTGTTCCGGCAGGTATGGTATGAAATATTAACATGCTATCGCACCTCATTCATTCGTATTGAGTTAATGAAAAAAGGCACAGTTAAATAAACCCAGGCATCTTCATTCTTAAAAACCCGGGGTTATCCTTCTGTACCTCTCATTAACGCAACCGAATGTAATGAATCATCTGATAGCAACCTCTTTCCTGTATAAGCTCATGCATCCTTGAACATGGCAATAAAAATGACGAAAGGCGCTTAGAACAAAAGCTCCTTCCGTCATTTTAACTTAAAGCTGATCCAATTGTAAAATCAGGGATTAAATCAGGGATTACACCATGATTTTGCAGATATCATTCGTAAATTCCACCGGATCCTGCACAGGCAGGCCTTCGATCAGCAGCGCCTGGTTGTACAACAGGTTGGTATACAGGCTCAGCTTCTCCTTATCGTTCTCATGCGCGGCCTTAAGCGATTGGAACACCTCGTGGTTCACGTTGATTTCCAGCACTTTGTCGGCCTGAACGTCCTGGCCGCTCGGCATCGCCTTCAATATTTTCTCCATCTCGATCGATAGGTCTCCCTCGGCCGACAAGCAGACCGGATGAGATTTCAGCCGCTTCGAGGCTTTAACACTCTTCACTTTGCCGCCCAGAATGCCCTGCATCGCCTCAAACAGCTCTTTGTTGCTGCTCTCGTCTGTTTCCTGATCCTTCTCGTCTGGCTCGATGCCGAGGTCTCCGCTCGATACCGATTTGAATTCCTTCTCCTTGTAGTTCAGAATCGTCTTGAGCGCGAACTCGTCGATATCGTCAGTGAGGTACAGGATTTCATAGCCTTTATCGGCGACAAGCTCCGTCTGCGGCAGCTTCTCGATCCGCTCGATCGATTCGCCGGAAGCATAGTAGATATACTTCTGATCCTCAGGCATTCTCGAGACGTATTCATCCAGTGTAACCAGCTTCTTCTCCTTGGAGGAGTAGAACATAAGCAGATCCTGAAGATCTTCTTTGTGCATGCCATAGTCGTTGTACACACCAAATTTCAATTGGCGGCCGAAGGAATTGTAGAACTTCTCGTACTGCGCTCTTTCATCCTTCAGCATGCTTTGCAGCTGCCCCTTGATCTTGTTCTTGATGTTGCGGGCGATCAGCGTAAGCTGACGGTCATGCTGCAGCAGCTCCCTGGAAATGTTGAGCGACAGATCCTCGGAATCGACCATCCCTTTGACGAAGCCGAAGTAATCCGGCAAGAGGTCGCCGCATTTGTCCATGATCAGCACGCCGTTGGAATACAGCTCCAGTCCTTTCTCGTATTCCTTCGTATAGTAATCAAACGGAATGTTCTCCGGAATGAACAGGATCGCATTGTACACGACTGCGCCGTCCGCGCTAATATGGATATGCTTCAGCGGTTTGTCGAAGCCGTAGCGCTTCTCGTGGTAGAAATTCTCGTAGTCCTCTGCGGTCAGCTCGTTTTTATTTTTCCGCCAAATCGGCACCATGCTGTTGATCGTTTGCTCTTCCTTGTATTCCTCGAACTCGTTCTCCGTGCCTTCCTTAGGACGTTGTCCGCTTACATCCATCTTGATCGGATAACGGATGAAGTCGGAGTACTTCTTGATGATCGCTCTTAGACGGTACTCTTCCAGGAACTCATCGTATTGATCCTCTTCCGTGTTCTCTTTAATTTTTAGAATAATATCGGTGCCTGGCGTCGCCTTGTCGAACGGAACGATCGTGTAGCCGTCCGCCCCTTCGGACTCCCATTTGAAGGCTTGGTCGCTGCCAAACGGCTTGCTGATCACGGTTACCACGTCAGCTACCATAAACGCCGAATAGAAGCCTACACCGAATTGGCCGATGATGTTGTGGCCGTCCTTCGCTTCATTCTCTTTCTTGAACGCCAAAGAGCCGCTCTTCGCAATAATCCCGAGGTTGTTCTCCAGCTCTTCCTCGGTCATGCCGATCCCGGTATCGGAAATCGTCAGCGTGCGATTCTCCTTGTCCGGCGTAATTTTAATGTAGTAATCCTCGCGGTTGAACACGAGATTGTCGTCGGTCAGCGCCTTGTAGTATATTTTATCGATCGCATCGCTGGCATTGGAGATGAGCTCTCTTAGAAAAATTTCTCTTTGTGTATAAATGGAGTTAATCATCATTTCCAGCAATCTTTTGGATTCCGCCTGAAACTGCTTTTTTGCCATGAACAATAATCTCCTTTCGTTCCTTTGCTTCTAGCTACTTAGATCCTTCACCTTGTTAGCACTCAAGTTCGCAGAGTGCTAATTCTTTCTTTTATATACCATATAGTAAAATTTAAAGTCAACCCGTTATGCTACATATGCGTTAACTTATCCGGATTTCTAATAAAATAGATGCCTCGGGCTGCCCCGTCTTCAACTTGCAGCAGTACAATCGTATCTATGCTGCCTGACGAGCGAACAATGACGCCGGTATCTCCGTTTATCGTAGCCAGCTCGAAATGAACATCCCCTTGCTGATCTAGCTGCCGCATTAAACCAAGCAGGAAACGGCTGACATGATCCCGCGATGTGATCGGACGCACTGCTGCCGCTACTTTGCCTCCTCCATCGGAGAGAACGACGACATCTTCGGTAAGCATCGCTAACAATACATCCATATTCCCCTGCTCCAGCGCCTGCAAGAAGGCCTGAACCCAGCGCTGACCTGTCGCTTCCCTGTTGTTTAGGATGCCGGCAGCGTCAGCCCCCATCTTCCCCCGGGCCCTGCTCATGAGCTTCCGGCAATTCGCCTCGCTCTTGTCCAGCAGTCCGGCGATTTCAAAATAATCGAACCCGAGCGCCTCGCGAAGCACGAAGACAGCCCGTTCGGCTGGAGACAATCGCTCGAGGAGAACGAGCATAGCGTAAGACAGGAGCTCATTGCGCATCAGCGTTTGCAGGGCATCCTCTTCCGGCGTTGGCACGGGCTCGGGCAGCCAGGGGCCAACATACTGCTCGCGCCGTTTCCGGGACGACCGCAGTAAATCCAGGCAGCGATTCGTCACCATTTTGCATAAATAAGCTTTGGGCTCCTCGATATGGTCCGTATTCATGGCATAGACCTTCAAGAATACTTCCTGTACCGCATCCTCCGCATCCGCTGCCGAACCGGTCAACTGGTAGGCGAGAGTAAACAGCAATCTTCTGTATTTTTCATAAAGCTCATGCATTGGCATCGTCCTTTCACGGTTTCCGATGGGGCTGCTTCAACAGGCTTGCGATATCCCAAGTATATTGGCGAATTTTCCAACCCAGCCTGCCTGTAATTATCATATCCAGCCCCCATTGCCGCGTCCAGACCATCCCCCGCTCCCCTCCCAAGCCGAAGCAGTACGCATCCATATAACCCTTATGCTGTGGAGCCGGGCGGCCGTTCAAGTCCGCCAGCACAATCGCTCCCAATCTGGACGCCTGTGCGCCTCCTTCTTTGCATGTCATGGTGTCAGCGCGGCCGGTAGCCGGATCGACGATTCTCGCGCAGTCCCCAATGCTGTACATCCCCGGCATGCCTTGCACCCGGTAGCTTGCATCTACGATAACCTGCCCGTCAGCCGTAAGCGGCAGCCCCATCTCCCTTAGTGCTGGATTCGGCAGCAAGCCTAGCGTCCACACGCATAATCCCGCCGGGATAACCTCGCCGCTTGACAATGACACCATCCCCTCTTTTTCCTGAAGCGCCTTGACTTCATGCAACACGGTTACGCCATAATTATGAAGCTTGTGTTCCAGCCTGCGCCCCACTTTGAGAGGACCCTCCGGGAACAGCCTCGCCTGGGCATTGATCAAATACACCTTGATCATCTCCGGATCGATTTCCAGGGCCCCGGCTTCCTGGCGCATGAACCAGGCCAGTTCGGCCGAATTTTCGATTCCGCTAATGCCAGCCCCGGCCACCACCGTAGTCAGCAGCCGCTGCTTCTCCACGGGATCCGTCGCCTCTGCAGCCTGGCGCATATTCTCCTGCCATTGCTGACGTATTGCCGCAGCCGCCTTCAGCTCCGTTAAAGCGATCCCCCCCTGATCAGGTTTAGGCCGCCTTACGATGCTGCCAACCGTAACTACGGCAATATCGTACGCAAGCGTATGCTCCTTGCCTTCGCCATCCCGATAGCGAGCTTGCTTCTGATCATGCTCGATTCTTCCAACAGTTCCTCTAATAACCTGGATATCCGAAAACATGCGCGTAAAAGGAATCGTGATCTCCTCCTGATGGGCAGCAGGCTTAAAGAGCAGCACCTTCCGCAAATGATAGGGCTCCTTATCGATCAGAACAATTCGTATCTTCCTTGTCTCACCTGCTTTTTGAAATGCTTGCCGGATAGATTGAATCGCATTTATTCCTGCGTAACCCCCGCCTACAACCAAGCATATTAATTCGTTCATCTTTCCCAACTCCTTTATGCTGTTTCCCATGGGACGGCAAAGGAGCCGGATTTGTGACACACAGCAAGAAAAAAAGACGGTTCCCTAAGGAATCGCCTTTTTTCTTCTAAAGCATCCATTTCACCTAAAGATAAATCCGTATAATCGCTTACTGCAGACTTATCGCAAACCAACATTTTGTTAACCGTAAATTTTCTTGAACGCTTCTTCCGCTTGTTCCAGAATTGGATCCCAGTCCGCTTCCGGCTTCTTTGTAATCGTCACGAAATCTCTTAATCCAAAAATGTTATCCACGCCTTCAATGCCCAGAAGGGCGCTGGCCAGCGGATGATCCGTTGCCTCGCCGCTCTTCAAGGATATGCTGCGCGTGCCTTCGAACAGCGCTTCCTTCGCGCTGATCTTCACGGCGTTCGGATTCGGGGTGGCCTGTACATCGACTTCCAATGCCATTGCTATCTCACTCCTTTCCATTCCCCGCTATTGTAGCATGCTTCGCCTAGCTTGACGAATAGCCCGCCATAGCTGCACTGACATACTTTGTTCATATTGCGTTCATATTCGCGTTCTATATTGAAGGGGCCTTACATTCAAATTCGGGGAGTGTGTTATGGTAAAATACAGCAAATGGTTAATCCGCATTGCGGCAATTTATTCTCTTATCGGCGCTTTGATCGGTGCGGATATGGCTGGGCGATATGATTACACGCTGACTCCCGCTCATGCCCATATTCTCGTCGTCGGCTGGCTGACCTTGTTCGCCTACGGCATGTTCTACTATATCTTCAAAGAGATCAGCATGGTCAGAACGGCCAAGCTGCACGTATGGTGCAGCATCATCGGCGGCGGATTGATGCCCTTCGGCATGCTCGTCTACTACAAAATGCAAAGTACGGCGACGTTGCTGGCCTTCATCCTGCCAGCCTGTGTCCTGCTGCTCGCCATCGCCCTGTTCGTCGTTATTTTATTTTTCGATAAAAGGCTGTTCCGGGCCAATAGCTGATCACGATGTAACGCCCTCATACATAGAGCCCTGTTCTCCCTTAGCAAGGGAGACAGGGCTCTTAACATTCCACGGATTGAACAGGCCTGTCCTCCAGCGCAGCAAGCCGCTTCGCTAGTTGAGACGTTTCGTCGAATTCCGGATGACCAGCTCGCCGGGGAAGGTTTTATGGGCGTGAGTTATTTTTTTATCTATTAAATCAAATAAGATCTTAATCGTCTCCTGCGCTATTTCCTCTGTCGGCTGCTTGATGGTCGTGATCGACGGATTATAATAGAAGGAAATATCCAGCCCGTCAAAACCTACAACAGAATAGTCCTCAGGCACGCTTAGGCCCGCTTCAAATATCGCTTTGCATGCCCCGATCGCGAGGCTGTCGGATACGGCGTAAATCGCCGTGAACTCTTCACCGGACTGAAGCAGCTCCTTGGTGACCTCATAACCGTTCTCCATGGAGTAGCTGTCGATATCCTCCCGCATAGGGCGCACCAGCCGCTCATTGTATTCGATGCCGTGCTGCTTCAAGGCTTTCTTATATCCTTCGTATCTCAGCTTGCCAATACTTACGTCATCCATTGGCGCGGTAATGATCGCGATTTTGCGATGTCCTTCATTGCATAAATAATCGACGATTTTATAGCTCTCCTTGACGTCGTCGACCGAAACGGAGGAGTAATCGTTAGGATCGAATTCTTCCGTCATCCCGATCGTACTGAGCACGAACGGCACGGTTAACTGATCCAGCTTCTCTTTGGAATGCGAGAAATACCCGCCGAGGAACACAATGCCCTTCAGCCGCTTCTCCTTCTCCAGCTCGATCGCCACTTCGATTTCATCCTGCTTCTCGTCGACGCGCTGCAGGATGAAGGAATACTTCTTCCGCTGAATTTCCCGCTCGAACACCTGAATCATCGGGTTGAAGAACGGGTTGGTGATCCCCTTGATCAACACCGCGATCGTCTTGGACACCGAACGCTTCAAATTTCTCGCGCTGTTGTTCGGCACGTAATGATTGTCTTTGATGACCTGCATGATCATCGCCTTGGTCTCTTCGCTAATATCGGGGTGGTTGTTGATCGCTCTGGAAACCGTAGTTACCCCGACGCCGCACATCTTGGCAATATCTTTAATTGTAATAGAAGCCATATTTGTTCTTCCCTTACATCGTAATCTAAACAGCTACACCGGATACATTTCATTAGAATAGCAGTTAAAGTTCCAGAAAACAAGGCGGATTCCGTCCAAAACACAGCAGCCGTCAGCCTTTGACCGCCCCTGCAACAACGCCTTCTATAATATACTTCTGACAGAGCAAATAGAATATGACGATCGGCACGATCGCCAGCACCAGCATGGCCATCATAGCACCCATATCGATAGAGCCGTATCCGCCTTTCAGGTACTGGATCGCAATCGGGATCGTCTTGTACTCGCTTCCGATGACGAGATCGGGGAGCAGGTAGTCGTTCCATACCCACATGACGTTCAGAATGGCGACCGTGATCGCAATCGGCTTAAGGATCGGCAGCACAACCTTAAAGAAGGACTGCGCGGGGTTGCAGCCGTCAATCATAACTGCTTCTTCGATTTCGATCGGAATCGACTTCACGAACCCGCTAAATAGAAAGACGGATAATCCCGAGCCAAAGCCGAGGTAAATGAGAATGATGCCGACCGGGTTGTCGAGATTCAGGACGTTGGCCGTCTTCGTCATCGTAAACATCACCATCTGGAACGGCACGATCATGGAGAATACAAAAATGTAATACAGCAATTGATTGAATTTCGTCTTGACTCTCGTTATATACCAAGCGGTCATGGACGTAAATAGGACAATCACGGCTACGGAGAAAACGGTGATGAACAGCGACATGCCAAACGCCGATATGAAATCCGTCTTGGCGATCCCGCTCGTATAGTTGCTGAGCCCGGAAAACGTTTCGCTATTGGGCAGCAAAAACGGGGTATCGCTGATAAAGAACTTTCCTTTAAATGAGTTCATTAATACGATCAGGATCGGAGAAATGAAGGCAACCGCCAATAGGAACAAAATCAGAAAGATGAGCGTATCTGCTCCTTTGTTTGTCTTTTGCATCAGCTCTCAACCTCCTTCCTTCTAGTAATCAGCAGTTGAACAAGCGCAATCAAGGCCACCAGGACAAAAAATACAACCGCTTTGGCCTGGCCTACGCCTTCCCAACCCGTCTTACCATAGAAGGTGTTGTAAATATCCAATGCCAGCATCGCCGTCTGCTTCGCCGGCGCGCCTGCTGTGAGAGCCAGGTTCTGGTCAAACAGCTTGAACGAGTTCGACAAGGTTAGGAACAGACAAATTGTAATCGATGGCATAACGAGCGGCAGCGTCACGTTGCGCAGTACCTGAAACCGGGAGGCGCCGTCGATTTTCGCCACCTCAATGACATCCTTAGGCACGTTCTGTATACCCGCGACGTAAATAATCATCATATAACCGATCAGCTGCCAGTTCATCAGCACGACGAGTCCCCAAAAGCCGTACTTCGGATCGAACGTCAGAGTGAGATCGAATTTATACAGCACGCCGTTAATGATCAGCTGCCAGATGTAACCGAGCACGATCCCGCCGATCAGATTCGGCATGAAGAACACCGTGCGGAACAGGTTCGTTCCTTTCTTCCCGCGGGTGAGCAGCATCGCAAGAATGAAGGCGAACACATTGATTGTCAGTACCGAAACTACAGTGAATTTTACTGTAAACCATAATGCATTCAAAAAGTCCTGGTTCGAGAACGCTTTGACGTAATTGCTTAATCCTACCCACTTTGCATCGTTCACGGTCGTAAATTCCGTGAAGGAGAGGTATACACCTAATATGAACGGTAGAACAAAAGCTACCGAAAAGGCGATGATCGTAGGCAATGCAAAAAGGGCAAAATATTTTTTCATCGACTTTTGCATGTTTTCTTCTCCTATCTCAGTATTCAACATGATGATGATAACGGAATGCCTGTTCATTCATCGATCATCGGATGGAAATGGGATTGATGCCACTGGGCTTCTATTGGTAACCCAGTGGCATCGCATACACCCGACGTCATTTTGCCTTTTCTGCTGCCCAGCTCTCCGTGAACACCTTCACAACTTCATCCCAGGATTGGTTGCCTTGAACGTATTGCAGCAAAGCATCACCGAACTGATTCTTGAACTCCTCGCTCGGGAACGCCGCGAACGTCCAAGGAACAGAGGTCACATCCTTCTCCATCCAGGACATCACTTCTTTCGCCAGCGGGTCAGCCGGCTTCTCGTTTTCATTAAACGTATTGAACGGTGCGATAAAGCCCAGCTCCTGCGTTACATAAGCTTTTCCCTTATCACTGGTGAACAGCCATTCCAGGAAATTGATTGAAGCCTGCTGCTTCTCAGGCGACACTTTGCTATTGATCGCAAGGTAGTTCTCGGTACCGATGGCCAGACCTTGCTTCTCTTCGCCGCTAACTCCGGTGTAGATCGGTAGGAATTTGATATCCTCCGCCTTGACCACGTTGCCGCCTACTTCATTGATTTGGCCCCAGGCCCAGTTCCCGTTCTGAACCATCGCCGCTTGGCCAAGCGCAAATTCAGCCATAGAGTCGGCTACGGATTTGCCTCCCAGCAGCGCTCCCTTCGTCACCGAATTGTTCGTATACAGGTCAAAAATGTTCTTGAAGTTGTCCGCATATTTGAACTGCACTTCATTCGCTGCAAGACCGGCCAGTACGGTGTTGTCAAACTCCGTATTGTCCTTGAATTCATAGTACAGCGGCAGGTTGGCCAAGTGCGTCTGCCATCTCCATTGCTCGCCAGCGCCAAGCGAAGTAGATGCAAATACGCCTTTGATGCCAAGCTGATCCTTCTTCGCCGTCATGTCCTCGACAACCGCTTTCAAAGTACTAAAGTTGTTGATTTCGGACGCGGACGAAATGGAGACCGCTTTATCCGGCAGCGCAAAGAATTTCTGCATGATCGCATCATTATAAATGATGCCGTAGCCTTCCACGACGTAAGGTATGCCGTACACGCCGCCTTCACTTGTCACCGCGAGGCTTGGATCAGATAAGTAACTGTAAAGCTTCGTATCTTTCAGATCGAGTGTGTAATCCTTCCATGCTTGATAGCCGACAGGTCCGTTGATTTGAAAAATCGTCGGCGCATCCTTCTTGGATATTTCCGATTTCAATTTCGTTTCATAAGTACCGCTTGCTGCCGTAACAACTTTGACCTTAACCCCTGTTTCCGCTTCATAATCCTTGGCGATCTTCTCGTATACTTCCGCAATCTCCGGCTTGAAGTTCAGGAAATAAATTTCTTTTGCTCCGCCAGAAGCTCCTTCGCCTTTGGCGCCATTCTCCCCGGCAGCCGAATTATCACCCTTGCCGCATGCCGCAGCCAGCACAGTTACCAGAGTGAATACAAGCATAATCCCCAGCATTTTCTTCAGCTTGTTCATCGTCTAGACCCCTCTTCCTTAATGAATATCAGTTGTCATGAAAACGCTTTGAAATAAACATGGTAGCGTTTTCGGAAACGTTTCCGAAAATGGGATCGGAATCCTTTTCGGTAACGTTTTCGGTGACAACGTTATAGTAGCACAGGAAACCCAAAGTTCGCAATGCTATTTGCTGTTTTTCAAAACATGTAATTCTTTCAGTAAGCTTTCAGCGTCCATTCAAATTGAATTAAGCCGGTCAAGGTGATGCGGGAATCTCCGCACAAACGAATCTTCTTGCATAAATCGAGAGTGATGAGCCATATCGCCGTCTCGACCAGTGAAATCGCCGCCGGCACGGAGCAAATCAGCGCAAGCTTCCAAGATCAGCTCAGCGCCATAAACGAGCTCGAAGCTGCGGCCGGACAGCTGTCCGCCATTGTCGAGAAGCTGTGGAATATTACCTCTGGATTTACGGTGTAGCATGAGAGTGAATTTGCTGGGATCGAGCAGAATGATGGGGACGGGTGGGAATGTTGGGATTGATGGGATTGATGGGATTGATGGGATTGATGGGATTGATGGGATTGATGGAAACGATAGGAACGATAGGAACCATGGGAATTATGGGACAAATGCGATTTATGCGACTAATGCGACTAATGGGAGTGATGGGAGTGATGGGAGTGATGGGAGTGATCGGACTGATTCGACTGATGAGATTGCTGGGAACGTTGGAGCTGTTGGATTAAATGGTGGAATTGGCTGAACTCCTGGAGCTGGTCACCCGCTAACAACCGCTAACGGACAGGAGATCCGCTAATCGTGGAAATAGGCCCCTTTCGCTATGCTTACGGACACTGGTTCCGTTATTCAACCAAATTGACTGCAATAAACAGGCTTCGAGGAGCAATAGCGGAACGTAAGTCCGTTGGCTCTCAAGAATCCTCGTTTTTTCACAAATAACGCCCCCTGTGTCCGTTTAGGATTGCATATATTCAGTTGCCCAGCCAGCCACCCAAGCCACACAGCATACAAGCCGGCAACGAACGGCCGACAACCAGCTGACTTATAACAGCAATTGCAGATATGTAAAAAGTTAGACGAAAAACATCGCGTTTTCCGTCTAACTTTTATTTTAGGGGCTTGTTGGACAGCCCCCTCTCCATGTATTTATTTTGCTGTTCTTAGGCGCATGAACACCTTAATCAACTCGTTTATAAGGAGCGGAATCAAGGCCAGCCCAATGACGACTCCCCAATCCGCGAGGGACAGGTTATGCACTTTGAATGCCGCAGCCAGGAACGGAATACTGATCGAGGCAAACTGCAGAACAAGCCCGGCAATAACCGCGCCGACCAGAAGCTTGTTGGAGAACAGTCCGACCTGGAAAATGGACTTCGTGTCGCTCCGCTTCGTAAAGGAGTAGAACAGCTGCGATGCGGCCAATACAACGAAAGCCATCGTCCGTGCATACGTCATCGCTTCATCAGAAATATTCGCCGAGGTCATGCTGAAACCATGTTCTCGCAGCCCCAAGTAGAAGGCTACCAAAGTCAGAGAACCGATCAGAAGACCGCCGAGAATCGCCCGGAACGCCGCTCCGCCGGCGAAGAAGCTCTCCTTCGGATCCCGCGGCTTCCGTTTCATCACATCTTTCTCGCCTGGATCCACCCCAAGCGCGATCGCCGGCAAAGTATCCGTCACCAGGTTGATCCAGAGAATCTGGGTCGCCAGGAGCGGCAGCGGCCAAAAGAACAGAATCGAGGCCAGAATCGCTACAACTTCACCGAAATTACAGGACAGAAGGAAGGTGACCGTCTTGCGAATGTTCGAATAGATATTCCGTCCTTCCCGGATCGCATGCACGATGGTGGTGAAATTGTCGTCGGTCAAGATCATGTCGCTGGCACCCTTCGAGACATCGGTGCCGGTAATGCCCATCGCTACGCCGATATCGGCGTTTTTCAAAGATGGCGCATCATTCACCCCGTCGCCAGTCATTGAGACGATATTGCCTTGCGCTTTGAATGCTTTGACGATTTTAACTTTGTGCTCTGGGGATACACGGGCAAAGACGCGAATATTTTTAATCTTCTGGGCAAAAGCCTCATCGGAGAGCTCATCGATTTCCGCGCCCGTCATGCTCTGCTCGATTGAGCTGGCAATGCCAAGCTCCTTGGCGATCGCCACGGCGGTGTTCCGATGGTCGCCGGTAATCATGATTGGCGTAATGCCCGCCATCTTCGCTTCGTGAATGGAATCCTTCACTTCGACTCTTGGCGGATCAATCATGCCGACGAAGCCCAGAATCGTCAAATCCTGTTCCATCTGCTCAGGCTCCAGCATTTCCTCGGTATCCTTATAGGCTGCGCCGAGAACCCTCAAAGCGTCGTCCGACATCCCTTCGGCCGCCTGCAAGTACTGCTGCTTCAGCTCCTCGGTCAGCGGAACCACCTCTCCGCCCACAACGGCCGAAGTAGAGATCTTCAGCAGCTGGTCGATGGCCCCTTTCGTATGAACACGGTAGCCCTGTCTCGTCTTGTTTAGCGTAGACATGAGCTTGCGGTCGGAATCGAAGGGCCTCTCGGAAACCCGCTTGTATTCCGCTTCCAGCGATTTTTTCATAATATTGTTCTGCTCGCCATAAATGACAAGGGCCACTTCCGTCGGGTCGCCCGTACTTTCTCCGTTCTCATGGGTCGCGTCGGAGCAGAGCACGAAGGTCTTAATCAGCTCCACCGGAGGTTCATCACCCAGCGGCGTAGCAGTATAGTATTTTACGACCGTCATTTTATTCTGAGTCAAGGTACCTGTCTTATCCGAGCAAATGATACTGACGGAGCCCAGTGTCTCCACGGCGGGCAGCTTCTTCACGATCGCATGAATCCGCGACATGCGGGTAACGCCCAGCGCGAGAACGATCGCGACGATAGCCGGAAGCCCTTCCGGGATCGCCGCTACGGCTAGACTGATCGCGGTTAAGAATAGCTCGAACAAATCGCGTTTCTGAATCAGCCCGATCACAAAGATCAAGACGCAGATACCAATGGCGATGTAGCCCAGCGTTTTGCCGAGCTCCTCTAATTTTTTCTGCAGTGGGGTCAGCTCTTGCGTATCCTCATCGAGAATGGTGGCGATTTTCCCCATTTCCGTATTCATTCCGGTCGCTACGGCAATCCCTTCTCCCCTTCCATAGGTTACAAGGGTGGACATGAATGCCATATTGGACATATCGCCAACCGTGATTTTGGGATCGTCCAGACGTGCTTCGGCGTCTTTGTCGGAAGGAACAGACTCCCCGGTCAACGCGGATTCCTCGATCTGCAAATTGGCGCTATCCAGCAGCCGAAGATCAGCCGGTATGTATCGGCCTGCATCCAGTATGACAATATCCCCGGGCACGATGTCCTCGGAATTAATCTCCTTCACCTCACCTTGACGGCGAACGAGCGATTTAGGCGTGGTCATTTGCTGCAGGGCTTCGATGGCCTTCTCCGCCTTTTGCTCCTGGAACACACCGATCAGCGCATTCAGCAGAACGACAGCAAGAATAATGATGGCATCCACATATTCGCCTACGATGAGCGTAACTATCGCTGCGCCCAAGAGCACATAAATGAGCATATCCTTTAACTGGGCCAAAAATAGAGCGACCATGCTTTTCTTCGGCTTGCCCTTTAATCTGTTCGGCCCGTGCTGCTCCAGCCTCGCGCGTACTTCTTCATGAGAAAGCCCGACAGCCGGATCGACCTGCAGCTCCTTGAGCACTTCTTCCTGCGATTTCAAATGCCACATTAAAGAAACACCTCTTATTTTTGATAAAATGCATGTAATCTTACCTATATTGTAAACCCAATCGATCATAAATAATCGATTGGACTATTACTATATACGAACCAACATGCAAGATGTACTCAAAAATCAATCCAGGTTATGGCATAGCATACAAAAAGGGAAGCTTCCTGAAACGGCCGCTTCCTTGATAATAAAAATGACACCCTATGGAAAATAAGTGAAGTCATGTTATATTGCTCGCTAACTAAATTAAATGCGCTATAACTACCATATGTTTGTAATCTTGTTCGGTTTGAAATTTTGTCATAAATAACACGTCTTGCGGCGTTCCTCATGGCTATTCTGCTATTTCGCTTTCCGTGACTTCCTCGTACCTCTCAGCCAGGTGTTCATAGTTGCAAATACCGATAGTTCCTGTATCATTCTTATACACAAACTGTCCTGGGATGGCCACGAGCTCATGAGCCCCATCTTTTAGGGTTAATGACTTCAGCACACCTTCGGGCGAGAAATTAACTGATACCCCCACACCTGTCAGTAATATGATCGTGTGGATCGACGACAAATCTTTAAATTCAACTGCTTCCACGCAGTCTTTGGATTTAAATATTCTGATCATTTTCAATCACTTTCAACACCCTTCAAGTTGTTTTTATTTCAAACTAATAGTGAATAATTTAAAATTACTTTAATATCCTTGCCAGCAAACTCAATAATTTCTAGGCAATCTTCGATTTAAAAAACCTCTCCTTATTTTTTAAATATACAGCCAGTACCCTACCAATTTAGTTTGGTATGCCATAGAAGAGGCAAGACCATTTTCGCGTGTATTTCTTATCTTCAAAGGGACCGTAGAATCGTATAATGACGTTGGATAGGTGTAACTGGAAATTGATGCGTAGCTGCTATTTTCGCCGATATAAATTTTAACAATCTTACCTGCGATAAAATCCAAGTACAACGCAAGAAGGGATTCTAAACCTTTATTAGCGGTTAGTATATTAAGGATAGGATACGCTCCTGTCTTATCACTAATAAGCGATACTATATTTTTTTGGTACCCCGAGTAACTACCTACGCCAACTCTAGAAGCAAACCCCGCCCCCTCAGCTTCCGTTATAAACATTAATTTAGATAACCCTGCGGGGAATGAATATATATCCTTGACGACGGTAGCACCCACTTCTGATGTATCTAGGTAATTCATAGGTAGGTAATTACCTTGTTCTAGTGTACCTAGGATACCCCCGATGTTAATATCTTTACGTACGTTACCCGCAATCAAATTAGCAAACGAAGCTGTGATTTTACCCGTACCGTTATGATATCCTGCAGGTATGGTATATTGCCCACCTTGCATCGTTATTGTAGAGGTCACAGCCCCACGGTCAGGCATCCCCCCTGTAATAGAACCGTTTGCATTACTCGCTGTGTACCCATTCAGTAGCTGCGCGGCGCTTGCATTCCCGGTCGCCTTTACGATAGAGTTGAGTTTTGTAATCAACGAATCCCAACTCTCGCTTGTGGATGCCGAAATCCCTTTGGCAACAAGCGCGGCAACCACTTCCGCTTTCCGCTCATTGCCAAGCTGAAAAGCCGAATCAGCCCTCGATTGCGCAGTTGCGGCAGCTGTATTCGCCGCATTAGCCGTAGTTTGCGCTGCGGTGGCCGCATCATAGGCCGACTTTACTGCCCGTGGTGTTGCTGCCAAAGTCTCGCTAGTGCTGTTCGTAGCGTTAGATAGCTTCACAATCCCCGCCTCCGCTACTGATGCCGGAGGGATTTCGATATGATCTACATCTTGACGTAGTTGATTGATCTCTTCCCCGATTGCATTCATATCTTGCGGCTGAACCGTGTCGTTCAAACTCCAGTCTGTCTTCGCCATTCTTATACCTCCTTAACTTGTACCGTATGCAGCAGAAGAGTATCTGTCGTGATCGGTACATAAACGTTATTGGTTGTTTTAATGTTGTTATGCGCATCTTTAAGCTCAATTTTCGTAACTAGCGACACATCGGCTGCCGGGACGATATACTGCATTCCCACAGTTGAACCGGTTACTTCCTTTGCACTAAAGCTAGTAATCTCGACCGTATCATTCAACACGACCTTCGAAATATTCGCATCAACAAATCGAGCCACATCATTCAAAAAAGAGCTTACCATCACTTAATCACCACCTCCGGGCCGAAGTCGGCAAATGGTTTTGCTCCCAGCTTCCACTCGCCTAATTTATAGTTCCAATCGATTTCCTTGGCAGTTATCCTCTCTTCCAAGCCGATGACATCTCCTAAGCTAGTCTGCTGCTGGTAGATCATGTTCGCAGGCTTTAACATCTTAACCGTATATTCAACCTCTTTAAATACGGCTGCATCATCAAGATTGGTTGTAACGGTTAACTTAAAAGCTTGGGGATCTACACTGACAATCGTGAGTCCAGCCCCAACTAAAAAATCAAGCTGACGCTGCAAATACCGCACAGTAAATGGCGGTTTCGTAGAATACCGATTGATCAGCCGCTTTCTTCTGAACTCTAGCGTTTCTGTGGCAGGGTCGGCCTGTATGCCTAGAATCTTTTCCCGTCGTTTAATTGCCTGCATCGAAGCACTAACTACGAACTGGTCATCCAGCAATTGGTTAATGGCCTTCTCGACACTGATCCATTCCTGCGACTCTGTCTCTGTCAATTCCACAAAATCCACGACATCATGGTATAAGTCCGGGAGGTACTGCATGAACCTATTCACTCAGCGTCACCGTCCCCATGATTGGGATCTGTTCATCGGTCAGTACGACATTCACAGCCGCTCCATTCAGCATCGTATGGGTGACATCAACCACACCCTGAACAGTCAAAATGCGAGATTCGATGTGCGCGACGCGAACGATCAGGGATGGGGCATTGGCCCACGATTGCCGAAGGGATAACAGATAAGCGCTTATCGCATCTTCAACATCACTTTGTACTTGTCCCAAAACTGCTTCAGGAGCTAGTGTCAATGACGCTGCGACATCCATTACGCACGCCTCGGCCCCCGTGATCGTTACCTCATGGCCAATCGGCGCCAGTCCCAAGCCCTGGCCTTGATTTTGTTCTGGATCAATCCTCGTTTGAACCTCGTCGATCAGCGTTTGAGAAGGCTGGCTGAAATCGGCCGCGAGAATTGTCGCCCTTACCGTCCCCCCGCCATTCCATGCCGGAAATACTTTAACACCGCCTACACCGGAAATTTCGTTAATCTTTTTCTTGTAATCCGCGATGTTGCCGCCAAAAGGCTGCTCGTTAATCGCATCCATGTACCGCTTCCGCAAGGCTTCATCACTTTCTGCATCCTCTCCCGGTACGAGTACATCCGTCAGTTCAGCACGAACCAGGCCTGCAACATATTGGATGGGAAGCATTCCCCCGTACTCCTGATTGCCGGCTACCCCCGGCGTTTCGCATTCTACAACCCACTCGCCTGTAGCGATCCTGCTGACTGCAACATAATCAAGATCGTTGATTGAGAACCTGGAACCTGCAGGCACATCGATAGGAACGTTATTGGAGCCATAGAACAAAGCTTTCCGCCTTGCTTTCGTTGCTGGTTCACGGTGAATCCCGAACTCGGCTGTACGCCGTTCCAAATATTCTGCTGTGGCCGTATCGGCGTATGCAAGGTTGTTGTTTATGTCCAGCTCCATATACATCTGGGCCAGCTCCGCTGCAGCAGGAGCCAGAGCGTCGTAAATGATGGATCCCTGGCGTTTATCGACATTATGGGATACCTTATCTAGCATTCTTTTCAAAATATGTTCATAGGTTTGTTGTTCATACATTCATTGTCACCTCGCTCTTAAAATCCCCGAAGATAGAAACTACCGTAAACGTGGCTACCGCTTCATCCCCGGTGATTGTGATTTGCATGTTTTCCACCCCAGATATACGGTTGTCCGCTAATAATGCTTCCTTTATAAGACGATTTATTTCCGATCGCACATACCCCTGACTTTGCCCCTGCAATCCTGATAACTCGCTGCCGAAATTCGCATCATAGATAAGGTGTGTGAACCGGTCGGTTTGGAGTATTTTATACACGGCTTGCCTGACCGCATCCAAACCGTCAATCATGCCCGTGCACCGGCCTTTATGAAAATCTATGCCGTATGTCCGGCTCGTTTCCAGTGCGGCCTCTGCCGTCATTAAATTGCCGCCCAACGGTATCATGGTCTCACCACCTTATCCAGCACCACATATTGTTGTCCCCCCTGCATTCTTAACAGCAAAACACCATCCCCCGCCTTTAGGCCCTCACGAATAACGATCTTTTCTGTTAACGCATCCTGGGTTGAACTATCATTGATTTGATGGCTGTGTTTCAGATCCATTTCATGCCTAGTCAATTGTTCGGTCAGAACAAAAAAATCCTCATCCAGCAATAAACGCTGATCGACGAGGATTTCCAAAGGTTGTTCTTTGGTCACTGTGCCAAACATGACCGCTACAGGATGCTCTGCTTCATTCAGATTCATGGTGATTTGCTTTATCGCATTGGCCAGACTCATTCGATCACCTTCAATTCAATTTGCAATGTGTATTCTTCGCCGCTGAAACGGTGGGAACATTCCTCAACCAAGTAAAGCTGGTTGATCGCCAATTCTCCGATCTCTATATGGATATAACAGCCAGCGCGAATGGACGGATTTCCAAGGGCATCCACCTTTAAGCTTTTGGTTTCGCGGTTTTTAAGTTTGACCAGCTGGTCGAGAAGCTGACGAATTTGAGCATCATTCATGTTCTCGTCTACTTTTTCGTAATACTGTAGTCTCCCCCATTTGGCCATATTGGCGCTATCCTGGGCGATATGTACATCCCGCTTCTTGGTGTCTTTGTTGTCACGTACCAGTTTGATCTGGTTATACGTTTCGCTGTCGATGCTCTTTTCAAAGCTGAACCCGGTCATCAGACTCTCGTCCCCGATCGCTATATCCAGCTTCATATCCTTTACATTTTGCAACGCCAGATTACCGTAGTCGTCGTAAAACACGTAGATGCTTCCCGTGTTGACCGTTGTGAGTGCTAAAGCTTTGTCGATGATATCAATCAGCTTCTGGCCATCCTCGATCAAATTGGGAATTGCATATTTGGTATCTGCGATATTGCCCCACTTCAACTCGAAGTCGTTGGCAATCTGCTTGATAATCGCAGCTGCCGTCTTATTTTTAAATACGTAGGTGTCTGTAGCGGTTAAGTATCGAATCTGATCATACGCCTTGATCTTGAGCGTTTCTTCTTGGCTTCGCCCGATTGAAAATACATAGCCATAAAAAAGGGGCTTATCCTCATACTTCACAGTGACGATATCCCCGTTTTGAATCATATAGTTACGATCTTGCAGCATCGTAAAATCTAGGCTTCCCGGCTTGCCGATCCTGGATGTTTTCCAGGTTGCATCCGTGACAAGCTCCGATATATCATATACACCGCCTTGTTTATCGTCGGTTATTACTTCCAGCATGTTACCCCTCCTTTGGCAGCTTAATGACTTTACCAATGGGCAGCCGTTTTAATTCACTGTCTTTGATCCCATTCAGCGTTTGTATTTGCTTATATTTGCTGCCATCACCCAAAAATTGTTTAGCCACTTTCCAAAGGTTGTCCCCCGCTACAAGGGTATAAGTCTCAGGCTGTACCCGTGTATCTGCGCGAGACGCTGACTGGTTATTAGAAATTGCCGTTTCTTTGCCTGTTGCATCCTTTACAAATCCGACCTTCCTTGCGGCATAGAAACGATATTCTTTAAACGAGATTTGATAGTGTATGTCCCCAACAGTACCGGCCTCTTCACCCCAGCCAAACTTTTCAATACTCACTGCCATATTGATATTCAAATTCGAACCGGTGAGCACCAACCGAACCGGGCGTTTTTTACTTCGCCAATCTTCAATTTTATCAATGTAATAAGCCGGCTTGAACATCGCTCTGCGTTCTACATTAACCCCCGGGAACCAACTTGCCGGGAAGAAGCTCTCAAATGCAATTTCTTTCAGCTTCATATTTTTGATGACGTTAATTTCGCCTAACTGGGATATTTCGTATGTCTTACTATCTCCGCTGGATTGCACTTCAATTTTACCGGGAAGGACCGGGAATTCAATCGCTTCGGTTCGATTGTTGAATGATAGGGTAAGGGTGTACTTATCCACGGAACCCCTCCTTTCTGCACTATAATTTACGCGTATAATCTCGATGCACTCGATGCTATTTCTTCTTCCAATGTAACTGTAATTTGCGAAATGATCGTATCCAAATCTGTACCGTTATGAATATCGCCGGTGCTGACGGATACCGTAGGTGTTAGCGTTACGAAATTTTGGATCGACTTCATTTCTGCCAATTCACGCATCGTTTTGAGGTCTTCACTACTGATGTCCACCTTGTCTTCAATTTTTCCAACACTGCCCACTTTATCAACTTTGTCAATAGATGCTGCAGGTACACCGGTTTGACTGAACAAAGAAACGCCAGATCCCCCAGGGCCGCCTTTCGCTTCTTCATCTGTTTGTTGTTTTGCTCTTTGCGCTGCCTTGTCCGCGAGCATATCCGACAACTTTTGTTCTCGTTCATGTTTATTTTTTGCAGCTCTCGCTAAGGCTTCAGCTTTTTTATTGCCAGCGAAATTATCGATTTGATCTATCAAGTTAGTCAAACTGAATGTCCCTTGTATTTGAAAATTAGACCCTGTTACTTTATTGATAGTGTCTAACACATCGTTTATTTTAGCGATGATTCCGTTAACTAGCATGTCGATCTTTTGCGCCCATTTTTTAATGGGGGCCATCATGCGTTCAACCAAATCCCAGAAAAAAGCTGGAAGCAGATCAAGGGAATTAAGAAGAAAGTTCCATACTCGCATAACACCAGCTACAAAATCGTCGTTGGTTGTCCACAGTTTATAAAGCGCCAAAATTAAGGATGCAATCAAAGTTATGATTAAAACGATGGGATTAGCGTTCATGATCGCATTCCATAGCGCCTGGGCTATGGCTGCAATCCTTGTAGCTATCGCTGCTGCATTTGTAGCTATCGCTGCTGCATATGTAGCTATCGTGCTCCAGTTTAGCGCTAAGGTTAACCCCCCGATCGCTGCCGCCAATCCCCATACAATTGGGCCGAGAATGGACCAATTTTCAGAGAAGAAGCTATATACTTGCGCTGCATACTCGACTAGCTCAATCATCCACGATACCACCGTAGATATGCCCATGGCTAATCCGTCCAGAAAATTAGTCACGCCATCAGACTGCAAGTAAGTAGTTAACAGGACTACCAGTTCGGTAATTCTGCTTAAAGGGCCCCCTGCTTCCCCTAAGCTCCCGACCCAGCCCTTAATGATATTGTCGAGAACGGTCATCGCACCACCAAAGGTCACCGGCATTTCCTCAAACATCTTGTCAATCTGTCCCGATTGATTCTGGAAAGCCTTAACGAATTGATCAGCTGTTAATTCATCGTTAGCTGCCATTTGCATCAATTGTCCGCCGGAAACTCCCAACCCATTTGATAAAATCTGCATCATGCCCGGAGCGTTATCTAAAAGCTGACGGAGTTCATCGCCTTGCACAACCCCATCTCCCAACGCTTGAGACATACGTTGCATCGCACTTTCGGCATCTGCTGCTGAAACTCCACTAATCACCAGGGATTTGTTAAAGTTATCCGTGAAATCAAGCAAATCATCGTTGTTCTTGAATAAACCTTGCGTGCCTACTCCAAGCTTGGTGACTAACCCGGCAGTTGCGCTATAACTCATCCTTGTTCTATTGGCTATATCTAAAACTTGTTGTTGTAACCCAGCCTGGGTGCGCAAACCATCATTAACAAAAGCTAAACGGGCGTTGGTAGCAGCCATGTCATCGGACACCGCCATGGCCTCACCTATCACGCCCCCTAGTTGTTGGGCAAGTTTAACCCCCTTGGATATAACACCAACGAGCTTTTTAACTGAGGATTCCGTTTGCTTCAAGCCATTGTTAATAGTTATATTTGCATCGTTTAATGTGGTGTTGATTTGCTGGTAATTGTTGTTGATTGCCTGTGTCATATGAATCATCTTCTGGTGATTGTTAATCAAATTCAGAGTCGCTTGCACTGTTGCCACTTTGTACTTCACCTTCTTTCGAAGCAAATACCTATCTCTTCATCTTTTTCGCCGCTTTATCTTCCGCTGCTACCCTTTCATCAATGCAAGCCATAACAAAAGCCCTCTCTTCTCTAGAAAGGGCTAAAAACTCATTAGGCCATTTATGAAACTTGTGGAGGGCATAGTAAGCATAATTTGCCTCACTGTCGCCCTCCCGGATTAGTTTTTTGCTTCTTCCACCAGATCCTCCATCCCAACATCAAAACCGCTCAGCCGTTGGATGTGTTCAGCAAGCGTAGCAATCTCACCGGGCAACAGCACTTTATTTACGTATTGCTCAGGAGTGGTACAACCAAGTTTACTGATGGACTCCGCATCTTTAAAGTCAGGTACGAGCGTGTTATTGATGACAGATGTCGTGTTAAACTGCTGCGCATTAAACTCTACCTTCCCTTTTTTAAGGATGGTGGTTGAACGTTTGCGAAGCTCCTCAAAATCAGGACCTGTCATGGCCTTGATCTTGAACTTTAACAGGTTTCCCTCCGCATCTTTAAACCGCTTGGACACGGTCACTTCTTCCGTCAAACCATCAATGGGGTTAGCGTTCAAAAAATCTTGCAAGCTCATATCTATTCCCTCTTTCTCTTTTATTGAATAGTATTAAACATATCCGGCATGTCCACATCCTCAAACGTAAACGGAATTTCCTCCTCCAGCATATCGTCGCTGGTGGCATCAAATTTGGAGAGGATCAGACTATCGACATTGCAGTTTTTGAGAATGATGGTTTGCTTACCCGCAGCACTTCCCGGCTGCTCGTTGACCATCATTAGATCAAACCAAAAATCCTCACCTGTTTTAATATAGTTGATCATCAATTCCCTAAACAGCGACGTTACATAATAGACCGTCAACGTGCCGGTGCCCTTCCATCCAGCAGCACGCTGTGGCGTATTCGTTTTACCAAGCACAGGCACATCCACTTTGTTTTTCTCGGCGGTGGCTTCCCCGGTCTTGCCGTAGAGTAATTCCTCCACCCGTCCGTTGATGGTTACAAAGGCTCGTGCAGTCTTGCCGCTAATGGCATCTTTAACATTAAATACTCCCATTTATGAATCCTCCCTTAACGTACTGTGACACTGATATAAATTTTTTCGACGCTATCCACGGCTTGAATCCAAAGGTTGATTCCAATGGAATCTGAATCCTTGCCCGGCAACACTTCAATATCTTTTTGAGAGTCAAAATTTTGGATCGCACCAATATTCTGCAAGCTCTCGAGATAAGAGACCGCTTCGGCTTTAAACAGATTTCGTCCGTCTGCATCATTGGATACTTTGCCGAGAAAGTGCTGTTTGAACACCCTGGATATATCATTAGCGATGGCGTCCAAGGTGCGAATAATCCGGTTTTTGCTAAAATGCTTACCCCGGTCCATCGTAAATGTCGTGAGCGTATTAATATCCTGCACAATTCGTACCTGTCCGTTGTCGGCTGCAAGCACCATTTCGCCATTACTAATCGCCTGAACAAGCTCTGTCTTCGTATATTTCGGAGATACATCAGCAGCGTTAGGGATCACCGCACAAGTCAAAGATTGGTTGACGTTTGCCCCTGCTTCCATAGCTGCAATCTCCCATACCAGATAGGTCGGTTCTACCGTTAATCCGTCAGCGGTCACAACACCGTTTTTCAGGCTGATTACACCTTCATGATCCGCTTCAGGATAGTTGCACAGCATGGTCTGAAACTTCTTCCCCTCGTTCTCCCGGAGACGTTTGGTATAGGCCGTTGCGAGTGATTTAATGACACTATCTTCTGTAGGCACCGCCAACACGTCAAATTCCTCCGCCTCAAACGCAGCAAGGGCCGCGGCATATTCCCCAGCTCCGCCAGAACCGTCCGCCCCGCCCTCCAAGGAGGTCACAGCAGCGTCTGTCAGCACGCCTGTACCACTAAAGTCCACAAAGTCATTGGATACCAGATCCTCTGCTTTTTCGACAGTCTGAATATCCACTTCCTCCTGATCCAAATAGGTAATGACATTAAAAAAGCCCAGCATATCTATGTTGGACTGGATCGATACTTTCAGGTCATTTCCTCGCGAGCCGCCGTATTTAGCCGTCGCTGTCAAACTGCCTGACACGGCGCTTGCCTTCACTGCCCCGTTTGCTCCTAAGCGATAAATCAATACTTGATTAACATGGGAAAGTGCCGCAGAAATATGCCTGATCCGTGAGTCGACCGCATGAAAGCCGATAGCAGCTAACGAGTTCTGCATAAATGTGCTTGCTTCAAGTGTCGTGATTCCTTCTCTCCCCCAAGGCAGATGAGCGGGAACCGCCAATATACCTCGTTCTCCTAATTTACCAAGTGCCTGAGCTTCAGATTTGAAATTAATGTACACATCAGGCAATACTTTGTTTTGTGTAGTCCATGTGCCGCCCATTTATTTCACCTCTCTGATCATAAATTGTTCTACTAACTGTTTCGCTTGTGCGATGGTATAAGTCTTGTTATCCTCCAGCACGCTGCTAAGGATATCTCGATCAACACCTTGCCACTGCTCAGATTGCACAAATTGTTCCTTCGTAAAGCGAGCTGCGTTCGTCTTTTGCTTTGTATCTTCTTCTTTTTTAGCCATAATTTAAGAATCCCTCCCGCTCGAGTGTTTGCATTTTTGGTGTTTCCGGCTGCGGCTTCCACACCCAGAAGTTATAATCCACGAAGAAATGTAATGTCTGATCATTAACTTCATGCTTCATATTCAGTCCCCGGTATAATTCGCCATCGATCTCTACTGTCGCTAGCGCATCATAGAGTATTTCTGCGGTTGCATGAGCCTCTTCGTTGTATTGCGGGCCTTCCGGGAAAAAGCCAATGTCGAAGGTATGAGTGCGGTGATAGCGCCTGTCCAGTTCTTGCACTTGTGATGTTGTTAGCAATTGAACCATGAAATATGGTGTTTCCAGGCCCTGCTGATTCTCAATCTCTTCGTCGTAAATAGTTGTGCCAGGAAATGCTTTCGCCAGAGCGCCTGCGATCCCCTTACGAATGCGATTTAAACTTACTGTGTTCATAGCCCCCTCCTTTCTTATCATCGATCTTGAGCGGGAATGGATCTGGGATTTGCACCACAACAAAAAAAGCCGGCGAATCGCCAGCCATGACATAAGTTGTCTGCCCATTTGTGGTGTCCCTGAATCTCATTCCCACACTATCATAATAGCCCGGTTATCTTGGCAAAGTGGGACAGGCTCCGGTCAAGGAGCGGACAGGTTGCGGCCTTTGATTTGTATAATCCATGAAATTTCAAGTCCGCATGCCTTTCAATATCATCAAGCAAAAAAGAGAGCTGTGGTTCACAACTCTCTTTGCAAACACGATTAAATGTTGAACGTATGGAACGATAATGCCGGCAGCTCGCAGGAGATGGATTCGCTCCCGACCTGCAGCGACAGCGTTCTTGGCTCTTTAAACGGGTTCGCTACGATTACGATCCGGCCTCCGTCCGGGTTCTGGAAAGCAAGCGCGTTCCCGGCCGACGTTCCTCGGATGCCAAGACGTACGGCTCCCGGCTGGATAAAGTACGAGAAATGGCGCATCACGTAATATTCGGGATTGTAAACGACCCGCTTCGTATCCGGATCGGCCGTGATCATCGCGTTTTGCGTCCAGCCCCAAGTGCTGCGGCCGCCCGGCTCCAGCACCATATTCCAATAGATGTAGCTGTTTACGCCATTGGTGTAATAATGCTTGTACAGGTTGAACACGTAATGAGCATATTCCCAGCTGTTTTTGCCATCGCCGCATTCATTCTCCGTCTGCATGTAGCGGAGCTCGGGGTAGCTCTCTACCGTGCGCTGCAGGGCATATTTACCGGCCCACTGATAGCCGACACCGCTGATGTACTGTCTGGCCTCCGGATCGCTCAGCACCACATTGGCATAGACATCATAATCGGTGTTCTCCTGACGGTACGGATCAGGGCCGTTAATCGTTCCCAGCCAAATTTCCGTGGTCAATCCGTGCTCCCGGAAGGCCGGGCCGAGATAATCGCGAATGAAGTCGCGCAGCTGCTCGCCGGTCCACACGCAGGAAGGGAACTTCTGATCGGCGACAGGCTCGTTCTGTACATACACTTGATGAATCGTGATGCCTTCCTCGGCATAAGCTTGAACGAATTTGACGAAGTATAAGGCGTAGGCTTGCAGAACGTCCGGCTCCCACCGCAGCGTTCCGTAGTTGTACGCTTTCGGATGCTTCATCCAGGTCGGCGGGCTCCAAGGCGAAGCGAATAACGTCAGATTGGGGTTCCAGCGCAGTGCTTCTTTTATATAAGGAATGAGAACCTGCTTGTCCCGCTCGATTGAGAAATGCTCCATCGCGTAATCGCCGTCCGTCTCGTTCAGGCTGTACCACTCGGCGGCATAATCGCTCGCTCCCATCGGCAGCCGGCAAATGCTGAACCGGCATTCTCCGTCAGGATCGAACAGTTTCTTCATCACCTCCTTTCGCTCTTCATCGGAGATGTGCTGGAGCGCAAAATAACCGAGCTCATTGAAGCATCCGCCAAAGCCATCTACGGTCTGGTACTGCTCCTCCGTTACCTGCAGGCTTGCCGGCAGGTGAGTTGAACCCGCTTCGTTCCCTGCATTTGGCGATATGTTGAACGCACTAGCTCCCGCAAGGGGGAGCACCTGCTCCTGCCAATATTCCTGCTGCGTCGTAGAAATCCATGTCTTATTCATTGGGACTGAACCTCCTGAGTATTATGATGTCCGTTGAAGAGCCGCTAAGTTGCTAAGCTGCTGAGCTGCTGTGCTTCCGTCACTTCTCCTCTATAATCAGTACGCCCCAGCGCTCCAGGGTCAACTGCTCCCCGCTTGCCACGCTTCGTCCCGCCAGCAATTCCTCGCCGTTCGGATGCGGGTACGTCATGACCTGCTCTTCATCGGAATAGTTCATATAGTAATGGACGAGCTTGCCCGCTTCGTTCCAGCCGGACTTCGTGATCAGCGGGAAAGCGATCTCCTGATCCTTGCCCCACAGTCCCGCCTCCTTCACCGCTTGCTCCAGCACCTGGCGCATAATCGCCGGGCTCGGCAGACAGCCGATATAAGTCGCGACCCCGTCGCCGTACGTATTGCGGGTAATCGCCGCATAGACTCCCCAATGCGGGTGGTCATAATAGGCAAGCACCTCCGCCGTCGTCGGCGTAATCAGCTCCATCCACGTCTCCACAACATTGTGCTCCTCGCCGACGCCGAAGGGATCGCCTTTCAGCGACACATTGTTCGGCTCGACGAACATGCTGTAATAAATGCCGCAGGCTTCGTTGATGATGCCTGGCTGATGTGTCGTTCTTACCTTTATGTGTTCGTTCGTAAATCCGCTCTTGAAGGAATAGACGATATGTCCGCCTTGGCGTACAAAATTATTCAATCTTTCGAGCAGCTCATCAGATGCTGCATACAATGCCGGTACGATCAGCAGCTTATAGTCATTCAGATTGGCGCTGGATGGATGCACGATATCGCAGCCGATGTTCATCTTGTACAACTGGTCGTACATGAGTCGAACCACATCGTTGTAATTCTTCTCCTGGCCCGGCAGCTTGAACCACTCCAGCGCAGTCAGCGCTTCGTTGCTGACGAGCATGGCGGCCTGATTTTTTTTCTGCAAATTCACGAGCTTCGAAGATAGTCTGGCAAAATCGCGTCCGATCGTCTTCGCCTCGTTATAGACCGGGTTCGGCTCAAAATCATGACTGAGCAGTCCTTTCCAATACGTCTCGAATGAATTATGGATTGAATGCCAGTGCCAGTATGCCACCATATTTGCCCCGGAGGCGAGATGGCTGAACGCCTGCAACCGCAGCTGACCCGGATACGGGACCCAATGGGCAAACGCCTGAGCTTCCGTCTCCAGCACGAGATAGCTGGTTCCTTTCGTAGAACGGGCCACATCGCCGCCGAACGAAATTTCGATGCCGGTCAAATCATCCTGCGACGGATGGTAAATATCGACCCCGGTAATGTCAAAAGCTTCGGAAGCCGCGAAATGGTCGACATCCGGCTGTACCCCATAGGAATAACCCCGCCACTCGAAATCGAAGTTCTGGGTCACGAATTGATCCGGACGTTTATACTCGTTTACAATGGCCACCTGCCAGGCCAGAAAGTCGGTCACCAGCTTCCGCTGGAAGCGGGCAAACTCGGCGCCCAGGCTGCCGTTGATCGTCGCGACGACCGAAGGGAAGTCCTCCCAGCTGTTGATCCGGTTGCTCCAGTAAGCGAGTCCAAACTCCTCGTTTACCTTCTCCACGGTTCTGAATTTCTCTCTCATATATTTCACGAACTGTACCTGTACGTTGGGCCCTGCCGTATGATAATGCTTCGTCTCATTGTCGGTCTGGTACCCGATGACGGCCGGATGATCCTTCACGCGCTCCATCATTTTGCGGATGATTCTCTCGGCGTAGAACAGGTATTTTGGATTCGTTATGTCCATGATTTGCCTTGCTCCATAGCGCCCTTCTCCTTGCGGCGTCACCGCCAGCACATCCGGGTGCTCCTTCACCATCCAGGTAGGAACCGCATAAGTCGGGGTTCCGACGATGACCTGAATACCCGCTGCATGCATCGCCTCTAAGACGCGATCCAGCGAGGTAAAATCAAACACACCGCTCTGCGGCTCATGCGTGCTCCAGGTCGATTCCCCGATGCGCACCACATTAATGCCGGCATCCTTCATCATTTGAATATCCTGATCCAACCGGTCGTAAGGCATATACTCATCGTAATAAGCGACTCCATAATAAAGCTTTTGCATTTTCTGCACAGTCGTCTCTCCTCTCTTGATGAAGCATTCTTCCATTCTTCTCACGCGCCCTCTTAACGTGGCTGCCTGCCTACCCCTTAACCGCACCCTCCGTAATGCCTTCCATAATAAAGCGCTGGAAGATCGAATAAATAATGACGACCGGAATGGCCGTTAGTACGAGCGCCGCCAGAATGAGCGACCACTCTTTGTTGTACTCGCCGAACAGCATGTTCGTGGACAGAATCAACGTGTACCGGTTAACGTCGGTCAGCATAAGCAGCGGAAGCAGGAAGTCATTCCAGATCCACAGGAAGTTCAGAATTCCAATCGTGACTGAAATCGGCAGCAGCAAGGGGAAGATGATGCGAAAATAAGTCTGAAAATCGCCGCAGCCATCGATTCTCGCCGACTCCTCCAGCTCCTTCGGAATGGTCTTGACGAAGCCGTGATACAGGAACACCGCCATATTCACGCCAAGCCCGATATAGATCAGGCCCAATCCGTAGGTCGTGCCTTGTACGGCCAAGCTCTTAGCCACTCTGGTCAGCGAAATCATGATGGAATGAAACGGCACGAGCATCGAAGCGATGAACAGGAAGAAAATGAAGTTGCTCAGCTTCCCGGGTGTACGCGACAGTTTATATCCAGCCAAGCCAGCCGCAAAAATAATACCGCCAACTCCCATAATCGACACGATCACCGAGTTCTTCACGCTGTTGAGCAGATTGATTTGCTGAAAAGCGTACACATAGTTTTCAAAGTGAAGCTTCGTCGGCAGCGCCATGACAGAACTGAACATTTCCCCCTGGGTCTTAAACGAGTTAATGACCGCCAGGTAAATGGGGAAAAAGGAAACCGCGGCCAGCACGGCGAGCAGTAAAGTAACGAAATAAGAGGCTGCTGTTCGCTTTCTCATGATTCCACCTCTTTTCTCTTCATGACGCTAATTTGGATAAAGGTAAAAACGAGGATGAACAGGAACAGGATGATCGACTTTGCGCTGGCGTACCCGTACCTGAAGTTGTTGGAGAACGCCTCCTCGTATATGTTCAAGGTGATCACCTGCGTGCTGCGCCCCGGACCGCCCCCGGTCAAGCCGTACACGACATCAAACACTTTGAACGCACCATTGAGCGTAAGGAACAAGCAGATGGTCAAGGCGTGGGTGATCATTGGCAAGGTTACACGCATGAAGCGCTGGTACACATTCGCTCCGTCAATAATGGCCGCCTCCTGCAAGTGCTGAGGTACGCCCTGCAGTCCCGCCAAGTAAATGATCATCATGTACCCGACGCCGTTCCAGAGTGACACAATAATAATGGAGTAGAACGAAACGTTCGGATCGCCGATCCACCCTTGATCGAGAAAGGTGAGTATCGTTTTCTCGGCGATTTGCGGCAGCACTTGCGTAAATACAAAGGACCACATAAACGCGCTGATGATCAGACTGATCATATTGGGCATAAAAAATATCGTTCTAAAAAATCCCTTCGATCTTCGTTTTGATTCAATCAACACCGCAAGGAACAAAGCGAAGACGTTCTGCAATACGACCATGATCACCACGTATTTCAGCGTAAACCACAGGGAATGCATGAAATCCGGATCATCGCGCAAAATTTCCACGAAGTTAGCAAGTCCTACAAAATCATAGGCACGGTTTAGCCCGTTCCAGTCGGTCAAGCTGTAGAACATGCCGCCAAGCGTTGGAATGAGCAGGAAAATGCTGTAGATTATAAATGCTGGCGCTAGAAAGGCAAAGAAAGACAGGTACTTCCGATAACCTTTAGAGAGCATGGTTACATCACCTCAGATGTTCGAGTATTGGGTTAGTAGAAAGGCAGCGCCACAAACCCACGCCGCCCTTCCTTACCGGAACCTACTTGTTCACTTTATTGAAATCCTTCCAAGCCTTATCCAGTGCATTCAGCACGTCCTCCTGAGACATTTGCTTCGCGAAATAGCTTTGCAGCCCTTTACCGACCTCGTCCTTGACCGCCTGAGGAATCCGCGGATCCTGATACGATTTGCCGGCCTTCACATATTCGGTAGCATCATTGACCCATGGATAGCTTTCAAACGTGTGTACGGTAGCCAACGGATTGAATTTCAAGCTCTGGAAAAACTCATTGGAATCGTTCTCGTCCAAAATATAGTTGACCAGGTCCAGCGCCACTTCTTTGTTCTTGCTGGTCGGCGACACGGCGAGCGAAGTGGAAGTACTCAAGTTGATCAGTGTTGCATTAGGATTGTCGTTGATCGGCAGCGGGGCAACTCCGAAATCAAGATCCGGATTGGATTTCAGAATCGTCTCGGCATACCATGGGCCTTGGATCCACATCGCGCCTTTCCCTGCAGCGAAGGCGGCCGCGCCGTCGTCGCCGCTGACTTCCAGCGCCTTGTCCGTTCCGTTCGCATTTACCAGATCGATGATCTCGAACATCGACTTCATTTCGGAGAAGGAACCGTTATTGCTGTACATTCTGTCGACGAAATCAGGATTATCGGTCTCCGTAAGGGCTCCTACGGCCAGCGGCAGGAACAGCTGCGGAATCCACGCTTCCTGGTAGGACAGCACAAACGGCGTGATGTTGTTCTCCTTCAGCTTCTCTACTACTGCTTTCATTTCGGTTAACGTCGCTGGAGGCGTCAGTCCCAGATCGGAGAAGATTTGTTTGTTGTATAGGTAACCCCAGGATAACGTCTCCAGTGGTACCGCAACGACCTTGTCGTCATACGTAACGGAAGGCTTTACGCTGTCGAGCAATTTATCAACGAATGGCTGGCTGGACAAATCTTCGAGGTAACCCGCTTTATAGAACGTCGGCACCTCGTTAACAGCATGAAGACTGAATACGTCCGGCGCATCATTCGAAGCCAGTCTCGTCTTCAGAATTTGCGGCGCATTGTCCGCATTCGGCATTTCGAGTTGAACCTTAACATCGATATTTTTCTCTGCTTTCTGTTTGGCAATGAAGTCGGCAATGTACTTATCGTACTGTTCCTTGAAGCGAGGCTGGGCGATAAACACCTTCAGATTGACGGTCTGCGCCTTGCCCCCCGTATCTGTCTTGCCGGAATCACCGCTGTTCGCGCTTCCAGATGAAGAGCCGCCTCCCGATCCGCAGCCTGCCAGCAGGCCTACAACCAATATTGCGCTAAGCAGCAGTTTCCATTTGTTCTTCATGCTTTTGACCTCCCCATGTCTGATGTTGGTTACGCTTACATTGTAAAATAACAAAGAAAGAGATTAATTCGACGAAATTAACCTCTTTCTTTGTACAATTTTGAACCTCGTTCTTGCCTTCTCAATATGAAATTAACGCTCTTTCCTCATTTCACCCGGTGCGATGCCATAATGCTTCTTGAACACGCGGTAGAAATAAGCGAGCTCCTCGTAGCCGCAGCTTTCGGCAATGGCCTTGATCGGCAGCTTGCCTTCCAGCAGCAGCGCCTTCGACTTCTCCATCCGCAGCTGCAGGATGTAATCGGACAGATTTTGGCGGAACTCGTTCTTGAAGGCGCGGCTTAAATATTCTTTGCTGACGAAGAACGCGGACGCAATCTGCTCAAGCGTAATCGGCTTGCAGAAATTGGCCTCGACATAATGCTTGATTTCCGGCAGGTTGAGCTTCCGCCGGTATTTCCGATGCTCCTCAAGCTGGTTCATCGCCAGCAAATACAGCTTCGTCACATCGCTTAGCAGACGCTCATAGGATTGCAGCGCGGCTTCGTCGATTTCGAACCGGAAGCCCTCTACGGTCTGCGAGTTGGCGATCATCAGCTCCCGGAGCAGTACGATGAATTCCTGATAAATCCGGTCCTGCATCCTCGCCTGCTCCGCCTCCGCATTGCCAAGCTGCCGGAGCAGCTCCTGGAACGTATCCCGGATGCCGGAGACATCCAGCCGGTTATAGTAAGACGCGAGCGCCGGCTTGTATCCTTTGGCGATTTGCAGGAAATCGATCTGCAGCGTAAATTGCTCGCGGTATATGACGCGGGAGGATTCCAGCTCATTTTTGCATTTTAACAGGGCGGCATTTAACTCCTTCGGATCGATCGGCTTAAGAATGTAATCCTTGGCTTTGCAGCGAATCGCCTGCTTCAAATAGGTGAAGTCGTCATAACCGCTGACCACGATCACCTTCGTCTCCGGATAGCGCTCATTCAAAATGCCCAGCAGTTCCAGTCCATCCGCTCCAGGCATGCGCATATCCGTAATAACCAGCTGCGGAGAGCGGGCCTCGATCAGGCGCAGCGCCTCCAAACCATCATCCGCCTCACCGACAATTTCCATGCCATACTCATCCCATGACCCGTACCGCTTGATCATCTCGCGCGGCATCTTCTCATCATCCACGATTAACGTTCTGATCATAGGAGCTGTCACCCTCTTTCATCATCGGAATTTGAATGCTTACTCTTGTGCCGACCCCAGACTCGCTCTCTACGGATACGCCGTATTGCAGCCCGAAATGCATTTTGATGCGGGAGGCTACGTTATTCATGCCGATGCGGTCTCCGCTTGTCCAGATTTGATCGGTCTCGCGGCGCAAGCTCGTTTGCAGTTCCTTTAGGGCCGCTGCGTTCATCCCCACCCCGTTATCTTCAACGAGAATGTTGACGCCGTGCTGATTTTGCCGTACCTGCACCTTGAGGCGCCAATCCCCCGGCTTCTTGTCGAGTCCATGCTGGAAGGCGTTCTCGACGATGGGCTGCAGCGTCAGCTTCGGAATCCGGCAGTTCAGGGTCTCTGGATCACATTCTATTTCGTAGCTGATCCGCGGCGAGAAACGCTGCATCTGGATATGCATATAGTTATTCAGGTGATCCAGCTCGGCCTGGATCGTTGCCAAATCATTCGGTCCGCGGACAACATACCGGAACATATGGCTCAGCGAACGGATCAGCTCGTTGATCTCTTCAGGCTTGCTGGAGAAGGCGAGTCCGCCGATCAGTTGCAGTGTATTTTGCAGGAAGTGCGGATTGATTTGTGATTGAAGCGCTTTCAATTGGGCGGTCTTTTTTTCCAGATTCATGCTGTATTCAGTCTTGATGTACTCTCGAAGCCGGTGGGACATATTATATAGCTTAAATTCCAGGAATCCAAGCTCATCGATCCGCTTGCTGACCGGCGGCTCCCGGTCTTGAATGATGCTGATGCCGCGCATTGACTTGGCCAGACTGACGATCGGCTTGGAGGTGCTCCAGGCTAAAATGACTGCGATCAGCAGCGACACACCCGCTGAAATAATGCCCACAATCAACCCGTAATTGAGGTTCGTCCTTGCGCTCTGATTAATATATTCGGCAGGAATGATCTTCACCAGCTTCAGGTTCCAGGGCTCCACCGTATTGTAAAAAATATAGCTGTCCTTTGTCTGGATATATCCCGGGCCGCTGTCCGTATTCCCCAGCTTTTTCAGCACATTCGCTATACGTTCCGGGGCTTCGTTCTGATTCTCCGGGCCTGGCATATACATGATTTGGCCGTCCCGGTCGGCGATAAATACAGAATAATCCGGCTCCGACCGCAGCAGCTCCAGAGCGCTGTCCATCATCTGCCATTTAACCTCCAGCAGGATGCTGCCCAGCAGTTCCTTGTTTTCGAACCGGTTTACGCTGCGGATGAGATTGAATTTCGACGGATCGCTCTCGTTGCTCGTGATCATGAAGTTCATGCCGCTGGATGTCACTTCGTTCCACATGGCCGGCACCTCTGGGGGCGTGCTGATCTGCTTCTGCATGCTGTTGATCGTGAACAGCTTGTTCTTCTCCTTCAAGTATAGCTGGATTCCCAGCAGATGATTATTCCCCGAATAATAGACTGACGTCATCGTATCGATGATGCTGCGCTGGGCGTTGAACTGATTGGACAAGGTCGAGCCGTCCATTTTATTAATATATTCATCTAGCGTATTGCTGATCAGAATCGTATAAATGAGATTATTGAGCTGAATGAACTTCTCTTCCAAATATCCGCCTGTCCAGGTAATTCGCGTGATGTTGGACTGGATCACTTCGCTTTCCATCGATTTTCTCGTATTCTCGGCAGACAGGACCGTCACGACGATGAGCGGAACAACGGATATCAGAATCATGATCAGGATCAGCTTGTTCCGGATGCTCCGCCGGAATGGAAAAATGAACCAACGATATAGCAAGGCATCCCCTCCTTGAGTGATTTTATTGTATCACTTTAGGGGTAGGTGTCTAGATGAATTGTGTGAGTGTTAGGAAATGGCAGGGGGACGCGATTCGGTTATAATCAGTGTATAGATGAGTAGATGGAGGCCCGGTATGGAACCCAGAGTTAAGCATTCGTGGAAGCTGACGGAAGAGGAAGCCGTCCAATTGCAGCAGGAGCTGGCAAGGCAAGTGATCGCGGAGGATCATCTGGCTGACGTCCAGTATATCGCCGGAGTCGATGTGGCTTATAGCAAGCATAGCGGCAAGTTAATCGCTGCCGTCGTAATTTTGGAGGCGGATTCCTTGAAAGTTGCAGAATCCGTCGTCGTGGAAGACCACGTGCAATTCCCGTATATCCCGGGGCTATTCTCGTTTAGGGAGCTGCCGCCCGTCATTCAGGCATTTCAGCAAATCAAGACGCCGCCGCAACTGATTGTGTGCGATGGCCAGGGATTGGCTCATCCCCGGCGTTTCGGCTTGGCCAGCCATTTGGGCGTCCTGTTCAACATGCCTGCCATTGGCTGCGGCAAGACAAGATTACTAGGGGAATTCGAGGAGCCCGGCTTGGATAGAGGGGCTATGTCCTCGCTTATGGATCGCGGCGAAGTCATTGGCAGCGCAGTAAGAACGCAGGATGGGATCAAGCCGATATTCGTCTCGGTAGGTCATAAGATTTCACTCGCGACCGCCTGTGATTGGATATTGAAGCTGGCTCCGCATTACCGCCTGCCGGAGACGACCCGCCAAGCGGATCAGTTGGTGAATCGGGTGTTGGGCGGGGCAGATCATGTTTAATAGGATCATGAAACAGGTAGAGCCGCGAAGAATCTGAATATATTACATACATCGAAAAAGTATTGAAAAAGAAAACACCTCGCTTTTAATCCTGACAACTATGTTGTCAGGATTGTTAGTTTAGGATAAGAGACAGGTGACCACACTTCACTGACCGAGGGGGAGGATATCCTTGAGACTGGATCGTTTGTTGGGAATCGCGCTGGAACTGATGGCCAAAAAAAGAGTAACCGCTGCGGAACTCGCCGCCAAGTTCGAGGTTTCGATTCGGACCATCTACCGTGATGTCGAACTGATCAATCAGGCTGGCATCCCGGTCGCTTCGTTTACCGGTGCGGACGGCGGGTTCGAGTTGATGAACGGATTTTTCCTGACGAGGCAGCACTTCTCGGTCGATGATTTATCGGTGATCTATACGCTTTTGAAGGCGATGGAAAGAGCTATGGGAGGTGCCGTGGCACCCGCAATGCGGAAGCTGGCCAGCCTGAATCCGGATCTGGCGAACGAAGGAAGCCACGAAGCCGTCATTCTAAGCATCAGCACGTCGGACTATGAGAGAGATATTGTTCAGGAGCTTTTCCGAGCTGTCCGGCAATCCCGCGTCGTCAGGCTGGAATACACAAGCACATCCGGCAAGGCAACCGAGCGCAGCGTGGAGCCTCTGAATCTCTTATGGGAAAAAGGCGTCTGGTACTTGGAAGGGTACTGTCGATCGCGGCAATCGAAACGGTATTTTCGCGTGTCGCGAATCGCCTCGCTCGATGTGTGCGGGGAAATATTCGTCCCACGGCAAATTCCGGACGAGTCGGAAGAGAGCGAAATTCAAGGAATTTGCGCCCATCTTCGTTTCGGCTTGGCGGTTCGTACCCGCGTATTCGAGCAATTCCCGGGTGAATGCACGTATCAGGGGGATTGGATCGATGTGCACACGACCTTTTACAAGAAAGAGTATGCGTTATCGGTCATTGCCAGCTACGGAACGAACGTCGAGATTGTATCGCCGGCTGAACTGCAGGATGATGTCATCGCCCATATCGAAGCCATCCGCCAGCATTATGCGAAAAAACGAGGAGGAAATGGAATATGACGATTTTGGTGACAGGGGCAACAGGAACGGTTGGACAACATGTAACGGAGCTGCTGGTGCAGCGGGGAAGTTCCGTTAGGGCGCTAACGCGTCATCCCGAACGGGCAAAAGCCAAGCTGCCGGAAGGCGTAGAGATTGCGGCGGGCGATCTGATGAAGCCGGAGACACTGAAGGAAGCGTTGCAAGGGATCGAGGCCATGTTCTTGATTATCTCCAGCGACGAACCCCATGCTGATCTCTACACGGACCCTCAAGTTATAGCGCTGGCGGAAGCTGCCGGCGTGAAGCGAGTTGTCGTACTGGTCGGCTATGAGGAAGGCATCGTAGAGGAAACGCTGCGAGCCAGCGGCATGCAATGGACGCTGGTTAAGCCAGCCGAATTTATGGCCAACGTGCTGGCGGATTGGGGGGAGACCATCCGAACGGAAGGCGTCGTGCGGGAGTTCTACGGGGACGCGCTGAGCGCGCGGGTACACGAGGGCGATATTGCCGCCGTTGCCGTTGAGGCACTATTAGGCAGGGGCCATCACGGTCGAAGCTATCCGCTGACTGGACCCGAAGCGCTGACACGCCGAGAAACGGTTCGCGCGATCGCAGCGGCGGCCGGTAAGGACATCCCCTTCATCGAGCTGACCGAGGAAGAAGCACGTCAGCAATGGCGGGATCAGGGCTATGACGAAGAGAGCGTTGATTTTTTCGTACAGATCGCGAAAAATCCGCCAGAGGCTGGCTATACCGTGCTCCCGACGATTGAGCAAGTACTTGGGCGGCCAGCCCGGACGTTTGCCGAGTGGGCAGAGGAGCATAAGCGGATGTTTCTATCCTAACGGGGATCAGAGGAGGGATAAAGATGGCGTACGCCATAGAAGCGCATGGCTTGCGCAAATCGTTCCAGACGCATGAGGCTGTGCGCGGAGTGGACCTGGCGATTCGGCAAGGGGAGCTGTTCACGCTCCTCGGTCCGAACGGCGCCGGCAAGACAACGATGATCCATATGCTGACCACACTGCTGCGTCCGGACGAGGGAACGGCGAGCATCTGTGGGTACGACGTGGTGAAGGATGCCGCTGTCGTGCGCAGACATATCAGTGTCACGGGTCAGTACGCGGCGCTGGACGAATCGCTGACCGGCTGGCAAAACCTGACCCTGTTCGCGGGGCTTCACGGCTATTCACGCAAGGATGCCCACGCGCTTGCGGCAGAATTGCTCGGATCGTTCAAATTGGAGGATGCGGGCAGCCGAACCGTCGGAACATATTCCGGCGGCATGCGCCGACGGCTGGATCTTGCAGCCGCCATTCTCCCGGCGCCCCAGGTGATGTTCCTTGATGAGCCAACGACCGGGCTTGATCCCCAGAGCCGGCGTGAGCTGTGGGCAGCGGTGCGCCATTTGGTGAAGAACGGGACAACTGTGCTATTGACGACTCAGTACCTGGAAGAAGCCGACCAATTGGCCGATCGTATCGGTTTTATCGCTCAAGGCAAGGTCATCGCCGTCGGCACGCCAGAGCAGTTAAAAGCGTCGATCGGCGGCAAGACGCTGACGATCCGACTGGCGGAGGGGACCGATTTAGCTGGCATTTGTCATCTGCTCGCAAACGAACATGGTCTAACAGCCCATTCGGAAGAAGACGGGCTGACTGTGAAAGCAGCGGTGCCGGAAGCCGCGCTGGCGCATGCGGTCATCGGCAACCTTATCAGTCAAGGGATAATGATCGACGACTTCGCCTTGAACGAGCCGAACCTTGACGATGTGTACTTCGCGCTGACCCCAGATCGCGGAAATGGAAATGAGGTGGCAACATGAGTATTCTGCAGACATATGAAGGGCGAAAACCGCGGCGAAGTCCAAGCGGCCTTGCTGCAACTGCGCTATTCATGCGAAGAACGCTGCATCATATGAGAAACAACGGCTTCGGCCTGGCTGTTGAGGCGGTCTTGTCGCCGATTATCATGCTGCTCATCTTCACCTTCTTGTTCAGCGGGGCGATTGCCGGCTCTGTCAGCGGGTATATTCAGTATCTGCTGCCGGGCATCCTCGTGCTGACCGTTGTGCCGATGACAGTTTATAGCGGTACGACGTTATGCACGGATATCGCCAGAGGCGTCTATCATCGGTTCCGCACAATGCCGTTTTGGCAGCCCGCTGCCCTCTTCGGTTCGGTTATTGCCGATGGCTTGCGCTACTTGGCAGCGGTGCTCACCGTTCTGGCCATGGGATTTGCGCTTGGATTCCGGCCGGACGGGGGTATCGGTGGCGCTGTGCTGGCGGGGATATATGTTTTATTTTTTGCCTATAGTGTAAGTTGGGTGTTTTCGCTCATAGGTAATGTGGCCAAGCAACCCGAGACGGTATCGGGCACAAGCATGATGCTCGTGTACCCCCTCCTATTCGCCAGCAACGTGCTCGTCGACACATCGACAATGCCCCGATGGCTGCAAGTCGCGGTCGATATGAACCCGATCAGTGCAGCCGTTGCTCTGACGCGCGGACTGTTTCACGGAACTGCGGACGCAGTCGACCTCGCGGCGGGCATCGGCGTCGGCCTGCTGCTGATCGTCATCTTCGCTCCGCTGACAATATATGTTTACTTAAAGAGGCAAGTGCGGTAGGAGAGGGAAACGGCGATGATCAAACTTAGTCCGCTTATTTAGTTTCCATAAATGAGCGAACTAAGTTTTTTTCTTTTCATATGCCTATGATAAGCATACGTCCCTTTTACGCCATCCATAAACAAAATAATAAGCACTAAGGATATTAGTATAATTTCATATATTTCCCTCTCCGTCCATATATGGTAAGGTATGACCTAGTACTATTGTCGGAGGAAATCATGAAGAAACTCAGTATTCTATGTTTACTATTTATTATGGTCGTCGCCGGTTGCAGTACCGACTCTTCATCATCAGAGGGAGCTGACACTCCTATCCCCATTGAAGAAACGGTGTCCGTGGGGGATATGGATATTACTGTCGCATCGTTTGTGGATCACAGGAAACGGAATAGGAACCGAATTGTAACCGTAAACGTTAGTGCGAAAATAGCAGATGACAACAATATCGAACTCCGGACCGAGTATTTCACTTTAGTGGATGCCGAAGGCACCCGCTATTATCCTGATCTGTCTAAAAGCCAAATCTTGAACCCACCGCTTTCCCCGGTTCCGCACGGACAAATTCATTTCGAGCTCCCCCGGAATACACGTTCACTGGCCATTGCCATTACGAACAATCCTTTAAGCGCAAATGCCGAGTATTCGACGGTTACGTTAATGTACTGAGACAATGCACTCCATTATGTCATAACCTTTGTATAGCATAAGCCAGCGTGTACTACTTTTTTTCGGATTAGGGAAAGGTAACAGAACAGATGATAAAATATAATTTTTTTGAAAGGATGAAAACATGACGAGTTCTGTTACCGACAATCAGGAAGCGATCAAAACCGTCCATGAATTAATCAAAGGGATCGAAACCGCGATGCTAACGACAGTTTCAGAAGAGGGACTCGTATCTCGGCCCATGAAAACCCAGGATGTCGAGTTTGACGGAACTCTTTGGTTCCTGACAAAGAAGGATAGCGGCAAATTCCACGAGCTGCTTCAGAATCAGCATGTGAACGCAGCCTATGCGGGAAAATCCTTTGTCTCTATCCGCGGTAAAGCTGAGTTGGTGGAGGATCAGGAGAAATTGCAACAACTGTGGAATCCGATGTACGAGGAACTGCTTGAAACCACTTCTGATGATCCTAATCTGGTTCTCATCAAGGTAAATGCGGAAACTGCGGAGTACTGGGATTCGGGCAATAAATTCAAAATGGTCAAATTCTTGTTCCGCAGAATGTTAGGCAAGAATACCGAGGGAACGGATATGAATCAGATTGTTAATTTGAGTTGAGGCCATGTTATATTGGCGGGGTTCTCCGGCCGTCTGTAACGGCAGGTTCTCATAAATGGCCACCAAAATGGTGGCCATTTATGAAACTACCCCGCCCTTCTGACTATGGCTAAGCTGTTTGAGATGTCCGCATCCGGCTAGTTGCGAAGTCACTCGCCTGCCAGGATTGCTGCCGAAATTACTGCCGACTTTCCTGGCACTCCATCAAATAAAATAAATAATCCGTTGGAACCCCAGCATACCCTTGCTGCTTCAACATCGCGGTCACATTGCCACGGTGATACGTCCCGTGATTGACCACATGATGCAGAATATCGGAGAAATGCGTATCGAGCCGGCCATACTTGGGATGCTCAATCGTCATCGCCTTGTCCAAATCCGGCGTACGCCGCAGCAAATCGCGGAACTGTTCAGTTACACCGCCGAACAGTCGCTGCATCTCGTCTACGGTTTTTACCTGCGCTTCCTCTGTCCACTCCGGGATCTTCGAAAAAATAATCTCGTTCGGTTCTCCTGCGAGCACAGACATATAGAGCTGCTCGAATAAGTACATATGTCCGAGCGTTTGCGCTACAGACGGGAACACGCTCGTCACCTCTGCATGAAATACATCCTCTGGAAGCTGCCCTAGGTGAGCGAATAGTCGGTCATTCGCCCAAACATGATATTCGTATAATTGTTGCGAGTGTTGAAGCATAGATGAATTCACCTCTCCTTGATTCGTCATCGTTAGACTGTCACTGCCGCAGCCGTATCTCTATCGTATACCGGATTCGCTGACAATCGGTGTCAGTGAAGTTCAAGCTCCGTCGCTATTGTTAGCGTAATGTTCTGCGATTCCATACGCCATTTCCCGGATCATACACTGTAGCTCAAGCGGTTCCCGAATCCGAATGGCCGTGCCAAACGTGATCAGATACATCGGAAGGTACTTGTTCATTGTCGGGACATCGAGCAGAAACCGGGCCTCTCGATCGCTCCGTTCGGTCAAATAGTGGCGCAAATGCCAGTGGGAGCAAACCGCATTCAGTGCGTCGGACTCTCCCTCAATGCAAATGACCGTCAACGGTCCGTCCGCCTCCCGACTTCGCTCGGACTGGTCGCGGAGGTAAGTCGACGCGGAGAAATGCAGAGGCTGATCAAATCGCAATTCGGTCTCCTCCAGCCCCTCGATTCGGTCTACACGGAACGTCCGAATCTCCTGAGACCGATGGCAGAAGGCGACAGCGTACCATTCATTCCGGTCATAAGCCAGCCCGTACGGATCAACCTTACGTTCGTATGCCTGCTCAGCATTTGCTTTACGATAGGCGATGCGGACCGTTCTTCCCTCCTTCGCCGCCTGCTCTAGATCCCTGAGCAACCGAATGACGGAAGGCGGACGCGCTGGAGCAATCACATCCAAGCCGATTGTCTGACGGGACAAATCATGGCGCTGCTCCTCATGCAGCCCGTTTTCCACCTTCTTCAATGCGCTCTGTAACTCCTCCGTATATGGATAGCCTGCGCCTTGCGCAAATTTAAATGCGTCCACAAGCGCCTTCAGCTCTAAAGAATTGAAGAACAGTGGCGTCTCCTTAAAGCTGTCCAGAATGCGAATCCCGCCATCATGGCCTGATTCTGCGATTACCGGTACACCGCTGGCACATAATGCATCGATATATCGATACACGGTGCGGACGCTAATCTCTAAACTGTCCGCGATCTGCGCAGCGGTGAGCTTCCTTCCAGAGCGCAGCATCCAGAGCATAGACAGCATGTTATCCCATTTTGCCATCGAACTTACCCTCTTTTCCTTCCTCAAATTAAGGGAACTAATTAGAATTCAGATCGAGTGAACGATGATTCATTTCACTGCCGGAATCAACGTGGACCAAGACGATTCATTCACCGTTCCTGTGAACCGGTAAACGGGTTGGTAATACCCTTTTGAATCATAGGTATAGGTCAGTTCATATTCGTCCACATTCAGTTGGTCGCCGTTCTTCAAGTTATTGAAAACATAAAAGTTCCCCTTGGCAACATCCATATAGGCTTGAGCCGGACTAATAATTTCAATTTTGCGTACAAACTTGTTCTCTTGCAAAGAGTAAAATAAGTTATGTGGAATTTGGTGTTCTCCGGAAGGTGCAATCATTACCATTCCACTTGTATAATCGTTATTTCCTCGAGCGATGTCTGCGATGGACCATTCAATATCCCAACGAATCGTATCTTCATTTTGTGTGCTGAATACAGCATTTGGGGGTAATATGCCGCTGGAAAGCATCCAGCTTCCATAATACTCTCCATGCTTGGCCAATTCCTCCTGCTCCATCGGGCCGCTTCCATCACCTTCGGTTGATAACCACCATCCGCCATCGTTGACAGCGTAATTAAACGTATATTCCTTTCCGTCATCGGCATGAAGCATCCATATGCGGTTAAATCCATCCATGCGGACGCCGCCGACCTGCTGCAGGTTAAAAGTACGCTTCATCAGCCCTGCCATCTCTTCCCCATATTTAAGATGATGAATGCGGCTGTTGGAATAAAGAGATACCGGTTCGGCCTCGGTTGGTAAATTGGCGTTAAGCGTTACTTTAACATGACTCATGTCCTGCGTAATCGCCGGACGAATGGACAGGTTGCCAAGCTCTTTCATATTGTAGACAAGCATAGCTCCGGAAAAAAGCAGGGCAAAAAATAGCGGTATACTGAGCGCCTTCCATACAGATCTGACCGCGAGCTTTCGACGTTCAGCGGTGTTTAGGATTGCGCTCATCACGAAATATCCCGCCATACTTCCAAGTGTGTTGTGTAGAATATCGTCCAGTTCAAAAATACCCCTGCGGCTCAACATCTGAATGCACTCAATCCCCAGCGTTATAAGAAGCGACAGAAGCAGAACAGGACCGAAACGGCGTGTTGTTTTGCCTAGAAGCGGCAGCAGGAAACCGAGCGGAGCGAACATCAGCATGTTAAAAATAATCAACTGCCATTCCTGTAACGACCATTGATTCCATGCATTCACATAACCGCTGAAGATCCGGAAATTAACCCACCCCTCATAATTGGCGCCTCTGCTGAATGTCGTTAATACCATAACTACAACAAACCACGCCAGAATCAGGAAAGTCGCGATAACCTGCCTGGCGGTTACGTTTCTTCTCCCGCCTCTCTTTCGGTATAAGGCGTAGGATAAATACGAGCCTCCGATGAACACCAAAGCTATGATCAGCGCCGTCGGCAGAATCGGCAACAGTCTGTCGATGATTCCTTGTAAATCCATGAATAAACCCTCCATTTTACGACTTGGTCAATGAGGCTGACATTTCTATAACGAAATACAACACCATTTATTTCACACGTATCGTAAATTTATAAGCGAAAAAAAGTATACAAACAAAAAAGAGCCTCCGATTTAATCATCTGGTAGGCTCCTAAACTAATAATGCCTCAAACTTTAGTCGAGGGTGAGGACGATCTTCCCGCGGCCGCGTCTTGTTTCGATAGCCCGGTGGGCATCGCCGACCCGATCCAGCGGGAAGGTCTCTCTGATATGGATGTGCAGTTTGCCTTTGGAATGCAGTTCGACCAGTTCTGCAAGGCGGGCTGCCGAGCGTTCGCCGCGGACAACGCGGAGGCCCAGCTCCTCGATCAGGTCATAGGCGAAAAACGTGCATATCCGTTCCTTGGCCCGCACTAAGTCCACCGCAGCCCGAAGCCCCTCGCCTCCAGCGGTATCGAATGCGGCGTCGACGCCATCCGGCGCAATCGCGCGTACTCGCTCGGCCAGTCCTTCCTCATACGTCAGCGGAACAGCGCCCAACGAACGAAGGTAGTCGTGGTTCCTCTCGCTGGCAGTACCAATGACGGTCTTGGCCCCCCACTCCTTAGCCAGCTGTACGGCAAAAGCACCCAGCGATCCAGCCGCGCCATTGATCAATACAGTATCGCCTGGCCCAACGCCGATGGCTTTCAAGGCGATATACGCCCCTTGGCCATTGCCGGTCAGCCCCCCTGCCTCTTCCCAGGTCATACTGCGGGGCTTGTTGACGATTTGATCTATGCCCACAACCACGTATTCCGCGTAACAATTCATTAGCGCGAAGCCAAGTACCTCGCTGCCTATTTGAAAACCCGTAACACCTTCACCCACTTGATCGATGATGCCCGCGAACTCATTGCCCGGAATTTGCGGAAGTTGAATAACGACGCCCTGCGGTGTCCAGCCGCTTCGCAGGCCGCAATCATAATGCTGTACCCCGGCCGTTTTTACCCGGACCCTGACTTGGCCTGGACCAGCCTGCGGATCGGGAAACGACATAACCTCCATCACCTCAGGCCCGCCAATCGAACGAAATGCTGCTGCCTTCATAGTGTAACCCTCCCTTACTTACCCATATTTTATAGCGCCATCGATTACCGTAATGTTTTTAAAGCGCCGCTCCATGCGATAAGCTGATCTAACATTTCGTTGATTTTATCTATGTGCAGCTCGGCAGGTTTAAATGTTTTGAAGTTCTCAAAATCCGTAAACATCGAAAATGTTGGATGTGCACGAACGTCCGCCACGAGTAGTTCTCCTAAAATCCCGCGTAAATGTTCGGCTGCGCGGGCTCCGCCCGTTGAACCATAGCTAACGATGCCCGCTGCCTTATTGTTCCATTCGCTTCGTGCTGAATCCAGTGCATTTTTTAACACTCCGGTAATGCTGTGATTGTATTCCTGGACAATAAATACGAACCCGTCCAAGCTGGATAACTTTTCAGACCAAGCGATTAAACCAGGCTCCTCACCAGTCCCTTCTCCAAAAAAGGGCAATTGAAAGTCTGCGATATCTACGATTTCATAATTCGCATCTCCACGCCTGTCAGCGATTTCTTTAACCCAATTACCTACTTGTGGACTGACGCGTCCTTGGCGTGTACTTCCTAAAATAATACCGATGTTTAGTGGTTTCATATGAGTTCCTCCCTGTTTGCTCTTTTCAAATTATCTTCTTTCTGAACGGCATGCCTGGCTCTCCCGAACTGCATATAATAGAACAACAAAATACCCGCATGCAAAACCGCAAGAACCAAATAAATATTGCTGTAAACGAACGCTGACGGATGTGAGTTCACTGGATTCCAACGTATGCTCGCGCCTTGATCGACAATTTGTGCGTAAACCCCCGCCGCAATGGCGCCGGAAACAAAATTCAGCATCGCAAGCAACCCCATGCCTACGCCTGTCTGTTCTTTTGGCAGTGAAAGAGAAATCGCGTTCGACAACGCAATGGATAGGAAAGATTGCCCGACATTGCCGAAGATCAGGATGATTGCGATGAACACTGGCGGCATGCCTGCGAAGGTGGACAATAACCCGAAACATGCGAGCAGCAATGCCGATGCCAAGTAGAATAGAAACGAATTGCCCTTTTTATCTGCCAGCCTGCCGCCTTTGCGTCCCAAAACCGCCGTTATAGCTGCAGCCGGAACCAGTGCGAAGCCTACCAGTCCCGGTTCCAGCTGGTTGACTTGCGCCAACAGCTGCGGGCTGAGAAATACAAGCGAATACCCTATTCCAGTCGCCAGAAATGCAATCGTCAGCCCAAGCGAATATCTTTTGCTTCGGAACAGAACGGGCTTGATGAACGGATCCGGTACAGAGTGAATTCTTGTCATAAATAGGACGAACAAGAGCAAGCATCCGGCGGCGGGCATCCACGCTTGATTCGTAATCGCGAGCAGCAGCAAGGCTACAGTCCCTGCAAGCAATCCGCCTCCCAGCCAGTCAATCCGGCTTGAATTCCCGGGCGTATCATTCAAATATTTGCGGTAATAAGGCAGCGCCAGCAGCGTGAACAGCGGCATGCAGAACAGCCATCGCCAGTGAACAACGCTCACGAGCAAAGCAGCGATAACCGGACCGAGCCCGCTGCCCAGCGCAAGACCGGTCATTGCAATGCCAAGCGCGCGCCCTCGGCTTTCCGGCGGGAAGTACCGAACCGGGATAATGCCGGCTGTAGCGGGAATAACCGCAGCACCTGCGGCTTGCAATACTCTGCCGAGCAGAACGGTCCAATATTGCTGGGCGAACAAACCAATCATCGAGCCAAGCGCAAAGAAGAGCAGCCCGAAGGTCAGCAAATGTTTGAGTTTATACGTATCGGCTAACCTTCCATAGGTCACCGTTCCGATCGCATAAATCAACAAAAAGGCGGATGACACCCAACTGACCTGCGATAAGGATAAATCGAATTCTAGAGCAATTTCAGGCAGCACAATATTGAACATCGTTGCGCTCATGACGGAAATGACCAGCGTGAAGGCCAGAATCCGAATCAACTTTTCGCTGGTTTGTTGCTGGAATGCGGCTTTCATAGCGTGAGCCCTCCTCTCTGCCTTATGCGGTATTTTTTACGCAGAGCATATTGCTTTCCTTACATGCTTTATTTTACAATCACTTATAAATAAACAAAAATATATCTTTACACATATAGATCATATACTGAGGTATATGGGAGGGAGACGAATATGGAGCTGCTGCAGTTGAGGTATTTTCGAACGGTGGCCCGGATGGAGCACATGACGAAGGCTGCGGAGGAGCTGTGCATCGCGCAGCCTGCGCTGAGCAAGACGATTTCAAGACTGGAGGAAAACGTTGGGGTTCCACTGTTCGACCGGCACGGAGGGCGGATTCGCCTGAATGCGTTCGGTAAAGCTTTTCTCGACAAAGTTGAGAAGGCCCTCGCCCTATTGGAAGAAGGAAAGAAAGAAGTGTCCGAACTGGCTGGACTCGAACAAGGGAGCATTCACCTCGCGACATCAACGCTGGACAGGTTATCAGATGCACTTGGCGAATTTCTAGCGCTTCATCCGGAAGTCAACTTTCGGATTACACAGGCTTCGATGGAGGAAATGGCGCATTTGGTGGAGACAGGCGAGGTTGACATGTGCTTCACGCCGCTGCCAATCGATCGTCCTGACATTAGCACGGCGTCTGTTTTGAAGGAAGATGTTTATTTGGCTGTCCCCCAAGGACACCGCTTTGCCGGGAGAAAGAGCATCCGCTTGAGTGAACTGGCGGAGGACCCGTTTATCGGGTACAAGGAAGGGTTTCCTGTTCAGAAAATGAACGATTTGCTGTTTCAAGAAGCGGGGATCACTCCTAACTTCGTCTGCCGGGTCGACGAACCTGCCGGTATTGCAAGCCTTGTCCGCGCCGGGCTGGGCGTTGCACTTGTAGGAAATTGCGGCGGCTCCGGCTCTCCGCTGAACTTGCTGCGAATTGAGTTCCCCGTTTGCCAGCGCAATTTCCAAATTGCATGGCACGAGAAACGGTATCTGTCCCTCGCTGCGCGCAAGTTTCGTGATTTTCTCATCGGGTACTTTGATAAATCAGTGAAAGCGGGTTGATATTATATAATGTTAAACCTGGGGAAAAGGGCTGCGTTATATCCCAGCCCCTCCTCAACAAACTGTAAGTTAAACTGTCTAACAATTATTAACGAACCTTCGCTTATTGCATGAATCATCAACTACGGTCATAAATAATATAACCCTGCCCAGCCTCGAACTCGATAAATCCCGCCATATGCCGAAGTTGATAATGGATGTTTTGTTTGCTGCCCATCATAATAATATTGCGGAGATCCCTGTCCCCTTCAACGGGCAAGGCAAAACACTTCGTATAAGGAAACACTTCGCCAAGCGTGCTATGTATCGCATTCATCCATTGATCCTGCTCGCCCCTGCCCATGAGGTTCATGATTAGCGAACCGTGGTGCCCCAGCTTGCTTGCAGCCATATGAAAGAACTCGCTGGACAGAAGATGGTTAGGCGTCCCCTTAGGTGAAAATGCATCCAAGACGACATAATCATAGACATGCAGAGGTTCGTTCTCCAACAGAACTCGACCATCGCCAACCTTCACATTATCTTTGGAATATCCAAACCACTCCTGGCTAATATCTACGACCGCTTGATCCAACTCCGCCACATCAAACGTTTTGTCCGCAAAGTGTCTAGAGAGTGTGCCAATCCCATGTCCAATCAGAAATACACGTTCAAATGAGGGTTGGTTATATTCCATCAGATGACAGATTGCCCGGGGGTATTCCAGCACGACACGCTCCGGATTAGCCATATCCATCGCCCCTTGTACCGCCTCTTCTGAAAACTGCAGCACACGAAAAGTCCCTTTCTCTCCATCCAATTCTACTGCTTCATATACGGCAACCTCATGACCTTGGCTGAAGGTTTTATACAACAATTTCAAGCGAACTAATTCCCTTCTATGTTGAGTTAAAAGATATTACTTAACGATGTACTCCCACGGTACATGATCACATAACCATACCTGATTTTCCGACCGGTAAAAAATAAATCCATCCCGATGCATAGCTCCTGCCCGAACTTTCAAAACAACCGGCTTGCCATGACGGCCGCCCACGCGGGTGGCTGTCTCCCTCTCCGAGGTGAGATGTACATGCTGACGGGATTGTTTTGTAATTCCCTGCATGCGAATACTGTCAACGGATTGCGCTGCGGTACCATGGTATAAGTATTCTGGCGGAGCCTCTACTTTAAGTTCTACATCTACAGCAAGGGAGTGGCCTTGATTGGCACGAATTTTGCTGTGGTCTTCATTAAAACTATAGCGCTGTTTGCTATTCTCTCGTACAATCCGCTCCAGGGTATTCATATCCACGATACGCCCCGCACGGTGCAGACCTGTAAGCAATTCCTTGACATCCGCCCAGCCGTTCGCATCAAGCTTGATCCCCACCACTCCGGGATTATGACGCAGGATCAGGCTCAGGAAACGACCCAGCTCAACATCTTGTTTACCTTGTCTCATATCCATGCCCTCCTTTCCTTTTTTCTTTCCCGTTCTCTAACCGTTCATCTAATGAGTGAGGTTCCAAGGACGTTACTAAAAACATCAACAATCCTGGGATAATGATAGTAAAGATCCCCCAACTTTCCAAGTAATCATTCAAAACTCCCTTTCTATATAGTGTTTTTTAGTGTTCACCCGTGTTAGTTAATTTCTCAAGGAAGACCTGACCCGTATTATCTACCTCCGTTAATTATCCAGAAAATTTCACCCAACATTAAAAGCTTATTCCTTCTCGTTTCTGAAATGGAATAAGCTTTTAATGTTGCTATAAAGAGTGGTCTTGCTTTTCAACTACTCATTAAAGGTAACTGTCTTCAGGCATTTTTTCATATTAGCAGGCAATTAAAGAATAGCGCGTACCCGTTGAATCCCGGTACGCGCTGATTTTGCACCATGGACATCCAGGCTTAAATCACATAAAAATATTCCTTTTCCTTTTCTTTTTTCGTTCTGACCCCAAAGGTAAAAGTATCCTGACGGAGTCCTCGCCGCAGCGTTTCAAGAGAAAGAATATCGCCTGGAAAGATATTCCCTAAATTGGCGTTAGGGCCGAATTTGTTCAGAAACAGCACCTGCTGACTCTTTAAAGGCGCTTCCCATATCAATTTATCCGTATCCGTTACAAACTTCAGCACATCATCCAGAAGATTCAACCGGCATTCACCATGTTCATCGAAAACGCCGACCCCCATGCCTGACTCACGAGCTTCAATCGTTAGTAGCTCTGCCCCTGCCTTCAGATCGGCCTCTAGCATATCGGCCAGCACGGCTGCATCTATAAGTGATCCCGACAATTTTTTTCCGTATTCCGTAAAGACCTTTAGGCCATACTTTTTGCCTTCTTGGATCAATTCCGTACGTTTATCGCGGGAGAGTTCAATCGTACCATCCGATACTTCAACACCATTAAAACCGAGATTGCATATGGTGTTGAAGAAATCCGGGACTACGTCTTGCTGTACGGCCGTCTCCAATAACGTGCCGCCCGGCATAACCGTGACCCCATGCAGTTTGGCCAAGTTGATTTTATAGAGCAGCAATTCAGTATTATAGAGCGGGGCCGTTCCAAATCCAAATTTCACACAATCGATATAGTTTGAACCTGTCTCCATCAGATCCATAAATGAGTTTCTGCCAAGACCCTTATCGATAACCATCGTATGTCCCCGACTAGAAACAAGGTGTGTTTCGTTCGTGCTATCAAGTACAGATGGTTTACGAAATCCGCACGGGTCACTTAATTCTGTTGGCCAAATTTCATGTAAGGAACTTTTCATCTGGATTCTCCTCAATTCTTTTTGACTTGTCGCTTCATTCCAATGACATAGGCATCATATGCTGATTTTTCATGGCATGTGCCCATAGCTTTGAAATTTATAAGAGCTATTTAATCAATTTGAGGAGGGGGTTTGATTAAAAAAAATACAAAACAAAGGGTTCCAAGCGATAGTATGGAAACCGTTATAAAAACCAGGCTATCGGACTTATCCATCATCCAGCCGAATAATGGGGGGCCCGCCGCTACACCCAAAAATCGCAAGCTGTTATATAGGGACGTGATCATCCCCCGTTCACTTTTCTGAATCGCACCGGTGATCATCGTATTTAAGCAGGGGAGGAGCAGGCCGGTTCCAATGCTGCTAACCGTTAGCAACCCGATAAATACATATATATTTTTTAAAAAGAACAAGGTGGCAGCAAGAGAAAGCGTCATGGCAACCAACCCGATATTCATAAGCCATCGCATTAATTTGCCATTTTTTTTAATCAGGCTTCCCGTGGTATATGAAGTAATGACCATACCTAATAAGGGAATGGCCAGTACCAAACCTTTCATGACTCCATCGATATTGTAAGGTTTCTCCTCAAGAATATTAGATAAGTAAAAAAGCACCCCAAACAATATAAAGAGTCCTAACGAACCTGCGAAAAATGCAGTGATGAGCCATTTCCCTTTTTCCCTGAATATTTGTCCAATTTTTTTAATGTATTTTGATAACTCGTTCTTTTCGTTCTGTTTCGGTTCTTTGATCAGAAAGATCACGGCTAACAGAGACAAAGCGCAAAATACAGGAAAGGCGAAAAATGAGGCATACCAGACGATCAAAACAAGCAGGGAACCGATGATCGGACTAAGAACTTTTCCCGTCCCGTTCGATGCCTCGATCAAACCAAGTGCCTTGCTCTCCGTCCCCCCATCGTATAAATCACCTACGAGCGCCATAGCAATCGGTGCCGTTCCTGCTGCAGCAAGACCCTGAATCGCTCTGGCGGCAATGATAACCGCATAGGAGTCCCAGATGGCACCAAACCCGGCCAAGATTCCGGCTCCCCCATAAATGATTAGGGCGGGCACAATAATGACCTTTCGGCCAAAACGATCGGACAGATAGCCGATCACCGGAATGAAAACTCCTGCAGCCAAAGAAAAAATAGATATGATTAAACTGCTTTGGAATTTACTGATTCCAAGCTCTCTTTGCATTACGGGGAGAACCGGTACCAGCATGGAATTGCCGAAAACGAGTACGATAGGGATCGTGGCAAGCGCAATAAACTCCCAGATGCGTCCTTTTGAGCCGTTATCTGATTTTGTCGACGTGTCCTTTGATTTCGTAGGTTCTGTCAGTTCTATGTCGCTCTGGAAGCTAATATTCAGCTTTCGCGATTTTGTTTTTTCCATTTGTGATAGCTCCCCTGACCTGGATTGTTCGGTTATTATCTGCATATAGCAAAATAAGTATTCTTCTTATGAGCTTAGAAACGGATATACTTAAAATTTCTTATGTACCGGGGAGAAGCACCACTTTCAATTAGGCCAATATACTGTTATAAAACCTCGCATTATGCTGGCTGAAAGGGATGTTAAATGACTATAAAGATTATACAGGGGCACAACCATACACTCGGAGCTTCAAGAATTAATGTCATCATTGATGTTATCCGAGCTTTTACTGTAGCGCATTATGCTTTTATTAAGGGGGTACAGGGAATCATTCTGGCGGGAACTTTAGATGATGCTTTTCGTTTAAAAAGGCAATTCCCGGAGTTTATTTTAGCGGGAGAGATCCAAGGTCTTCCGATTGCGGGGTTTGATCTGGATAATTCGCCCGTACGTTTGCAAAATGCAGATCTAAGGGGGAAATTCCTGATTCAGAAGACAACCAACGGAGTAAAAGCAACCTTAAACTCATTAAATGCAGACCATATATTTGTTACGGGTTTCACTAATGCAAGGACGACAGCGGAGTTTATAAAGCATAAATTATTGAGAGAAGACACCGCCATATCCATTCATTTAATTGCTTCACACCCATCCGGGGATGATGACCTGGCATGCGCGCAATATATATCAGGCATTTTACAGAATTCAAACCGTATATCGGCTGATGAAACGATCGAGCGGATTCGAAAGTCGGAAGCGGCCAAGAAATTTTACGATCCCGCGAAACCGGACTTCTTACAAGAAGATATTGGGCTTTGCACGCGAGAGCTGTCTTCTGAATTTGTTATGAAAGTGAATTATAAGGACGAACTTCCGCTTATTGAGAAGGTACAGGTACAGGAATTAAATCATGAATGAACTTGAAAAATCATTTATACGCTCATTGCCAAAAAACCAGCCCACTTGAAGGCTGGTTTTCTTGTCTTTCTTGTCTTTTGAATAGGACATACGGAGGGAATTCACTTTTTACGCCAGGCAGGATAAAAAACCGACTTCAAACCTGGGAACTGATGGAACCAGTTGACAATCCGGGTAGACAGCCACTGGCACACAACGGCAAGAATAATAATTTTCCAGTCAATGACATATGCAGTGAGGGCAAATATAAATCCGTTCATCCAGAACAACGAAGTGCCAGGATTGATTCTTTTGTATTTGTAGATCGCCAAAGCTACATAACCGATTCCTCCGTTGGATACCCGCTGCTTGATCAGGATCGCGATGGCGGTTCCGAGAATGACCGAACCGAACAACAAATCGATCCATACATTCGAAAAAGGAGGATCAACGAACACCTCGAAGAAATTGACGGATACGGACGTTACCGTGATGACAAACACGGTTCCAAACGCGCTGATCCTGCCCAAATAATTGACCGTGAACACAAGAAAAATAGTATTAGCAAACCATAACCCGAAGCCCATGGGCAAACCGAACGCATGATTCAAAAGGACAGCGATTCCTGCTCCTCCTCCGGAGGGAATGGCATGAGGAAACAGAAAAGTAGCCATAGCGAATCCCTGCATGACGGAGCCGGCGGTGATCAGGGAAAATTTCTTAATGACACGGCGATAGAAGAGTGTCTTATTTCGATTGGGGATGAACGGCAAGTTCATATGAAATCAATCATCCTTCATAGATTGGAATGACAAGCCAGTCCTGCTTTCTTATTGTATGCTTGTCACTGAAAGGGGAGACCGAGAAATCGTTAAAAAGAAAGATGGGTCTTCAATTGAAAATGAGGCGAAAACGGGTAATACAAGCGTCGATGCTTACGAAATCTTCCTTTGCCCTCAGATAAGTCTTTGCATCTATCAAGTAAGAAAAAGATATGATAACCCTATAAAAGATCGGTTTGGGAAAGTGGGAACAATTAATCTTCCACTTTCTCTTACCAAACACTATATTTCATCCGGTCTAAAATCCCAGTAATCTTTACTTACTAAGCCGCTGCATTCACATTCAACAGTTTTTTGAAAGAGAGAACGCATTGCTTTAATCGAAGTCGTACTATCATATTGTAAACTTCCATTTAACAATATAGCTTCGCCGCCTCCATCATTTTTGTAAAACCATCCGTGACCTTTGAATTGATCATTTTGATAAAACCCTACAGATATCCAATAACCATTAACTGAATCGGGCCAATTAATAGCCTTTATATCATTTAACGTTAGTAACTCAACCGTACAGGCTTCATTGGAAGGTACAAAAATATCACCGTTTGAAGCATTTGATGCAGATTCATCTAATGTTGCAGGCATTACAAACTATTAATTCTCCAACGACAAATAGCAAAAAGGAGCCGTCCCCTAGCAGAGTAATCTACTAAGGGGATGCTCCTCTCCAAACAGCGTTAATCTTTCATTTGTTCCATCAATAAATGAGCTAATAAAGCACTGCGCAGGGCAATGTGATCCAGCTCGACATATTCATCAAGCGCATGGGCACCGTGGCCTATGGCCCCCAGTCCATCTAACGTCGGCACATTTAATGCCGCGGTAAAATTGCCGTCACTGGCTCCGCCCGTAGCCGCCTCCTGCAAAGGGAAGCCCAACTCGCGGGCGACCGACTGCGCACTGGCGAATAAATCGCGGCTCATCGCCCGTTCCATCGGCGGACGCACCATGCCTCCCTGCACCCGAAGCTTGACGTTATTCAATACGGGCGACATATTGCTAATAAGCTGACTAAGGCGATCGGCCTCGTCTTTAGACTCAATGCGCAGCTCAAATTGCGCCCGTGCATAATCGCTCACCACGTTGACGGCCGTCCCGCCAGAGGCCAAACCGACATTAACCGTGGAGCCCTTCTCATAGTTCGTCAAACCCTGCAGGAACAATATTTGATGAGCCAGTTCCTCCAGGGCGCTCACGCCTTCGCTGTGGTTGATTCCCGAGTGGGCGGAAACTCCCTCAATTTCCAGTGTGAATCTGCCCACTCCCTTGCGCGCGGTTTTTAGCTTCCCGTCAGGGCCGAGTGCCGGCTCCAATACGAATACGGCGTCGCTCTTCGCCGCCTCCTCCTCGATCCATCGTCTGGAGGACGGGCTGCCGACTTCCTCATCCGTATTGATGAACAATACGATATTTTTAGTTGGATTACACTGTGACGCAACGGCATACATCGCATACAGCCCCTGCAGCAGGCCGCATTTCATATCGAAAATACCTGGCCCGTACAGGCGGTTCCCTTCTTGCCTGAAAGGGCGGCAGGCCACCTCTCCCTCCGGCCAAACCGTATCGATATGCGTCAGCAGCATAATTTGCCCAGCCCCTGTCTCCGCTGCTGCTCCAGCTTCCTTCCTTAAATACAGCTTGACCTGATCCCCGAATTGTTCCTGCGGAATCCGTTCGACCGTCCCTCCGATCAGCTCCTGAAACCGCTGGATGACAACCTCCATCGCTTGATCTACCAGCACTTTGCTTCCGGTCGGGGAATCCATGTTCACAAGCTGCTCCAGATCTTTCAGTAAAGCAGCCCGCTGCCCGTTAATAAATTCCAACAATTTACTCAAGGCGCACCTTCCTTATGCTTAGTTAATGAACCGCAAACCAATCGGCCAACGCCTCAAGCCGCGCTACGCGCTGCTGCGGTCTGCCTATAGAAGCCAGCGCATGCGAGGCGCCCGGAAACAGCATAAATTCCACTTCCTTGCCCAAACGCTTCAATGCCTGGAACCATTGTTCCGCCTGCTCGACGGGAACCCGGTGATCCTTCTCCGCATGAATAATCAGAAGGGGTGTGGCAACCTCCCTGGCATAGCGGATCGGCGAGCGTTCCATGATGAATTCCTCATCATTCCAAAGATCGGACTGACCGCCCAGCTCATATAAATTGATCTGGAAGCCGAGATCACTGTTGCCGATTTTGCTGTACATGTTGCAGATTGACCGTTCTGTTACAGCTGCTTTGAACCGGTGGTCGCGGCCGATGATCCAGTTGACGAGGTACCCCCCATAGCTTCCACCCATTAAATAAAGCGGTTCATCTGCTGCCGCATCGCCTGAAGCGACGGCATTTTCCAGAAAGCCCAGTATATCCTGGACGTCCTTGCCTCCCCACTCCTTAATAATTCCATAGGAAAATGCTTGGCCATAGCCATAGCTTCCTCGCGGATTGCAGAAGGCAATCCGATAACCGCGGCTAGCTAAGTACCAAAAATCATAATGAAACGAATGGCCGTAAGCCAAATGAGGCCCGCCGTGAATCATTAAAATCGTGCCCTGACGGACGCCTCCGCTATCTGTGACTGGATCCATGGTCCAGCCCTGAACAGTGAGCCCGTCTGGCGTCAAATGCGAATGCTCGCGAATGTCCAGCGCAGGCAGCTGCTGGCGCAGCTCCTCGTTGCAGTTAGTCAACCGCTCGACCGCCACCTTGTCGCTTTCTTCCCGCCATACCGCACGGTACAGCTCCCCTGGCCGATCCATCGCATCGGCTACAAGCACGACGGCGATCTCTCCAGCCGTGGCGTACTCCACATCGAAGGCCAGGACGTTTAGTTCAAGAGGAAGGGCGGTGATTTCCAGAGAGGCGGTATCCAGCTTGTACAGGGTTTGTCTGCCTTCATTCGTTCCGGCGAACAAAATACATTCCTCATTCGCAGCACGCACGACCGCATTAAGACCCGTACGTTTGCTGTCCCCGATGACGTGATAGCCTAGCGGCACATCTACGTTCCCTTCCAGCCAGCGGCCTTCCCCGCCCTGTTGTATATAAAACCATTTGTCGAATTCAGCGCTGTTCGGCGTATCCTTCTTCCCCGTACCGAGCACGGAGCCGTCCGGAAGCGGAATCAAGGCGGAGACCGATCTTGCTTCATGCTTCAATTTCGAGATGGAGCCGCTTGCCCTGTCCAACTTGCGGATTTCAGGCCGCTTCTCCAGATCGAAGCCGTCCGGGAAGTCGGTTGTAAAATACAAAGCCGAACCGTCCGGCGAAAAAGCAGGATTGCCGTAATCCGACTCTCCGGAAGTAAGCCGCGAAATTTCGGATGTCCCCACATTCACCTCGAACAGATTGGTATACCCGTTGGTCATGCCCTCGCCATCGAGCTTGTACCGCATTCTTTTAATTTTGTAAGCTGTCGCGTTCACTTCGTTGTCCCGGCTTGTAAAGACAATGCTCCGGCCATCGGGAGCCCAGATGTAATCCTTCACTTTACGCTCGGTTACGAGCGGCCTGGCATCACCGGTAGACGGCTCGTACAGCCACAGCCCACCCGTCCGCATAAAGGCCAGCAGTTCCCCGTCCGGCGACCATCGCGGACTGGCATCCGCAGCAGGCCCTTGACCGTCCGGCGGCGATGCGAACAGGGGAGCTTCCGTGCGTGTGGCGGTATTGAAAAGGATCAGCTGACTGGAGTAAGCGTCCCGTTCAATGTCCATTTTCCCTTTCGCCAGCACCAGCTTTTCCCGTTGCCCGGGATGCACATCCGGCGCTCCAAGCAGTGTAATCCGACCTAGATCGATTGATTGCAGCATGTCGTATGCAACTCCTTTATCTTAGATGATCACGACGCTAACCTAGTTGATCACAAACACTTCTACGCGTCAACCAGATGACACGCCACCCAGTGATCCGGTCTTGCTTCCCGCCATTCCGGCTCAATCTGACGGCACTGCTCCACCGCCCATGGGCAGCGGGTATGAAACCGGCAGCCCGTTGGCGGATTCAGTGGGCTCGGCAGCTCTCCGCGCAGCGTAATTTTCTCCCGCTGCCGCTGTATCTTCGGATTAGGGATCGGAATTGCGCTCATCAGAGCCTGAGTATAGGGATGCAGCGGCTGGTCAAACACCGCAGCCTTATGGCCGAGCTCGACCATTTTCCCCAGGTACATGACGCCGACGCGATCGCTCACATGACGGACGACGGACAAATCATGCGAAATGAACAAGTACGTCAAATCAAGCTCCTTCTGGAGCTGCCCGAACAAATTTACGATTTGCGATTGGACGGAGACATCCAGAGCGGACACCGGCTCATCGCAAACGATAAATTGGGGGCGCAGCGCGATAGCTCTTGCGATGACGATCCGCTGGCGCTGCCCGCCGGAAAACTCATGGGGGTATTTCTCCAGACTGGCCGGGGACAGCCCGACCATCTCCAGGAGCTGCCTCGCTTGCTGCTCCTCTTGTCCCGGATGGAGCTGATGAATCCGAAAGGGCTCTGTTAAAATGTCGCGAACCTTCATTCGGCCATTAAGAGCGGAATAAGGATCTTGGAAAACGATTTGCATATCCTTTCGAAGCTTCCGCAGCTGTTCCCCCGAAAGCGTGGACAGATCCTGCCCGTTATAGCGCACTTGCCCTTCCGTAGGACGCTCCAAATACAGCACCGCGCGCCCTGTCGTCGATTTCCCGCAGCCGCTTTCGCCCACAAGGCTTAGCGTCTCGCCCGGCATCAGGTCAAAGCTTACTCCGTCGACCGCTTTAACGACAGACCGGCCCAAACCGAAAAGCTTGGCCGATTGCTTATAATGCTTCTTTATATTATCTGCAACGAGCAAGGGAGTGATCTGTTCCCGCTGTTCCGTCATACTCATTTTCTTTCCCCCTCTGCCGGGTGCCAGCAGGCTGCCGCATGTCCTTGCTGAATTTCGGCCAGCTCCGGAGTCTGCTCCCTGCATATGTCCGTCGCTCGCGGACAGCGCGGGTGGAAGGGGCAGCCGCCGGGCATGTTTTTCAAATCCGGCACGACGCCTGGGATCGTATTCAGCTCCGCCCCCTCATCGCCGAATAAATCTGGAATGCTGTTCAGCAATCCGATCGTGTACGGATGGCGCGGCGATTCAAGCAAATCGTCCACTGCCCCAACCTCCATCAGCCGGCCTGCATACATGACGGCCACGCGGTCGGCTGCGTCAGCAATGACACCCATATCATGTGTAATCAGCAAAATAGACGTGTTGTATTCCCGTCTAATTTCCTTTAACAGGTCCAGTATTTGCGCCTGTATCGTCACATCGAGCGCCGTTGTCGGCTCATCCGCGATAATGACCTGGGGATTACAAGCAAGCGCCATCGCGATCATGACCCGCTGCCGCATCCCGCCCGACATCTCAAACGGATATTGATGAAAACGGGCCTCCGGGTCGGAAATGCCTACCGCTTTCAGCAATTCGATCACTTTTTGTTTGCGCTGCGATTTGCGCAGCTTGGTATGCAGTATATATAATTCCTCAATTTGCCGGCCAACCGGAATCAAAGGATTCAAGGCGGTCATCGGCTCCTGGAAAATCATCGAGACTTTATTGCCGCGAATGTTCCGCATCTGCGATTCAGACATGCTTCTTAACGATACGCCTTCAAGCGTAATGTCCCCGTGATCAAAACGGGCATTTGCGGGAAGCAGCTTCATCAAGGACAGCGCAGTGAGGCTTTTGCCGCTGCCGCTTTCCCCGACGAGGCCCAAAATCTCGCCCTTATTCAACTGCAGGGATACGTCTCGGAATGCCGTCACCGGACCCGATTCCTGCTGAAAAGATAAAGTAAGCTGCTCGATTTTCATAATAGCGGAGGCAGCAGCACTATCGCCCGCCGAAGATGTTTGCCGCGGAGTCGTCATAACCAGCCCCCTCCAAGCGGTTCATGAAATTGTCCCGCGTACTGCCCGGCATGGTATGCCGCGATCTCCTCGCAGGTGGCCCACCAAACTTCCGGGTCGTTTTTCAATCGGGTCAGCAGACGTTCCAGTGCAATAATCCGCGACCCCCGGCCGCTGATCCAGCAGTGGACGGTCAATAAGAACAGCCCCCCGTAACGCTTGATCCCTTCAAATTCCTGATACCATGTATCTGTCACGGTGTTCGGGTTTAAGGGCGGATTCCCCGAAAAACCCCCAAAATAACGATAAAAGATAGCGTCGTCAAGCAGCCACTGAACCGGCACTTCCGGCAGCCCATCGATCCAATAAGGATGGTCATAGCCCATCATCGAGCTGTCATAAGGGATGCCGTGACGCTGCAGCAGCTTAAAGGTATCGGGCGTCATCTCCCACGACGGGGAACGAAATCCCATCGTTCGGGGACCGATCACCTTCTCCAGCGCCTGCTTGCCCAGCACGATGCTTTCCTCTACCTGCTCCTCGCTCAGCTCATCGACCCGTTCGTGCAAATACCCGTGTAGGCCGATTTCATGCCCCCCTTTAGCGATGGCCTCCACCGCCATGGGATACTTCTCGGCAATAATGCCCGGGATATAGAAACTGGCTTTGATATCTAAGCGGTCCAGCATCTCCAGAATCCGGTAGATGCCCTGACGGGGCCCGAAGGCTCTCTGTTCCAGCTCTCCGAGGGCATTGGACGGGGCATTCCGGGTCCGCCACAAATAAGGGCTCTCTCCGTCGAAATCAATACTGAAGGCTGCAGCGCAGCGCTTCCCGTTCGGCCAGCTATAAGTCGTATGCATCGCTTCAGGTCACCTTCCCGTCCTGGGGCTGCGGACGCTTAAAGGTACCTGCCGTACGGCCGCCATCTACCGCGAGTGTAGACCCTGTAATGAAAGAGGCGCTCTTCGAGCACAAATACAAAATAGCCGCAGGCGCATCCTGCGGACCGGATGTGCGGCCGAGCGGAATTTGGTTAATCATATTTTGCACATAGTCTGCGGACAGCTCGCTCACTTCGCTGCCTGGAGCAAATCCGGGAGATACCGCGTTAACCCGGATCTGATAAGGAGCGAGCTCCAGCGCAAAGGAACGGGTCAGCATCGCCAAAGCGGCTTTGCCTGTAGAATAATGCCCGCCCCCGATTTGATTGCTAAGCGCAGCCCCGGAGCTGATGTTGATGATCGAACCCTGCTTGCCGTCCTTGATCATTTGCTTGGCCAGCAGCTGTGTCAGCAAAAATGGAGCCGTAACGTTAACCCCAAGGGAAGCGTTCCATTCATTCGTGCTCATTTCCAGCAATCTATGTCTTTGATAAATTCCGGCGTTATTGATCAATATATCTGCTGAAGACCATTCCTGTGCGATGAACTCAGCCAGTTCAGCGATCGAGGCTTCCCGGGTCAAGTCGGTTGTATGGAACAGGAGCTCTGCGTCCTGCAACAACGGATCTTCTCCCATCGCTCTCAGTTCATCATGGCGGATGTCGGATAAGCACAGCTTCGCTCCCTGCGCCGCAAAGGCCTGGGCAATCCAAGTGCCGAAAATGCCGGCAGCTCCGGTTATGACCACCTTTTTACCAATAAACTCTCCTTCAAAATGCAATGCGCTCACCTCGATGTTATCTTCTTTGATTTTTCGGATCCAGCCGATCCCTGACAGCGTCTCCGATCATATTAATCGAAAGCACAATGAGGAAGATGGCAAGGCCCGGAAACGTGGCTAGCCACCAAGCTGTCGAAACGTACTGCCTTCCTGCAGACAGCATATTGCCCCAGCTCGGGTTAGGCGGTTGAACCCCCAGTCCGATGAAAGACAGCGAGGCTTCGAACAGAATCATAAGACCGATCTCCAGAGTAGCCACTACCACCAGCGGGGGAATCAACTCGGGCATAATATGCTTTATGAGCAGCCGGCCCGGGCGAGCACCCAAAGCGGCTGTCGCTTTCACGAAGTCCTTGTTCACCGTTGAGAGTGTCGTGCTTTGGGCTACGCGGGCATATCTCGGCCAGCGTGTCAAACCAAGGACAATGATCAGGTTCAATAAGTTGGGCCCAAGCACCGCTACGGTCAAAATCGCGAGCAGCAAAAAAGGAATGGACATTAATATGTCGGCAACGCGCATAATGAGGGCGCTGACCCAATTTCGATAATATCCGGACAGCATTCCGAGGAATCCGCCGACGAACCCGGAAATAAAGACGGCCGTCACCGATACGACCAAGGAGACACTCGCCCCGTGAAGGAGCCGGCTAAATACATCCCGGCCTAATTCATCGGTGCCCAACAAATAGGTCGAGCCGTCCGGACCAACAAAGCCAGGCGCTTGCAAACGAAGCGAAAGCTCTATCAGCGTAGGATCATGCTTCGTAAACAATCCGGGCAGAAAGGCTACAACAACGAAAAGCAGCAGGATAAGCGCAAACGGCAGTACGGAAATCGTCCCCAGCCTCCGCAGCCGGGCCTTCGCTCTTGCTGCCAGCGAACGGGCTTGAGCCTGCTGATCAGGCGCAGGCGTAGGTGATATGTTCATTGTGATGTTTCTCTCCCCAGCTTGATCCTTGGGTCAATCCACCCATAAATAAGATCCGTAATCAGGTTAATGAAAATATAAACCGCAGCCCCCAAGACAACCACCGCCTGCACCAGCGGGAAATCCCTTGCCGCGATAGCTTGAATCGTCAGCTGTCCCAGGCCAGGCCAGGCAAATATCGTCTCCGTAATGACTGAGCCTCCTAATAAATTCGCGCATTCCAGCCCAATCACCGTAATGATGGGAATGGAGGCATTCCGCAGCAGGTGCCGGTACAGCATCCGGGGAATACCCACCCCTTTGGAGCGGGCCGTTCTGACGTAATCCTGACCCAGCTGCTCCAGCATGCTGGAGCGGGTCATTCTCGCCACCGTAGCAATGGACAGCGAGGCCAAGGTGATGGCAGGAAGAATCAGGGACTGTAAATTCTCCGCTCCCGAAGAGGGCAGCCATTTCAGCTGCACCGCGAAAAGCATAATTAAAAGGATGCCTGTCCAAAAAGCGGGCATGCTTTGCCCGACCAGAATGAACGGCATGCATATTTTTTCGATCCATGTGCCTTTATAAATCGCTGTGATCATCCCGAGCGGCACGCCGATAATCACGGTCAGAATGAGCGCGAATATCGCCAAATCGATCGTATAGGGGATCCGCTCCATCACAATGTCCAGAACGGGCATATTTTGAATATATGAATAGCCGAGATCCGCTGTAAAAATCTGCTTCAGGAATTGCAAATACTGAAGACCCACGGGCTGATCCAGCCCGAGGGCGTGCCTTAGCACAGCTATATCTTCAGCGGTTGCATTCTGAGGAACCATGAGCAGAACAGGATCTCCGGTCAAGCGCAGGATGAAAAAGATGATGGTAGCTACTCCAAAAATCGAAACCAGAGCTTGGACGATTCGCTGTCCTACGTAAAGCATATGCGCTCCCCCCTACGCTCCCTTATTTAACCCATTTGATATCTTTGACGAAGAAGTTCTCCTGCGGATCAGGCTGCCACTGCAGCTTATTAGATGCGCCGTATAGTGCAAAGTGCTGATATAATCCGATACCCGGCACATCCTGCTGAAGGATGTTCAATGCGGTTTTATAATTTTCGAGCCTTGCCGCCTCATCCGTCGTTGTTCTTGCCGCATCTACCGCTTGATCGAATTCCGGATTAGAGTAGCTGCTCCAGATCGTATCGGTACGGAATAGCGGAAGAAGAGTACCATCGGCATCCATGCAGCCGCAGGACCAAATGCCGTAGCGGATGCTGCCCCATTTGCGGGCAGGGTCCTGAACTTTTTTCAGAAAAGTGGCATGATCTGTGCTCACAATATTGACTTTAATTCCGATTTTGTCGAGATCGCCCTGAATGGCTTGAACGACACGCTGGTCAAATGACGGTGATGTAGGCAGGTCAACTGTAATGCCGTTGTCATATCCTGCCTCTTTCAACAATTCCTTGGCTTTCTCCGGATCGTAGTCAAAGCCGGAAATGCTAGGATCGTAGCCGAACGACAGCGGCGTCAGCACCTGAGTAACCCGCTCGCCATAGCCTTGCAAAAGCGATTCGATAATCGAATCATAGTTAATGCCGTGAGCAATCGCCTGATTTACCGCAGTTGATTTTGTCGGCGTGTCATCTACCATGTTGAAGGCCAGAAATGCGATGCGCTCTGTCGGTGTGGAGATAATTTGCAAATTGGAATTGCTCTGAATGCTCTCCACATCGTCAGGGCTTACCCCGGCTACGAAGTCAGCCTTGCCCGAGAGCAGGTCAGCCACCCGGCTGGCCCGGTCGGGTACGAAACGGAATTCAACCGCTGCAACTTCCGGTTTGCCGTCCCAATATTCCTCATTGGCCTTCAGCGTAATATTCGTTCCTTTGGCCCAGCTGTCGAACAGGTATGCGCCGCTGCCTATAGGTTTCAAATTGAACTGTTCATTGCCTGCTTCTTCAACGTATTTTTTCGGAACAATGCTCAAATTGACGAGCTGCGCCAGCAGCGTAGGGCTCGGTTCATTTGTTGTAATCTTAAGCTCATTGCCCTCTGCTTCCACAGAAGCGATCATATTGAAGTTGGCATACTGCGGGCTGAGAAATTCCTTGTCCAGAATCCGCAGGATGCTGAATGCAGCATCCTCCGCCGTGAGCGGGTCGCCGTTGTGGAACTTAATATTGTCGCGAATCGTAAACGTCCACTCCGTTGGGGAATCCTGCTTCCAGGCTTCGGCTACTCCCGCTGTAATTTCGTTGGTCGCTGGATCGCGGCGGAGCAAATTGTCAAAGATGTTCCGGTATACCGCATAGCTGTCAAAATTGTACTGCAGCCCTGGATCCAAATTGGCCGCTTCATTGGCAAGATCGACGACCAGCTTGCGGCTATCCGTTGAAGCTTCACCCTGCTGCTGCGGTTTATTGCTGTCCGCTTGCTTGGCAACGCTGCATCCGGCAAGGGCGATGATACATAATAGTCCAAATACTAAAACGGCGGTTTTTTGTACGCTTCTCCATGATGCTTTCATGTTAAATCCTCCAGTAGTGTCTTTTAGTAAAAAACTTGAATAAGATTAAAGCGATATTAGACGTAGATTCATGCGATCCATGCTATCGTCTGGTTAGGCGGGCTCCAGGCTCCAGCACGGGGACCTGGACATTCACGGTTTTGGGATATTTTATTCCGCTCCCCGTATTCAGGGCTATGACGGTCTCCCCTTCTTTAATCCATCCGCCTTCCCTAAGCTGACGGGCCGCCGCGAAGGTGGCTGCGCCCTCTGGACAGACGAACGCCCCTTCCAAACTTGCGATTGTCCCCAGTTCCTTCAACAGCGTGTCATCGTCAATGGCTACTGCACAGCCACCGCTTTCGTAAACCGCTTCAAGGACAAGGAAATCGCCTAGCGCCTTTGGCACGTTGATTCCGAAAGCCGCTGTCGCTGAGTTCTCCCAAAACTCGGAGACACTCTTGCCTTCCTCCCATGCCTTGACGATCGGCGCGCAGCCTGCTGCTTGAACAGCTACCAGCCGCGGGAGCTTGTCTTCGATCCAGCCTAGCTCAATAAGCTCCTTCAGCGCTTTATAAATTCCTATCAGCCCTACGCCGCCACCTGTCGGATAAAGAATGACATCGGGCACTTTCCACTGAAGCTGTTCCACGATTTCCAGCCCCATCGTTTTCTTGCCTTCAATCCGGTAGGGCTCTTTCAGGGTCGAGGCATCGAATAAGCCATGTTCCTTGACCGCTTGCCCGACAATTTGCCCGGCATCACTGATCAGGCCATTGACCAGGTACAAATTCGCGCCTGAGATCGCGCATTCGTTACGGGTAATTTCCGGAGCTCCCACCGGCATGACAATGGTGGCCCGGATTCCGGCCCGGGCGGCATACAGCGACCAAGCCGCGCCTGCGTTGCCGTTAGTAGGCATAGCCAGCTCCTGTATCGCCAACTCCTTGGCCTTGGATACCCCAACAGCCGCTCCCCGTGCCTTGAAG